>JAFRIR010000051.1 GCA_017432685.1 Flexilinea sp. | reverse complement strand
GGAGATACGGTTGAACTCAAAATTCCGAACACAGAAATTTCAAACATCTTTGAGGAGACTGTGGTAAAGCGTTTTAACAATGCATTGGCGCTGGACCGATCAAAGCAGATGGCATTGATGACAGCATTGTGGGAAGGTGATGAGGAAAAGGCCTCGGAGATGATGACGGATATCCTCTTTGAGACTATTAGCTACCATGACTACCACGAAAACTATTATCACGCATTTTTGACCGGCATCATTTCCGGACTGGGATACGCAGTTAAATCCAACCAGGAGAATGGATTGGGCAGATCCGATATTGATGTGAGAGAAAAGCGGAAGAAACGTGGAATGATCCTTGAAGCAAAAAAGTCCGATATGGAAGAAGAAATGGAAAAGGATGCGCTGGAAGGGAAACAGCAGATTATTGACAAAGAATACCTGAGAGGCTTTACAGGATTTGATTCGGTGATTTGCTATGGTATTTCCTTTTTCCGGAAAAAGGCCCTTGTTAAGAAGCTGATTTTCTGATTTGCTGATATATTTCACCCTCCAATCCCATCCCATGCTTCCCATTGGGGTGGCGGTGCGGAGGGTTTTCTTGTTTATAGCCATCCTGCACCCACGAGAACAACGTGAATGAAAGACATACTATCGAGAGTCGCAGACGCGATGTACTGCCAGATCCAGAATCGGGGTTATGCTGTCCCGGTCGATGTGCTTATGGACATCGGTGTGCTGAAAAAAGCGAAGAATGATAACCGGTGTACCGGACGGGATCCGTTCCTGGAAGCAGTGTGCACCGACAATCTCAACAAGCTATCGGAGATGATGAAAGATATGCGCGATCCGCTGCGGCTCAGAGCTGCTGGAAACCATCGGTCAGCAGCTATATTGCTGTTCTGGCATGTACAAAAAATGTTTATCTACCTTTTTCCGTCCACGCCCGTTCGTAGGCTTGATTTCTCCCGTCTCCGGATCGATTCTTCCGATGAGCTTTCGTTTTGCTCTCACCACCTTCTTTTCAGGATCCCAATATGAATGAGATTCGTAGGCATATGTTATGCCGGATCGTTTGTCATGTTGATGAATAATTGCCATTGTTTCCTCCTTATTAATGGTTACAATATAATTATATAACATAACCATATTTTGTCGAAAAAAAAGACAAATTATGACCTACTTTGTCGTATTTGTCTTTTCTTCTCTATTTCCAAAAATATGGTTATGTTATATAATTTTATCGTAACTGGCTAACCCGTGAACTGTAACAAGTAAGGAAGAATTATCAACAATTGAAATCAAACCAGAATCAAATTATTCCAATCCCAATACACTGATCCTATATGATTTTCAACCGGAATAATTATTACATTTTTGCAGATAAACAGTGACAAACTTAATTTGATATTAACAGGAGTATTTATTATAATGAATCAATAGATTTTTCTCTGAGGAATTATATAATGCCGAAAAATGGAGTAAAACGCAAAGAGCAGATCGAGAATGTACTGTTTACACTTCCTGCGGTCATACTTGTGTCTGTAACGATATATATTCCCTTTGTATTAAGTGGTTATTATTCGCTTACAAAGTGGAACGGGATTTCAAAGAATCCGGAGTTCATCGGATTTCAGAACTTTGTCACGATCTTTACAGATACCAGCAGTAATTTTTTGAAGTCGATCCTGTTTACGACAAGGTACACCTTTGTCTTCATGGTGATCGCCAACATATTTGCCCTGGCGCTGGCGGTTGCGCTCACGCAGAAGTTTAAACTTGCCAATTTGATGCGAGGTGTATTTTTTATTCCCTACATCATGTCGATGACCATTGTCGGTTTTATCTGGAAATTTATCTTTTCCCAGGGGTTTGCCAAACTCTTTGAAATGACCGGCTGGAACTGGCTGAATCTCAGCTGGCTCGGCAATCCGGATCTGGCATTTTATTCCGTCGCCTTTGTCGGGATCTGGCAATCCATCGGTTTCTACATTGTTCTTTATATTGCCGGACTGCAGGCTATCCCGAAAGATATTCTTGAGGCGGCAACTGTTGACGGCGCTTCCGGTGTGCAGAGATTCTTTTCTATTGTCTTTCCGATGCTCTGGCCATCAGTAACCACCTGTGTTTTCATGTCACTGACAAATTCCCTGAAGGTATTTGATATTATTCTGGCGCTGACACAGGGCGGTCCCGGGAAAGCAACGGCGTCCGTCACGCTGGAAATTTACCGTGAAGCATTTCAAAACAACAACTACGGTCTTGGGTCTGCAGAATCAATCATTTATTTTCTCTTCGTATTGATCCTTACGCAGGTTGTTCTGAAAGCATTCAATAAGAGAGACGTGGGATTATGACAAGAGCAACGAAAAAACGTCTGTACCTGGTGATTCTTGAGATCATCATTGTCATTATCGGGCTGGTTTATATTTATCCGGTCTTCCTGATGTTTATGAACTCAGTCAAACCGTTCCGCGAAGTCGTTATGGACGTGATCGCACTGCCTTCGAAAATCGAATGGAAAAACTACAGCTATGTCATGGACAAGATGAATTACTGGAGCCTTTTCCTGAACAACGTGATCATCACAGTCGTCGGGATCGCCGGGATTGTTCTCTTTTCCTCATTCACGGCTTATATCATTGAACGGCGTCCGAACCGATATACAAACTTTATTCATACGCTCATCATCACCCCGATGCTGATCCCCTTCCAGACGATCATGATCACGCTGCTGAAGGTCATGAATGTCCTTCACCTTTCAGGCAGCATCTGGGGTCTGGGGGTTCAATACTGGGGATTCGGAATTCCAATGGCGACTTTCATCTACTGCAACTTTCTTCACACGATCCCGAAGGAACTGGATGAAAGCGCCAAAATCGACGGAGCTTCCACGATCCGCACCTTCTTCAGCGTTATTTTTCCGCTGTTGAAGAACGTAACGATCACCGTGATCGTTCTGGATGTAATGTGGATCTGGAACGACTTCCTTCTGCCGCTGCTGATGGTCAATTCCAGTGCGAAGACAAAAACGCTGGTTCTTTCCGCCTATACTTTTGTCGGGCAGTTCAATACGCAATGGCAGTATGCGATGGCTTCCATGGTGCTGGCGATCGTTCCGTCCATTATTGTGTTTGTCCTGCTGCAGAAATATATCATCGAAGGCGTTGTGGCGGGAGCTGTAAAAGGGTAGCGGTTGCCGGTTGACGGTTGTCAGTTGTCGGTGATCAGGTTAGGAAATAAGAAATCGGAAAACAAAATTTTTCGGTTTCAGTTTCAAAAGTTATTATGAAGGAGAAAAAAATGAAGAAAATTAGTGTTTTGTTGTTTGCCTGCATTCTTGCAGCAATGCTGTGCAGCGCCGTTTCCGCTTCGGATATTTATATGTTTATCCCCAGCCCGGAATATGCCGATGCGATCAACGCCCTGATCGAAGAATACAAGACCGTCGCTCCCGACGTAACCATCAATTATGAGACCACCCAGAGCGACTATCCGACCCTGCTGAAGGCGAAGATCAATGCTGGTTCCACACCTGACATCTTCGGTTCCACCTCCGGTAAGGAAATCGCGGTTTATCTTGATTATTCCTACGATTTCGCGGATCAGCCGGCTGCCGATGCCATGAGCGACGCAGTCAAGGGCGTGATGATGAGCGGGGATGAAGTCCATGGCTTCGCCATCAAGGGCAACTACTTCGGCATGCTCTATAACAAAGATATCTTCGAAGAAGTCGGCATCACTGAATTTCCGAAGACTTTTGAAGGACTGAAGGAAACCGCCGAAAAACTGAACGAAGCTGGTTACCAGGCTTTCACCTCCGGTTTTGGTGAATGGTGGGTCTTCAAACACGCATGGCAGACATTCTTCGATGCAGCTTCCGATGATCCGGCTGCTCTGGCAGACGCCTTCATCAAAGGTGAAGCTCACTGGGCTGATTACCCGGTCCTTTATGACAACTTCTTTGATTTCGTTGACCTGGTCGTGAAATACGGCGATGCCAAACCGCTGGAATCCTTCCTCTCCACCGAAGTCGCTGATTTCGCCATCGGCAAAGCTGCCATGGTCGTCGGACAGGGCGCCTGGGTCGAAGCAGACATGCTTGAGATCAACCCGGATCTGCACCTCGGATTCGTAGCCTATCCGGTCGATGATAACCCGGACCATGCCCGTGTTATCGGCGGTTCCGATCAGGCGCTGCGCATCAACAAAGATTCCGCAGTTCTTCAGGATGTTCTGGACTTCGTCAACTGGTGGTACACCAGCGATTACGGCAAAGCCTGGTTCAACAACGTCGCCGGTGTGATTCCTCCGGTGAAGGGCGCTGAAGCTCCGGACATGGAAGTGATCAAGCAGGGTGATGCCCTCGCTGAATCCGATGGTGTTGCCGCACTGTCCATCACCTACTTCACCGACGCTTCCCATCAGGCTATGGGTGAGATCCTGCAGTCTTACATTGCCGGCACCATCGATAAAGACGAAGCCTGCAAGCAGATCGAAGAAACCTGGGTCAAACTGGAAAATTAAGATTTACATGTATTTCAAGAAAAGGGTGTCTTACGGCACCCTTTTCTTGAGTTGATAGTTGATAGTTTGTAGTTGTTAGTTTTTTTTATTCATGTGCCAACAAATACAAACCACTGACTACCAACTATTAACTACTAACTACCAACCGAGAACCGGAGGTCTTTCATGAAATTTACAGAAGGTTACTGGCTCCGCAGCGAGCGATCCAATCCGATTTATGCGGCACAGGCTTATCTTGCAGAAGAAATTCCCGGCGGAATGCGCATTTTGGCGCCTGCCAACAAAATCACCGGGAGAGCAGCCACCATTGACCAGCCGGCGCTGACCGTTGAATTTACGGCTGCAGGTGCCAACGTGATCAAAGTCCGGGTCCGTCATTTTCAGGGGGATGATTCCCATGAACCGCGTTTTGAAGTGACAGAATCACCGGCAGACTATACCGTCAGCATCAGCGAAAAAGAGGCTGTGCTGACTGTCGATGATGTGTGCCTGCGTGTCAAAATGCATGATGACTGGCTGGTGACCTTTGAGGCCAACGGCAAAGTCATCACCAGCTGCGGTTTCCGGAACCTCGGCTATATGCGCTGGGATAAGAAGCCTTCCACCATGTTCTGCGATGAGGACTATCTTTCCGCAAACTATAAACCTTATATGGTTTCAGAATTGTCCCTGAATCCCGGTGAATGCGTTTACGGTTTCGGGGAACGGTTCACCTCTTTTGTAAAGAATGGGCAGGTGGTACAGACCTGGAATGAAGATGGCGGAACTGCTTCGCAGGTCGCCTACAAATGCATTCCTTTCTATATGACCAATCGCGGATACGGAGTCTTTGTGGATCAAACCGGACCGGTTGAGTTCGAAACAGCCAGTGAAAAAGTTGAATATGTCGGCTTTTCTGTCCCCGGGGAAGAACTCCGCTACTACTTTATTTACGGGCCGGAACCAAAGAAAGTTCTGCAGCGCTACACAGACATGACCGGGAAACCTGCGCTGCCTCCCGCCTGGTCGTTCGGGCTGTGGCTGACGACATCCTTCACCACAAGTTATGATGAAAACACGATCCTGTCTTTCATCAATGGCATGGCGGATCGTAATATCCCGCTGCATGTATTCCATTTTGACTGCTTCTGGATGCGGGAATTCCATCTGACGGATTTTGTTTGGGACAAAGCCGTTATTTCCGATCCTGAAAAGATCATCCGGGAATGCCACGACCGTGGACTGCATACCTGCGCCTGGTTCAATCCTTATGTCGCCCAGGGAAGTGAATTTTTCGAGGAAGGCCTGAAAAACGGATATTTCCTGCAGCGGGCAGACGGCAAAGGGATCAAACAGGTCGATATCTGGCAGCCGGGACTGGCGATCGTTGACTTTACCAACCCTGATGCAAAAAAATGGTATCAGGAGAAACTGCGAGGGCTGTTGGCTGCCGGCATAGACTGTTTCAAGACAGATTTTGCTGAGCGGATTCCGATCGATGTGAAATATTATGACGGTTCAGATCCGCTCCTGATGCATAACTATTACACCTATCTCTACAACCGGGCATGCTTTGAGGTGCTGGAAGAGGTTCGAGGAAAAGGCGAAGCCATGCTCTTCGCGCGTTCTGCGACTGCCGGCGGACAGAAATTCCCGGCACACTGGGGCGGTGACTGTTCAGCCAGTTACAACTCCATGGCAGAAACGCTTCGCGGAGGCCTTTCCCTCATGCTTTCCGGTTTCTCCTTCTGGAGCCACGACATCTCTGGATTTGAAGAGACTGCTACGCCGGACGTCTACAAACGCTGGTGTGCTTTCGGTCTGCTTTCTACCCACAGCCGTCTGCATGGTTCCAAGAGCTACCGGGTTCCCTGGCTTTTCGATGAAGAAGCCTGTGATGTGCTGCGATTCTTCACGGAATGGAAATCCAGGCTGATGCCTTACCTTTATGCGGAAGCAGTCAATGCTCACGAAACCGGTATTCCTGAAATGCGTCCGATGATTCTCGAATTTCCTCATGATCCGGCAGTGAATTATCTGGATATGCAGTATATGCTGGGCGGAAAACTGCTCATCGCTCCGGTTTTCAATGAGGAAGGGCACGTGGATTATTACCTGCCGGACGGCACCTGGACACATCTCTATTCAGAGGAAAAACGAAGCGGCGGACGCTGGTATGGCGAGACCTATGATTATTTCTCACTGCCGATCTATGTTCGCGAAAATTCGATCCTGCCGCTCGGCGGGTGCAAGTCACGTCCCGATTATGACTACCTGGACGGGCTGGAACTTCATCTTTATGAACCGAAGAACGGCGGAGCAGATCAGATCGTAGTTCCTGATGTTAAAGGGAACCCTGTTTTGGAGGTATCCTTCCGCTGCGAAAAAGATGAGGTCACGCTGAATCTCGACAAAGCTGTTCCGGGACTGAAAGTTATCGTTCATGAAGCGGAAATCAGGGAATATCCTCTGAACGGGACTGAAATTCATATTCAATTGTAAGAGATAATCACAGATGATGGAATTTTATGAAAACGGCATTTATTTGAATCTGGAAGAAATGCAGGACGGGACGCTGAAGCTCCTGCATTTTTCCTCCCTTCCCTATGATCCAGCGCTCATTCCGGAAGAAAACAAACGCGGTTTCCGGCTGGTGGAGGTACAGGTTCCCGGTCTTGACCGTCCGGAAGAGCGTCACGGGACAAAATATGTCGTCACCGCTCCGGGATACAGGCTCAAATTCGACAGCTTTTCCGATGAACGGAATGAATACGGGAGGAAACTGACATTTCTCACCAAAGATGAGGAAACCGGACTCTCGGTTTCCAGCTGTTTTCAATTCTATGATCGCATTTCAGTCGTCCGCAGCTGGACAGAGGTGGATAATCAGGGATCCGAATCACAAACGCTTGAGTATGTTTCCTCATTTGCTTTGACAGGACTGGGAAAGGGCGGCATTCGCAAACGGGATGACAAGCTTGTTCTGCACATTCCCCATAATTCCTGGCAGCGGGAGATCCAATGGAAACAATATCGCCTGCCTGATCTTGGGCTTTGCCTGAACCAGCCCGTCCATATCAGCCGCTCTTCGAAAACGATCAACGTGATCAATACGGGGAACTGGTCTGCGAAAGAATATATTCCTGCCGGTTTTCTGGAAGACCTGGAAACCGGAGAAAGCCTCCTGTGGCAAATCGAGCATAACGGTTCCTGGCATTGGGAAATCAGTGACCAGACCGGTTTTCTCTATCTCCAGCTGAGCGGACCGTCTGAGACCTGGTCTCACTGGTCAAAAATTCTCAAACCTGGGGAACGTTTCGTCTCCGTTCCGGTGGCTGTTTCTCCGGTAACAGGCGGATTTGAGAAGGCCAACGAGGAAATGACAAAATACCGCCGACGAATCCGCCGCCCGAATGAGGATAATGAAAAGCTGGCTGTGATCTTCAATGATTACATGAACTGCCTGTTTGCCGACCCAACCACCGTGAAGGAACTGCCGCTCATTGATGCCGCCGCAAAAGCCGGATGTGAATATTACTGCATTGATGCCGGCTGGTATTCCGCCGGTTTCTGGTGGGATAATGTAGGAGAATGGAAGCCGTCAGCAGAAAGGTTTCCGGAGGGGTTGATGTGGCTGATGGACTACATCCGTTCCAAAGGGATGATTCCCGGGGTATGGCTGGAGATCGAAGTGATGGGGATCAACTGTGAGCTGGCAAAAAAACTCCCGGACGACTGGTTTTTCTGCCGTCACGGCAAACGGGTCTATGACCGCAGCCGCTACCAGCTGGATTTTCGGAACCCGGAGGTGCGGGCTTTTGCGGATGAGATCATCGACCGCTTTGTCCGGCAGTATCATGTCGGGTATATCAAAATGGACTACAACATTGAACCTGGCATCGGTACGGAGATCAATGCCGATAGTTACGGCGACGGACTGCTGGAACATGAGCGGGCTTATTTGAAATGGCTGGATGCTGTCTTTGAACGCTATCCGGATCTGATCATCGAAAACTGTTCCAGCGGCGGTCTGCGGATGGATTATGCGATGCTCTCCCGGCATTCCATCCAATCCACCAGTGATGTGGAAGATTATCGGGTTTATGCCACAATTTCAGCCAATGCACCATCCGTTCTTACACCGGAACAGGCAGCCGTCTGGTCCTACCCTCTCTCAGACGGAGATGACGAACAGACGATCTTCAACATGGTCAATGCCATGATGCTTCGTATCCATCAGTCCGGGCATCTCGCTGAAATCAGTCCCTCAGGGAAAAGGTATGTGCATGAGGGAATCCGAACCTATAAAACGATACGGAATGATATCCGGAAGTCTTATCCCTTCTGGCCGATTGGCCTGTCAAATTATGATGATCCCTGGGTGAGTTTGGGACTTAAAACTGACGATAAAGCCTACATTGCTGTATGGCGCAGGAACAGCACCGATGATACAGTTATTTTACCGGTTGGATTTTTAAAGAATAAAGAAGTTCAAGTTCGGATGCTTTACCCTGAAAATGCCAAATGCGAATATGCCTGGAACAGCGGAACAGGTTCTCTTTCCGCAAAGCTGCCCGATAAGTACACGGCGAGGATTTTTATATTGCAGGGAACATTTAAAACTTCATAAGATGCGGGTCATATTGATCCGGCCACTCAAACACAACTGCACCGCCATCAGTCAGGCAGGCAAAGACAGTGCCTTTGGCATCAGTGGTGCAGGTATATTCATAATCAAGGTTTTTGTCAGGAACGAGGAGAAAACCCTTTTCGCATGAGAAAAAATTCGGATCTACAGAAGAATAGAGTCGGTGGATCCGTTGTCGTAAAGCAGGACGGTTCCGCTGTGCGCGAACCGTCCCCGCCGTGTGCTTCTATATTCAGGTCCGTTCCCACACTTTCACTACGTCGAACTTCCTAAATGGGGACTGTTCCTCCGTAAGGTTCCGGCTTCGCCGGTATCAGATTCGGAGGAACAGCTTCGCCCCGGCTCAATTCTGAGCCTGCGGAGACCGACCCATGGCAGCCCCGTGAATCGTAACATGTAAACGTTACAGTTCACGGGTTAGCCAGTTACGATAAAACAATATAACATAACCATATTTTAATAAATAAAAAAGAAAAGGCAAATATGACAAAAAATAGTCATAAATTGTCTTTTTTTCTTGACAAAATATGGTTATGTGTTAT
>JAFRIR010000050.1 GCA_017432685.1 Flexilinea sp. | reverse complement strand
TTATTCGACAGCTTTGTTTACGGAGTAACAGGTATCAGGTATCTGGTTTCAGATGTCAGGTATTAAGAGTACCTCTAAAATCTAACGGGCGGGGGTATGGGGGCGGCAGCCCCCGGAAACCTCCCGAGGAGATTCAGAGAATGAATTCTCTGAATCTCCTCGGGACAGAGAAAAATTGCTGTTTTTTGAGGTTCCCTTAAGTATTAGGTATTAGGTGTCGGGTATCAGGTATCAGGTTGTCTGTATCTGATACCTGATGCTTTTAAGTCTGTAATTTAAGTCCACAATGGTTTGAGAGTTCTTTTCTTGATGCCATCTGTATTCTGATGGTGACACATTTTTCGCCTCACCAAAAACAGACAGGGCGAAATTGTTTCTTAACAGCATTCAGAGCCATTAGTTTTTCTTACTTTTTGTCACCTTTTATCATTTTCTGATTTCGCATCTTCAAAATATGATTAGAATATATGCGAAGACACTGACATTCATCATATAAAATCATGTGATATATCAGGTTGCCATCATCAGAAGAAGGATCATTTATGCTTGTACGTGAACGAATGATTTCACAGGGAAAACGGATTTCCGCAGACCTTCCAATAAAAACCGCAATTGAAGCTTATGATAAAATGGATTCACCCTGGCTCCCGGTTGTTGATTCGGAAGGCACCCTGGTTGGACTCCTGACAAAAGCCGACATCAAAAAAGCCAAAATTACACTGGAAGAAACGGAAACCGGTGATCAGGAGTATCTGGTGCAAGACTTCATGACGAAGAAATTTCTGGTCGTGAATGAGAACACCCCTATCGAAGAAGCTGTCCGCATGATGATCGATTATGATTTTGATGAAATGCCGGTCGTCAAAGACAGCTATTTTTCCGGTGTGATCACCCAAAAAATCATGCTCAGAGTCCTGATGGAAATCACAGGCGCACGGCGTCAGGGTGTCCGTCTGATGGTTGAAGTTGAAAATAAAACCGGTGAACTTTTGCGCCTGATGCAAACCATCAGCGACAACAAAGGGAATGTACAGGGGTTTTGCACCTATTGCGCACCGAAAGATGAATATGTTATCGTGACGATACGCGTAGAAGGAGTCGATAAATACACCCTGAAGCAGGCTGTGAAAAACCTCGGTCAGAAGGTGATCGACATCCGCTGAGTGCACAAGACATAAAGATTTGAGCCGGACACATCAAATTGTGTCCGGCTTTATTTATAATTGTTATGAAATCAGTGACAGTACACGAGGCACATGATACAGGTATACCAAGTCTGGTACACACTTTATCTGTATCTATTCAGAACTGAGAGACGCATCACGGAATACAGCCTTGCTGTGCCGGCTTCGCGGCAGCAGCAGGGCAGTCTCCGCGTGCTCTGTTTTGAAAAGCTACATTTATTTTTTATTCAGCCAGTCAATGGCAAGCCTCGGCAGGTCACGGACACTGCCCGTGATCCGGGTGCAGCGGGGGATGGAGTTGATAAAATCCTGACCGTAGCGTTTGGTGTTGATGCGGTTATCCATGATAACCACCAGGCCCCGGTCGCTTTTCGAGCGGATCAAACGCCCAAACCCCTGTCTGAACTTCAAAATTGCTTCCGGCAGGCTGTATTCCCCGAAAGGGTTCTCAAAAGTCGCGGACCGGGCGGCGATGATCGGGTCGGAAGGAACATCAAACGGCAGCTTGGTGATAACAACGACCGAGAGAGCATCCCCTTGAATGTCCACACCTTCCCAAAAACTGCGTGTTCCCAGCAGAATAGCTTTTTCCGTATTCCGGAAAGTCTTGAGCAGCGCAGCCGGAGAGACTCCTTCACCCTGTTCGAAGACAGTGATACCGGCTTTGTTCATCTCCGGAGCAATATCATTCGAGGTCCGCTTGAGCTGTGCATAGGAAGTGAAGAGCACCAGTGTCCGTCCGCCGACCGTCCGGCAAAGATTGATGAGCGTCTGCTCCAGAACAAACTGAGCAGAAGGCTGGTTCGGTTCGGGGACGTCCCGTGGCGTGCATAGCAGGACTGCCTTTTCATAATCAAAAGGTGAACCGACACTCATCTCGTCGGCATCTTCCGCCGAAAGCCGGTCACGCATATAGTCGAATTGTTTGGAAGTTGTCAATGTTGCGGAAGTCAGGATCACGCAATCTTTCTCATTCCATAAAGCTTCCTGGATCATCGGTCCCACGGAAAGCGGTGCGGCGCACAGCGAAAGCCGTGAATTGCTGCCGGAAAGATCGATCCAATAGATCATGTTTGGATCCGGACTCATAAACAGGGCTTCAAGCGTATCATAGATTTCCCGGAGCTGGTCATGCAGCCCTTTGAACATGGCATTCATCTCATCAATTTCTTCATCCGGATCATCGGCTTGGGATTCCTCGATCTTCTTTGCCATCTTGTTGGTCTTTTTCAGAATCGAGCGCATCAGCGTCTCACAATTGGACCAGACGATTTCGATCTCGTCCCAGCCATCCATGGAACGGCTCTCAGAAGCCAGTCGCTGCTGCTGACCATAAATCGTCAGTGGCTTGCCCTCACGGATATCATCCATGAAACGACGCAGACAATCAAACAGGTTTTTCAGTTCCGGAGTCAGCTGTTCTGCTTTGTCAGTGATTTTTTCTGTAATCGTCCGCAATTCTTCATAAGTGTCATCGGTAAGTTTTGGCTGAAGGACAGTCAGGAGCCGTCCGGTATAACCGCTGTTCAGCGTACCGATGTCCTGAATGACCCTGCTGATCTCAAAGAAGGATGTTTTGAAGCTCAGTGCCCCGGTGGCGGCAGATTCCAGATGGTGACCTTCATCGATGATGAGATAGCGATAGTCCGGGATCACCCCTTTGGCATAGACCGCATCCGCCAGCAGCAGCGCATGGTTGACAATGATGACATGGGAATGTTGTGCCTGTGCCCGGATGCTGTAAAACGGACACTGGTTTTTTCTGCGGAATGGGCAGGCATTCGGACGGCAGCCCTCATTTTCGGCAGAGATCCGTCCCCAGACCTCACCTTCGATAGGACCGTTGATGTTCAGATCGCCCCGGTCTCCGGTTCCTTTTTCATAGAGCCAAACCATCACCTTGCCTAAAACACGCATCTCTTCAGGCGTGGAAGCCCCGCGTGAGAGCATGTTGACCAGACGGCGCGGGCAGAGATAGTTTCCGCGGCCTTTCTGCACCGTTGCACGCAGGTCGATTTCGAGGATCTCCTCCAGTTCGGGAATATCTTTGTTGATGAGCTGATCCTGCAGGTTGATGGTGTTGGTGGAAATAACCACCCGTTCACCATTCTGGATCGCCCATTGAAAGGCAGGGATCAGGTAGGCAAAGGATTTCCCGGTGCCGGTACCGGCTTCGATGAGCATATGATGTCCGTTGGAAAAGGCATCGCAGACCGTCTGCAGCATTTCGATTTGTTGTTCCCGCGCTTCAAACTTTTCATAATGCCGGCTGAAAGCGCCATCTTCGGAAAGAATTTCCGAAAGCTGTTCCGCATCCAGTTCCCGGATATGCTCTGACGGTTTCAGTTCGAACTGTTCCCCATCCCATTTCGGTGGAAACACAGGAAGTTTGAAGCTCTTAGAGCTGTTGAAATGCTCACCGGCCTTGATACGGGAAGAATAGACCTCGCGAAGCGGACCGAGTCCAACCCATTGAGATGAACCGGCGGCATTGATCAGCGATGAAAGCAGTTCAAACGGCATTTCGTAGACTTTTTGGATCAGCCGATTATAAAGTTTCATCGTCATGGTGCAATCCGCAAGCGCCCGGTGTTTCCCTTCAGCATCAATGCCGAACTGCTCAGCCAGTGCGGAAAGCTTATAGCGGCCCGCACGGGGGAGGAGAACAGAGGCAAGGTCATAAGTGTCCGTGCTGCGATTTTTCGTCAGGATCTTATAGCGGCGCAAAAAACCGAGGTCAAAGCTGACGTTATGACCAACAATGGTATCATTGCCCACAAACTCAGAGACTTCGTCCAACACGTCCAGAATGTGCGGAGCCTTACTGACCATCGGGTTCGTAATATGCGTCAGCTGTGTAACAGCGGGCGGAATCGGACGGTCCGGATTGATAAAAGTTTGATAGGTCTCCAAAACCTCAGCGCCGTCAAAACGGATCATTCCGATTTCTATGATCTTATCCTGCCGAACGTCCAGCCCGGTCGTTTCCAGATCCAATGCCACCATGCTCATATTGTCTATCTTCTTTCGGTTTATAATGTGCTGCTCTGAATACTATTATACGGGAAAAAACATCTTTTCTCAAATCTTCGGGTTTTCATATGTCTAAAATACTGTTGAAATCACCCCGCAGGGCAGATATGATATAATCGAAGCAATGAAAGGGGTATTCTATAGAAGAAAGTAAGTTTACTGTTTGTTGTTTTGTCTTTATTAGCTTGTGTGCTGACCTCTTCTGCCCAGAAACTGGAAACGACTCTTCTGCCGGATGGGCCCGACATGCTGAAGTACGGGAATCCGGATCTCGGCATTGAAGCTGATGAAATGCTGAAAACCTTCGAACTGGGTGACATTGTCACTGTTACCGTTGAAGGATACGGCGCTTATGAAGTTCCGGTCTGCTCTAACTACGATGACGTCTTCATGGGCGAAAAACTGCTCCGGACCGTTTCCGGGAAACCGAACCTCTGTCTGGCAATCAACTACGGTCAGCTTGGCGTAGAAATGGGTATCGTGGAAACCGCACCGGAAGGTCCCGATTACCGCTACCAGGTGAAAGAAGGCATTGAATTTCCAATCAACGTTACCATCGAAATGAAGGAAAAGGGCGGCTATGTAGATCGTCTGGCGCTGGGCTTACTGAACCGCACCGATGTAAAAGAAGACTACCCGGAACTGACCGATGCCGAATTTGCCAACTTCCGTGAGATCACAACCAGCGGCATTGCTCCGAAGACACTCTACCGCGCCTCCAACCCGGTGAAACCTGATATCGGACGCGAAAAATATGCAGACAAAGCCAGTGAAGAAGCCGGCATCAAGACCTTCATCAATATGTCTGATTCCGAATCTGTCGCCAAAGCTTATGAAGGTTTTGAGGAAAGCTACTACAGCACGCAGAACGTCATTTACCTTGCCCTGCCGGTCACATTCACTTCCCCTGAATTCCGTGATGGCCTTGCCGAAGGGATGCGATTCATCATCGCGAATGAAGGTCCATACCTTGTGCACTGTGCCGAAGGGAAAGATCGTGCAGGCCTGATGTCTGCCGTTCTGGAAGCTCTGATGGGCGCTTCTCTGGATGAGATACAGGAAGATTATGCGAAAACTTACGTCAATTACTATGACGTCCAGGACGGCAAACAGGTCCCGATTCGGCCGGAAGTCCTTGAGACCATCCGTGAGATCATCGTCCGCAATATGTCCGCCTCCTTCGGTATCGAGGACCTGACCACTGTCGACCTTCAGAAAGCCGCGGAAGACTATCTGCTCGGCATCGGCCTCTCCGCTGACGAAATCACTCAGCTGAAGGCGAAGCTGGGCATATAGACAGAAGATGTCGAACTTTCTAAAGTGCTTATGAGAATGCTGATTAATGCCAGTTTCACGACAATCGAGTCAAGTGAGAGCTGTTCTATTGCCTCATAATGAGTCAACAAAAAAATGTCTCCTTTGACTCATAACATATAAATCAGTGTTTCCATAACCCTGTTGAAAGTCATCTGAATTAAGTCGGGGCATCCGAAAAAGAAATTTGGATGCCCTGTTATTGTAATGGTTCGCGGATCTCCTCTCGGAAACGAGGAATGTCTGAGATGTCGTAGATCACATATCCTTCGTCGTCAAAATAGACCCGCTCCGCTCCGCTTATGGTAAGCTGATCTTTATAAAACACTTCATCGTCAGTTCTCATCAGGAAAAAGGCTCTTTTTGCGGGAAGCGTCTTATAGCTCTTCAGGCTTAGCCAGTTTGTATATTCAAAAGCTGCATCAGGTGTCCGACGCAGGGAGACGATCGGAAAGCCGTTCAACAATTCGACCATTGTATTCGCTTCCCCTGCAAAGGCATATCCCATATCATATTCATGCCGACGGATGTACTCAACGGCTGTTTGAAGGTCATCAGCCAGGTGCGGGTTATCGTATGAAAGGCCGTCATAAGGCTGCCCAAAATCTTCCGCATGTCGGAAAGACCTCTCATTATATACCCCATTCAGAACAAAGAAACTCAGGCACAAAAAGAACAGAACTCTTTTGATATGAGGCAGGCGGTGCGGCATGCTGATTCGGCAGCATATAGCCGGAATAACCCAGACAGATGCAGGGACCAGATAACGGGAATAGTCCGCCCGCAGCCGGAATGGGACTTCCCCAAAAATAAAAATAAACAGATTGATAAGCAGCCCGACAGGCAGCATCGTTCGTAAGACATATTCCCGAAAATCCTTGATTTCCTTCCGAAACAGGTCAAGAGAAGAGAAAAAAATCATAATAACCGCACAGAGCAATCCACCCAACGATAATATACCGACGACACTGAATATTTTGACATTGGTGCGGAAACCGAACTGCATGAGAAGCGCTTCAAGGATCGCGCCCCATTGAGAAAACGGGAGGACTTTCAGTGTTTGATCTGTCTGCTGATAAAGTCCCAATGATGGTATCATAATCCACGAGTTACAGAGCATCCCGCAGCATCCCGCGGCAGTCATGATGACAGGTATCAGCATCCACCGCTGATAATCTGTTTTATCTTTTTCCGTATGGCTTAACAGGAAAAAGAATAGACACCCTAATAACGGAAGCATCGTGATAATGACCTGCCTGACATAAAGCATCGAATTAACGAAAGAAATTATGACTAGCAAAAACATCCGGATCAGATAGGGAACCGTTCCGAACTTTTTCTCTTTGAGAAAAGAAAAGAACAGACCTGTCAGCAGGAATCCCGGGGCCAGACGGGGAACATAGAAACAGTGAAACAATATAGAACGCCCATAAGAAACACAATAAGGCAGCAGAATCAAAATCGATCCGATGAGAATTGCTTTCCGATTCAGCCCGCTTTGAGACATCATATAAAAAAAGGAAAGCAGGTACAAAATCTGAATCACGCAAGTCCCGCAAAAACGGACATTCGCCCAGCCATCTAAAATAATGAAAAAGAAGCCATATACGAGCTGATTATGAAGGATCAGTTCTGTAGAATAAAACCAGTCTGTGGGAAATAAAGACTTATCCTGCTTCATTAGATTGGAAAGCATTAATTCCGAAGCCGCATCATCATCTATGATATGATGTGCTACATACCAATTCGTTCTGATCGTTATGAACAGTATAAGCAGTAATAAGGCTGTAAGAATCCATTCAGACGTATTCAGTTTTTTTATCTTCAAGCGAGTACCATCCCATCTTTCTTTTTGCATATCATGAAACATCCAATCAAAAATACGAAACTCAAGCCGGAAATGATTAATGAAACCCGCCAATATTCAGGATCCTGAAAAGCAATTGTAACGATTCCTTCAAACCCATCAGGAACCTCAAACATGATCCTGTTTTGGTTACCATTTTGGATTAATAATTCATTTCCGTCCATATCGGTCACATGGTACCCTTTGTAATAATATACTGGAGCTGTCACAAGATGCGGACCTTCTCCTCCCCCCGCAATACAGTGGAGCTTCAACACATTGGAACTACGAAACACGGATTCCGCTTTATCCATATTTTCAACCTCTGCATCTGCAACGATTTTTTCTCGCTCAGAACCATCAAGCAGATATTCAAGTCCGGTCCACGTTGGAAGAACACCTGAGGTATCATAAATATAGATTGTTTTACCGTGATTGGTCAGGTCACCCCAGAACCACACCGACATCAACAGTACAGAAATCAGCAAGCCGGGAACAAAATATTCCGGAATTTTCTCATTATCAAGAATGATCCCGGCAAGAAGTGTAAGAGAAAGGTCTGCGATCACTAAAAAACGCCAGGGAAACTGTATGGTTGTTAATAATTTCCAATAAGGTACATGGAGCGTCAACCAGTTCCAGGGGAAAATATCTGATGAAATGAATAACATCAAAAAAGATAGGAAAAGAGAAAAGCGGAAAAACAGAGAACCTGTATTCCGAAACCGCTGAAAAATGCCAATAAAGAAAAACACCATCAATGCAAAACCCGGAGTATATTGCAGACGACCTTCCAACGGATAACCATGCTCACCATTCAGGCTCTGGAAAAAATCCACAAACTGAAACGGAAAAGCCCCATAATGCTGGATCATTGTTGTATCTGTATCAACCATGGATTTAATGATTGTCGGTTCATTGATATAATAATCTATAAATGGTACCAGAAAATAGAGGTTAAGGAAAAGAGCAAGAAGCACAGAAATTCCAAGCGTAAAAAGTGTATGGATTCGAATTGTTTTTTTCAAAAAGAACAGGCATGTCAATGCAATCGCAAAACAGGTCATGAGCGTTGTCAACTGATGAGAACCGATAATCCCGGTCATCCCGGCTGCCAGTAGTATACTATTGATAAACATACGTCTGAAAGTAAAATTTTCCTCCATATAAATTCTAAACAAAGCCATTGCAACTAACGGGAGGAAAATCTGAGCTGTATATTCACCGACTGCTCCTCTGACCCAGATATTCAACATACGGTACGAGGCAGACGAATATAACAAGGTAAGGATCAAACTGATGTTTCTTTTCCCGAAAATATTTTTAAAAGAAACATAGGACAGGAAAACTGTCAAGACATTTACAGAGAAGACATATATTTTATAAGCAGTGTTGACGGAAAACCCCAGCAGGCGCAGAATTGCAGGGAAGTATAAAAACAGATCGTTGTAATAAATCGAAAACGGATAACCAAGACCGTAAAGCGTTACGGATGAAATCCTTGCAGGAAACTGTCCGGAACGGATCGCCTGAAGAATCGCTTCGATTCGGAGATAATGGACTCCAAGATCAGCACCATTATTAATCCCTTTAACCGCCAACGGCATAGACAGAAAGATACAAATGCCCATGAGCCATGCAAAAGTCCTTCTTTTCACCTTATCCAGCCGGAACAAGATCAACAGACAATCCATACATAAGACAGCAAAAATCAATTCTGACGAGATCCTTTTTGTCTGATTATTATTTGATACAACAGAAATTGAATGAACTGTAAAATTTCCTGTACCGGTATAGTAAATAACAAGTTGAAATTCATTAACATCACCAGAAACTTCAAACTGATAATTCACTGTATGGAAATTATGGCTCAACAAACCTCTTGAAGAATCAAATAGCTGAGCGGATCCACCCGCAGCAGTAGCAAGACAGCTTTGATCTTCATCTGTGGAATAATTAATGACCGCTGTATAAGAACCTCTTTTCAAAAAACGGTATGGCCCCCATAACAACTCTGTCTGACGTCCGGAATTCTTTATCGATTCATCAGGTTTCAAACCATTATTTTCATAAATCGTATGCTCACTTTTCCAGTCTTCTATAGAATATTCATACTTTGGCAAATTCTTTACGGAAATGAAAAACCAATAGAATATGCTCAAAATGACAAAAACATTCAGCATAAATATGCCCAATAGCTGTCTTTTTTTTATTTCCAAACGAACCTTCCATTCATGTGTAAGAATGTGTATAGTAACCAGGCTTTTTGATATGAAAATATTCTCCAGAAAAGCCATTTCTTTTCCTGCTTGAGACCTTAGTTTCCGTGCTGTTTATCATATCAAGCAATTTTTTACATCTTAAACAAATAACATTATAATTCTTAATCCTATAAAATCAAAGGTTACCGTGAACCCTTTTTATAATCAATAAAAAACATTACTAAACATATCGACCCAGAAAAATTCTGTAAGAAAGAACCATAAAAAAATTAGAAAAGAAGTATAAAATGAAAAGAAACACAAATGAAATTATATGGAGATTCCTGACCGCAGTGTTTTTGATGGTATTTCTGTATAACGGCATAATAACCTTCCGTGATTACGGAGCTGCTTCGGACGAGATCAACCAGATCGAGGCGGGGCACATCACCTGGACGGCGGTCTGCGAACGTCTTGGGAAAGAACCGCCCGATTTCGGGAATCTTCCGAAGCTGAAAGACTATTACAACCGCTACTATGGTCAGGCAGCGACCTTTCCCACCGTCATCATCGAAGCGCTGAAAGGCTTCTCTCTGGACGTCAGTACCGTACTGCGACTGCGGCATCTCTGGAATTTCCTTGTTTATTTTTCCGCACTGGTCTGCCTTGGCATTCTGATAAAATTGCATCATAAACGGGAAGATGTGGTTTTCTTTCTGCTGCTGATGCATATACTGGCACCCCGTCTCTTTGGAGAAACATTTATCAACGACCGGGATGTTATGCTGGTCTCTCTGATGTGGATCTCCCTGCTAAGTTACGAGCTCTTCACCCGCCGTCCGGGGATCCTGACCGCACTGCTCTGCGGGGCTTTTTTTGCACTGGCTGTCAACACCCGCTTCTTTGCGCTGGTGCTGGTTCTGCTCCCACTCTTCGGACTCATCTGTCCGGACCGGCAAAAAAGGCGTTACAACCTGGTCCTGATCGGGAGCGCCTTTTTCTTCTGGTATCTCTTCACCCCGCTTTTCTGGGGAAATCTCATTCCTGAACTCACCGCAGCATTCCGGACCTTTGCCACCGGGGAACAACGGACACAGGAAACCGGCGGGATGGCAAGCATCCTGTTCTTCGGAAAACACTATCCGGAAAACGCACTGCCGATATATTATCTGCCTGTTTGGATCTTCATCTCAACACCTCTCATTCCGCAGATACTGGCGGCTGTCGGGCTGACACAGGGTTTTCGCTCCAAAGCTGACCGGATGGATCGATTTATGAGCGTCTTTCTCTGTCTGGGGATCCTCGCTGTGATGCTGATCCGTCCGGTACTTTATAACGGTTGGCGGCATATGTACTTCTTCTATGTACCCATTTTCTGGTTTACGGCAGACGGCCTCAACATTATATTCAGCATAAAGGAAAAAATATACAGCAGGATCATGATCTGCCTGATACTGATCTCCGCGGTATGGAGTGCCTCCCGCATCATCGCCCTGCACCCTTACGAATATGTTTATTTGAACCCGCTGTTTCAAAACCGACTGGCAGATTTTGACCGGGACTATTGGCGTCTCTCGACACGAGAATGCCTGGAATGGCTCGATAAACAGGAGGCAGAAAAATTCAGCGTGGGAGAAACGAATGAAAGCCTTGACAATGCCCTGATCGCACTGCTGCCGGAGGTACGCGAAAAGATTTCCATTCGTAACTATAACGCACTGCACCGTGTCCAGCCTGATTACCTCATTTATAATTACAGCGACACAGTCGGGAATTCCATGGAATTCCCGTTATACGAACAGATCCACGCTGTCGAACGGGACGGGACAAAACTCGCCGAAATCTATCGGCGCCATCCCGGTCTACATACGAATATTTCACAGCACACACCTGCTGCCCGGGAGATCATCGACGGAGATCTGAGCACTGAATGGCGCAGTGACACACCCCAAAACCCGGAAGACAGCCTGATCATTGAATTTACCGAACCGACCATTCTCACCGGCTTGTCCCTTGCTCCGGGTGATGATGAACGGGAATATGCCCGCTCTCCGGAAGTCAGCATTTCTCCTGACGGAGAAACCTGGGAACCACTTCCACTGACCGTCTCCGGATTGTTCGACCTCAGCTTTCCGCAAACAACAACAAAATGGCTGCGCATCCGCAATACAGAGCCGGCTGATGTTCACTGGTCTGTCCGCGAGATTTATTTCTACTGATTTTTCTTTTTAACCTTGACAAATACCCCATAGGGGTATATTATTTGTTATACCCCTATGGGGTATTTAAATAAAGGGACTTTCAGTCCCTTTGTCAAGGAGACAGAAAATGAACGAAGAATTATCGTGCCCACAATGCAGTGACCGCAAAAAATACCGAACCGACGAAGAACAGAAAAAGTTGATCAACCGGCTGAAACTGGCTGAAGGACAGATCCGCGGGATCCAGCGTATGGTCGAAGAAAACGCCTACTGTCCGGATATTCTGGTACAGGTTTCCGCCGTCACAAGTGCACTGAACAGCTTCAACAAAGAACTGCTTGCCTGCCACATCCGCAGTTGTGTTGCGAATGACATCCGGGAAGGAAACGATGAGTCCATCGACGAATTCGTCAAACTGATGCAGAAATTGATGAGATAAGAGACTTTAGCCATTAGACATTAGACATTATAGATTAGAGGGAATATGGATCAATATATCGTTACGGGAATGAGTTGTGCGGCCTGTCAGGCACGGGTGGAAAAGGCAGTGTCGAAAGTTCCGGGGGTGAACTCCGTTTCGGTGAGTCTGCTGACCAATTCCATGGGGGTGGAAGGCAGTGCAGCACCCACGGACATCATCCACGCGGTGGAAGCTGCCGGATACGGAGCCTCACTGAAAGGTGTCGGAGAGAAATCCGCTAAAACAAATCATATCGCCGAAGAGGAAGAAGCGCTGAAAGACCGTGAAACACCGAAACTCAAACGGCGTCTGATCCTCTCCATCGGGTTCCTGATCGCACTGATGTATATCACAATGGGATTCAACATGTGGGGTTGGCCACTGCCGGCATATTTTCATCACAACCATCTGGGACTGACGCTTACGCAGATGATCCTGGCAGCCATCGTGATGTTCATCAACCGCAAGTTCTTCACCAGTGGTTTCAGTTCACTGTTCCATGGCGCACCGAACATGGATACCCTGGTCGCGCTCGGCTCATCAGTCGCCTTTGCCTGGTCCACTTTCGTCTTTTATGAGATGTGCGGCATGATCACAAACGGAGCAGAAAACATGGAACTGATGGACCTCTACCATAACCAGCTCTATTTTGAGACTGCCGCCATGATTCCCGCCCTCATCACTGTCGGAAAAATGCTGGAAGCTATGTCCAAAGGGCGCACCACGGACGCACTCAAGAGCCTGATGAAGCTCGCTCCGAAAACAGCGGTACTCGTCCGGGATGGCGAAGAGATCGAAGTCAGTATTGAAGAAGTACAGAGCGGCGATATTTTTGTCGTCCGTCCCGGGGAAAACATCCCTGTAGACGGGGTCATTCTGGAAGGCTCCACCGCAGTCAACGAATCCGCCCTGACAGGGGAATCCATCCCGGTTGACAAATCCGAAGGTGATCAGGTCTCCGCAGCAACCACCAACCAGTCAGGATTCATCCGCTGCCGTGCGACCCGTGTCGGGGAAGACACGACGCTTTCGCAAATCATCAAAATGGTCTCCGATGCTGCCGCCACCAAGGCTCCCATCGCCCGCATTGCGGACAAAGTCTCAGCGGTATTCGTCCCCGCGGTCATCGGCATTTCCCTTGTCGTGATCATCGGCTGGCTGATCGCCGGACAGAGCCTCAGTTTTGCTCTTGCCCGCGGCATCTCTGTGCTCGTAATCTCATGTCCCTGTGCATTGGGGCTTGCCACCCCCGTCGCCATCATGGTCGGCAACGGCATGGGGGCAAAAAACGGAATCCTTTACAAAACCAGTGAATCTCTGGAGACGGTCGGACGGATCGACATCATCGTGATGGACAAAACCGGTACGATCACAAAAGGCGAACCAAAGGTTGCTGATACGATCGCCTTTGATAAAAGCCTGCTCACCAAAGCCTATGCATTGGAACAAAAAAGCGAACACCCGCTGGCGAAAGCTGTCGTGAAAGAAGCGGAAGAAAAAGGCCTGCAATCGCATGAATCGGTCAGCGATTTCCGGGCACTTCCGGGGAACGGCCTTGAAGGAAAACTCGGATCACATCTGCTCCATGCCGGCAGCCGCTCTTTCATCGAATCTCTGATTTCGCTGTCACCGAATGTCATTGAAAAGGCAGACAAACTTTCCGAACAGGGCAAAACGCCGCTGTTCTTTGAAGAAGACGGAAAACTGCTCGGCATAATAGCAGTTGCCGATGTGATCAAGGAAGACTCTCCTCAGGCTATCCGTGAGATGAAAGCACTGGGGTTGACTACCGTAATGCTCACCGGAGACAACGAAAAGACTGCCAATGCCATTGCCCGGGAGGCCGGTGTTGATGACGTCATCGCAGGCGTTCTGCCGAATGGCAAGGAAGCGGTGATCCGGAAGCTCCAGGAGCAGGGCAAGGTTGCCATGGTCGGTGACGGCATCAACGATGCTCCGGCCCTGACCCGCGCTGACATCGGCATTGCCATCGGCGCCGGAACCGATGTTGCCATTGACAGCGCCGACATCGTCCTGATGAACAGCAAGCTCACCGATGTATCCGCGGCAGTCCGCTTGAGCCGTGCCGTTCTGAAAAACATATACGAAAACCTCTTCTGGGCTTTCTTCTATAACGCCATCTGCATTCCGCTGGCAGCCGGACTGTTCCCATGGAAAATGAACCCGATGATCGGTGCCGCGGCCATGAGCCTCTCCAGTTTCACCGTCTGTATGAATGCCCTGCGGCTGAACCTGTTCAAGGTACATGACAGTTTCCATGACAAACCGATGCGGAACAGGAAGTCCATCAACATTGATGCGGCTAAACCGGAGCCTCCGGCAGCCTGTCCCGTTGATATTCCGGTCAAAACATCTGACGGGGGAAAGAAGACGGCAACTGTCCGTATCGAAGGCATGATGTGCGAACACTGTGAAAGAGCCATTAAAACCGCACTGGAGTCCCTGCCGTTCATCGAAACAGCCGAAGCCAGCCATGAAGCGGGAACCGCCATCATCTCACTCTCCGGTCCGTTGGATGAAGCTGCTGTGAAAAAAGCGGTCGAAAATGAGGATTACGGATATATCGGTACGGAACATTTTTAATTCATTCCTGCTCATGGAGACACCGCATGACAGCAGTGTCTCCATGTTTTCGAATTTATGGTAGA
Organism: Flexilinea sp.; assembly: GCA_017432685.1. GTDB lineage: Bacteria > Chloroflexota > Anaerolineae > Anaerolineales > Anaerolineaceae > Flexilinea. The sequence continues at coordinate 8,263 of JAFRIR010000050.1, read as the reverse complement.
ATCTGTAATAGAAGAAGGGTCAACGAGAAAGGAGTCGCTGAAGTGGGAGTCTACCTGAATCCGGGAAATTATATGTTTCAGGAAGCCAAACGGTCGCAGATTTATGTTGACAAGACAGAAATGATTCTATATGTTAACAGCGTTCTCGGCACAAATCAGAAATATTTGTGCGTTTCCCGTCCGCGCAGATTCGGTAAAACCATGGCAGCAAACATGCTGGGTGCCTATTACGACCGGGAGGCAGAGGCAGATAGCAGGTCCCTTTTTGAAGACTGCAAAATTGCACAAAATGATCCAAACTGGGATGTATATCTCGGAAAGTTCAATGTAATTCACCTCACTATGACGGATTTTATCGGCAGCGGCTGCAATATTGAAAAATCCATAAAAATACTAAAAGAGAGAATTCTTGAGGAGGTAGCTGAATCTGCTCCCGAGGTAAAAATTGACACTGACGATTTCACGTATTCTTTGGAAAAGTATTTCCGTTACACCAAAGCCCGCTTCATCATTTTAATTGATGAATGGGACGCTTTTTTCAGAGAGTACCCAAATGATAAGGAGGGTCAAAAATATTATCTTGACTTTCTCCGTGACTGGTTAAAAGACAAAGCGCACATTGCACTGGCATATCTGACCGGTATTCTACCGATTAAAAAATACGGAAAACACTCTGCTCTCAATATGTTTGACGAATACTCGATGATTCATCCTATGAAGCTGGCATCCTTCACAGGTTTCACAACAGCGGAAGTAAAGGAACTATGCCGGGCTTATGGACGAAATTTCGAAAAAATGAAGGAATGGTATGACGGCTATCACGTTATCGATATCGTTCCGCCGGATCCGGATCACAGGCGATTTACCGAAACAGGCTCATCTTTTCCGCCAAATCACTTTGCACTCTACAGCCCGCTGTCAGTAGTTAAATCAATATACACCGGGTTTATTGAGAACTTTTGGAATCAGACCGAAACTTTCGAAGCGCTGCGCCAATATATTGACTGGAATTTTGACGGACTGAAAGAAGAAGTTGCAATCCTGATGAGCGGCAGCAGAATTAAAACCGACATCACCGGTTATCAGAACGACATGACCAGTTTCGAAAGCAAGGATGATATTTTGACAATGCTGATCCATCTCGGTTATCTGGGTTATGACACACTTACAGAAGAGGTTTTCATTCCCAATCAGGAAGTATTGCAGGTTTTTAAAACATCCACAAAATCAAAGGAGTGGAAAACATCCTTCCGGGCATTGGAAAATTCCCGGAAACTTCTGGATGCTACCTGGGCCGGTGATGAGGAAACCGCAGCAGCCCTGATCGAAGCAGCACATGACAAGGCCAATAACAAAACATACCACAGCGAAGCTGCACTGAGTTATGCAATCCAACTGGCTTATTACAGCGCACAGGACTACTATACAATCATTCCTGAACTCGACACAGGCAAAGGATACGCCGACATAGTCTATCTGCCAAAACTGCCGCACATACCGGCAATGGTGATTGAGTTGAAATACTCTGAAAGTGCCGATTCCGCAATTTCTCAAATACATCAGCAAAAATACCCGGACAGACTTGAACACTACAAAGGAAACATTATCCTCGTTGGTATTAGCTACGACAGGAGTGTAACAAACAATAACCCGTCATTCAAGCATCATAGCTGTCAAATCGAACGGGCATAATTTAAGGAACAAAAACTATGAGTGAAGCTTTAAATATTATCAAAGACGAGACCCTGACCTATAATCAGGAGTTGATCGCACTTGCCCGTCTGGGCGAAAGTACGGATGACACCATCGTATACAGCGATGAATACTATGCCGCAAAAGCCAAAGGCGCTCTCTGTGACCTCAACGAAGGCCGCATGCCCTACCGTCCGCGCTATATCTGCCCGGACTATGAGCTGTTGTTCCAAAAGGGCTGCGAATTTCTGGAACTTGAACCGCCGAAGGACCTGTTAGAGGCGGTCAATGTGTTGGAGATCTTCTACCGGCATGTTCCCTCCATCACCACCTTCCCGGTCTACCTGGGCAGTCTGGACACCCTTTTGGAACCCTTTGTAATCAAAGAAGACCGTGCCTACGCGAAGAAGGTATTGGGACTGTTCCTGAAGCAGATCGATAAGACCCTCACGGACTCCTTTGTTCACGCCAACATCGGGCCGGAAGACTCTGTCACAGGACGTCTGCTGCTGGAACTGACGGAAGAAATGCAGCTTGCAATTCCGAACATCACATTGAAATATGACCCGGTAAAGACCTCCGATGACTTCGCCATGGCCTGCGTGAAATGTATGCTGCGCACAGCTAAACCTTCCTTCGCCAATCACCGCATGTTCGTCAGCGAATGGGGCGAGCGGTATGCCATCGCTTCCTGCTACAACGGCCTGAACATCGGCGGCGGTGGCTTCACCCTGCCGCGCATGAGGCTCTATGAATGCTCCCTGGATGCCAAATCCATTGATGATTTCTTCGAAAACGAACTGCCGAAATATATCGACCTTCAGCTGGAATATATGGACAAGCGCGTCAAATTCATCGTAGAGGAATCCACCTTCTTCAAGCATAATTTCCTGGCCACTGAAGGCTTCGTGAAGCAGGAAAACTTCACCGGAATGTTCGGCGTTGTCGGGCTGGCGGAATGCTGCAATAACCTGCTGGGAATTAAGGATAACAAAAAGGGCTTCGGTCTCAATGAAGAAGCCACCAGCCTCGGCATCCGCATCATGGACGCGATCGAAAAACGTGTTGCCGAACATGAAGCGCCCTACTGTGACGCCTACGGGCATCGCTACCGTCTCCATGCTCAGGTCGGCATTGACACTGACGGCATGGATGACGCTCCGGGCACCCGCATTCCGATCGGCGCTGAACCCACCATTCTGGAACAGCTGGAAGTCAATGAGAAATTCCACAAATATTTCCCGACCGGCACCGGAGACATCTTCAAATTTGAAGAGACTTATCTCAAGACACCGGAAGCCATTTTACCGATCATCAAAGGTTCCCTTGCCAACGGGCTGCGCTACTTCTCCGGCTATCTGGAAAACAATGACGTGGTGCGCGTTACAGGCTACCTGGTCAAGAAATCCGAAATCGAGAAACTGAACAAACGTCAGCAGTCCCTGAACAATGTCACCGTCTTCGGCAAAGGCGCACAGGACGGCGGGCACGCACTGGACCGCAGAGTACAGAAACAAGATGACATTAACCGCTCCTGTAAATAAGATCATTCCCTTTTCAAACGTTGACGGTCCGTCCAATCGGACCGCCATCTTTTTTCAGGGATGTCCGTTCAACTGCCTGTTCTGCCACAACCCGGAAACCATCAACATGTGCGTGAACTGTGGGGTCTGCGTGAGGAACTGCCCTGTGCAGGCGCTTTCGTTTGATGAAAGCAAAAAAGTTGTCTGGGATAAGCAAAAGTGTGTACAGTGCGACACCTGTATCAAAGTCTGTCCGCACACATCCTCCCCGAAAATCACCTGGATGAGCGTACCGGATGTGATGAAGGAAATTCATCGCACATTACCCTATATCGCCGGTATCACCACATCCGGCGGGGAATGTACACAGCAGAATGAATTTCTGATTGAACTGTTTACCGAGGTACAGAAACTTGGGAAAACCTGTCTGATCGACAGCAACGGTTCCTTTGATTTTGAGGCTGACCCCCGGGTGCTGAAGGTCTGCGACGGCGTCATGCTGGATATGAAAGCTTATCCGGAGGAATGGCACCGGCATCTGATCGGCCATGACCGCGAGATCGTACTGAAGAATCTGCACTATCTTCTGGAGCACGGAAAGCTATACGAAGTACGAACGATCATCTTTCCCGGACGGGATGAGGAGAATGAAGCAGCCGTCCGATATGTCAGTGAAGTGATTAGGGACCGCTGCTTTTACAAAATCATTCGCTACCGTCCCTTCGGTGTCCGGGAGAAATATCTGCCGGAGCTGGGCGAATTCACCACGGATGAAGCTTACGCACTGAAATATGTTGAATTAGCCAAAAGTCTTGGAGCTGAAAAAGCATACATTATCTGAATTATCGTTGAATATAAAAAGAGCTGTTCCGGGAACAGCTCTTTTATTTTCAACATTATTCGAACTAATGGGAACCTCTAAAAACTCCAATTTTTCTCTGTCCCGAGGAGATTCAGAGAATAAATTCTCTGATCCTCCTCGGGAGGTTTCCGGGGGCTGCCGCCCCCATACCCCCGCCCATTAGTTTTTATAGGTGCCCTAATGAATGTCCGGCTGGTTGACAAACTGATGATCGTGCATCCAGACGTAACGCTCATCCTCGCAGCGGTCCGTCTGCAGCCAGGGTTTGCCGGGCAAATGACGGATCATCCAGCAGGTGTACATCAGAAAACCGGGAGCCACTGCCTGTGGATGCAGTTCACCGCCCGGGATCGCGGAGAAGCTCCCATCTACGCTCTTGTAAACATTGTCGCCGACAAAACTGGCGCCAAAACCTTCCGGCCGGTCAAAGAGGAAATAATAGCATTCCGGCTGTGGATGGGAGTGAGGAAGGTAACCGGACCAGTTGCCGCGGTCATTCATCACCTCACCCAGCACCATGTTCGACCAGGGTTCATGTTCATAATCGAAAACTGTGTTGACCTGGCGGTTGGCGGTGTTGCCGAATTTTCCCTTGGCTCCGGAATAGATCCAGGGAATGTCTTCCGGTCCGTAGACCTTCGCGGGGAAGGTTTTTTCATTGTGCGTACACTGAACCAGAACCTCTGTGTCGTCTGCCAAAGCTTCAACTGTGAGCTTGTCACCACTGCAAACATGGGCAGCATAGGGTTTTTCCGTGAAAACGCTCTCGCGGGAGCAGGTCATGGAGAGTTCACCCGCGCAGATGGTAACCTTCCCTTTCAGAAGCAAAACAGCAACTTCTTCGCCTTCGCGTGAGAAGTTCTTTTTATCGCCAGCCTTCATGCGGTAAATTCTGATATCCATCAGCATGTGACTGTATTCATTGTCATAGGTGGAAAGGGTGCGAACCCCATTCTCATCAAATTCCGGATAACCGAATCGTTTCATCTTATCATCCTCTCTATTTTGTTCTTTTCTATGAGACCTCTAAAACATCATTTTTTCTCTGTCCCGAGGAGAATCAGAGAACAAATTCTCTGATTCTCCTCGGGAGGTTTCCGTGGGGCGAAGCTCCTGCTCCGAATATAAATCGGGCGTCAGCCCGTACCTTACGGAGCAGACAATAGCTGCCGCCCCCATACCCCCGCTCAGTTGTTTTTAGAGATTTTCCTCTAATTTTACCACGAATACCGGTTTATTCAGCAGTTCTTTCAGCGCAGAAATAAAAGACCGCCAGAAGACCGGGGCCGCAATGAGCGCCAATCACCACGCCCAATGAAGAAATGCGGATCTCACCGAAATCAGGGTAAGCCTTTTTCACTTCATCGCGGATAAATTCCGCATCTTCCTTGCAGTCAGCATTCAGGATCAGCATATCGCGTCCGGCAGTTTCCGTTTTACTGAGGTCATGCAGCACCCCGTCCAGAATGGCATGCAGCGCTTTTTTTCGTCCGATACATTTTTTGACGACGTCCAATGTACCGGCGTCCGGGACATAAAGCACCGGTTTGATGCTGAGCATGGTTCCCACCAGGGCGGAAGCATTGGAAACACGTCCGCCGCGTTTCAAATAATTCAGGTCATCAACGGTGAAGCGATGAGCGATTTTTAATTTATTCTCCTCGGCCCATGCAATCACTTCGTCAAAGGATTTTCCATTTTCCATCAAATCTACACAATGCATCACCAGCATCCCCAACCCGCCGGAAATGCAGCGCGTATCCATCACATAAAGTTGTCGATTCGGGAATTCAGCACGGATGATTTCAGCGGCAGCCTGGCAATTGGCAAAAGAAACTGACATCTTTTCCGACATATCAAGGAAAAGTACATCCTTGCCATCAGAAAGAAGTTTCCGAAAGAAATCTTCATAAGCAGGCTCATTGATCTGTGAAGTTTTCAGAATATCACCCCTGCGCATACCTGTGTAGATCTGTGCACGGGACTCTTCACGGCAGTCATCCACCGCCGGCTCATCATTGATGGTGAAGCTGTAGGAAATAAAAGGCACATGGTGTTCATCCAGCCAGGTTCTCGGCAGGTCACAGGTGGATGAAGTAGCTATAATAAAATCAGACATTTTCCCCCATAAAAACAGGCTGAAAAGCGCTGTTTTTCCAGATTCATAATTCAGGTAAATTATATATGGGATAGTGGCAGCTATTTCAAATATGTTACTTTTTTCCGAAGAAAGTCCCCGCGGCAGAATTGTGATCTGACCGCGGGGATTTCACAAACAGGAGGATTTTGTGCGGATACCGAAAGGTATCCGAAACGAACAAGATTAATCTTCCTTTGCTTCCGCAAAGATAACGCGGCGATTGAGGTAGCCGCCCTCAACCGACTCATCCTCACAGGTGATCAGGATCATGCACCCGGGTTTGACATAGGAAGCAAGACCGTCAATGTCATCAGAAGCAAATTTTTCATTGGCATATACAACAAACGTGCGTGAAGAATCATTTGCACCACTGATGAAGATCAAATCGCTTTCTTTCATAGCGCTCAGCTTCACAAATGGGCCCTGATCCTGATTGTTCAGATGGTTATGTGCTGCCAGAACGAACAGGTCCTCTTTTCCCGGTCCGCTGCCTTCCAACAAACCGATATTCTCACCCAAACCTTCCACCGGGAATTCACCATCCACCAGAGGCACGATCACGATGTTCTCTTCCACGTTCAGTGTAGGGATCGAGATGGACATGCTGGTTTTTGCGTAAGTCACGCTCTCTTTAACGGTCGTTTTTATGCCGGTCGTGAAACCGGTCCGGGGCATCTCATACATCGGGCGGAACACCGGATTATCACGAATTGGATAAAATGTAATCGAAGGGCGATTATTATCGGGGCGATTGCCAGACGGGTTGTTCGGACCGGGTAAAGGCGGCTGAGGCATCGGTGGCTGTTGACCGGATGGAGCCTGCGATACAGGTGGCTGAGAAGCCGGCGGAATTTGTTCGGATGCCGGTCTGTTTACCTGATTTTCGTTTGACAGCTCTGCAGGAGGATTATTTTCCGGACGGTCATCCGGATCTTCAAAGCCTGGAACAGATGACTTTTGCTGACTGTCGATACCAGCTTCCGTTCCATCATCAAAAGAGCTTGGGCTGAAGGAATAAGCATAGGGATCGTCCTCCCAATTATCTCCCTCAGTGCCTTTGGATTCCGAACCGGCAGAGTCCGGTTCAATCAAAGCCGGATCAAGTTCGTCCCAGTCTAAATTATCCATGCTGGTACCCCCGGTTTGAGATGTCCCGTTGGTCTGGGAAGTACCGAAGGGATCCGCATCTGTTGGAACTGCGTTTTGCGCCTGTTGTACTTGTGGTACAGGGGTGTCAACAGGAGCCGGAACAGGGGTTGCTGTCGGCCGATTGAAGCCAAAGAATTCCTGTACCGATTGTCCAAAATTGGAGGTTTGTGAACATCCGGCTGTAAACATAAGGATCAGGACAAGCCAGATGAGTCCTTTCATTTTCTTTCTCATAATACGGTTTCCTCCCTGAGTCTTACTCTGTTCTATCGTGCCGGTTAACCGGTAATATCCATTGAATTAAATTGCAAATAACATGCCACCTGTCCGCTCACTTTTTCTCCGAAAATGGCACCATTTTTGCTACTTGATATTAGAATATTACTTGCCCGCGTACAGAAGAAAAAGCGGGATTATCGGAGGAAATAGAATGAAAAAAAGTTTGTCCGTTTTGTTAGCTGTTTTGTTAGTTTTCAGTTTTGTCCTGACCGCCTGTGATTCCACAGAAAAACAGGCCCCCACAGCAGTACCCACTGCTGTGGAAGAGGTTGAAGAAAAAGTTGACGAAGTAAAAACAGAGACCGAAGAAACCGTTCCCGAAACGGATACTGTCGTTGAAGAAAAACAGGAAGAAGTCAAGGCTGCTGTTGAAGATGCCAAAGCTGACGTGGAAGCCACGGTCGAAGAAGTAAAGGCTGATGTCGAGACCACAGTCGAAGACGCCAAAGCCGCCGTTGAAGAAAAACAGGAAGAAGTCAAGGCTGCTGTTGAAAATGCCAAAGCTGACGCCGAAGCCACGGTCGAAGAAGTAAAGGCTGATGTCGAGACCACAGTCGAAGACGCCAAAGCCGCCGTTGAAGAAAAACAGGAAGAAGTCAAGGCTGCGGTTGAAGATGC
>JAFRIR010000049.1 GCA_017432685.1 Flexilinea sp. | reverse complement strand
GTTGGAAGACATCATGCTCCGCACCGTCACTCCGGAACAGTACGACGCCTGGACCCGCGGCGAATTGAAATTCGATTCTCCGGAAGTCCGCCGCGCCATCGACATCATGAGCGAGATCTGGTTCACCGACGGTTTCGTTTATGGCGGCCGTGAAGCTATCGCCACCACCAACTTCGGCGAATCCGTGAAACCGCTGTTCTACGATGTGGACGGTTGTATGATGCACCGCATGGGCAACTTCATCACTGCCTACTTCCCGGAAGGTCTCGAACCGACCGTTGATTTCGACGTTTTCTATCTGCCTCCGATCGATGAAGAAGAAGGCAGTCCGTACCTCGGCGGTGGAGACATCTACGGTGTCTTCAATGAAAAACCGGAAGTTCTCGCTGCATTCGAATTCTTCAGCCATGGTGAATCCCTGAAGTTCTGGCTCGGTCAGGGCGGCGCTCTGTCCCCGCACAATGATGCCAAAGCTGAATGGTATGCCGACCCGACTGAAGCGAAAATCGCTGAATTCATCCAGAACGCCAACACCTTCCGCTTCGATGGCTCTGACCTGATGCCGTCCGCAGTCGGTGCAGGCACCTTCTGGAAGGGCATGACCGACCTCGTCACCGGTTCCGACGTTGATACCGTCGTTGCTGAAATCGACAAGGGCTGGTAATTCTTTCAGGCGTAAGCCAGTAGTATTGTAAAAACATTTGTGCCGGGGTTCTGCCCCGGCACAAATTGCAGTCTTATTTGAAAATAAGAAATAAGAAATAAGAAATAAGAGTAAGGGATCAGTATTTAAAAAACAGAATTGTTTACAAAAAAGGGTTTAATCACCCGATTTCTGATTTCTGATTTCTTATTTCTTATTTGATTTAGGGGGTTGCTCATGGGCGAAGCTTCAAGAAGTGCCGGCGGAAAACTCTGGTTGTTCATCCGGATGATTCTTGCCGTTGCTGCTATTGTTGCTGTGTTTGCTTTCGGGATTAAGTTTCTCCAGAATTACGAAGGCAATCAGGTGCTGCTGACCATCATCGCCATTGTCTGGGGTGTCGGTTCGGTAGCTTTGTTTTTCTTCCTTGCGAACTGGATTGTTGAGCGGTTTTCCAAAACCTGGTGCAGCCGGATCCAGCCATATATCTTTGTGGGTCCTGCGGTCCTGATCCTGCTGTGGGCATTATTTATTCCTACCATCAGAACCTTTATCCTTTCATTCAAAGATGCCATGGGACAAAAATGGATCGGTCTGGAAGCTTTCAAAGCAGTTGCTGCGACTGAAGCGATGGATCCTGTCTACCAGAACATTACGCTGGCGATTTTCATCCTTCTACTTGCGGTTGCAGTGGTGCTCCTGATCTCGCTGATCGGGAAGCTGTTCTCATCGGGCACTGAAATCAAAGGCGGAATGTCCAAGAAATCCGGCTGGTTTGTCCTGATTTTCAGCATTGTTATCATTTGGATCGCACTGGATCCGGTTATTTCTGCTCTGAAAAATGCGTTGGGCGGAACTGACGCGGCGGAACTTCCTTTCCTGGAAAACTACCGCTATGCCTTCACCGATCCCGCTATGCTGATCGTCTTCCGCAATAACCTGCTGTGGCTGATTCTGGGTACTGCGTTCTGCGTGATCTTCGGTTTGCTGATCGCTGTGCTGGCTGACCGCACCGGGAAAGCTGAAAAATACTATAAGATCATCATCTTCCTGCCAATGGCTATCTCCTTTGTTGGCGCAGGTGTGATCTGGAAGTTCATCTACAACTATCGCGGTCAGGGCAACGAAACCGGTTTGCTCAATGCCATTATCGTAGCGCTGGGCGGAAAACCGCAGGCGTGGCTGCAAATCCCGTTCTGGAACAACATTTTCCTCATCATCATCATGATCTGGCTGCAGACCGGTTACTGTATGGTCATACTTTCTTCCGCCATTAAGGGAATTTCTTCCGAACTGCTGGAAGCGGCCCGCATTGACGGCGCGAATGAATTTCAGATCTTCTTCAGGATCATCATCCCTGTAATCAGCGATACGATCATCTCTGTTACAACAACGGTATTGATCTTCTCCCTGAAGACGTTTGACGTGGTCAACACCATGACCGGCGGTAACTACGGTACCAACGTGATCGCGAACGAATTCTTCATGCAGCGTTTCGTCCAGTACAATACCGGTCGTGCGTCCGCAATCGCTATCGTGCTGCTCATCCTGGTCATCCCGGTGATGATCATGAACCTGAGACAATTCAATGAAAGGAAGGCATTCTAATGGCTGCAAAATCCGGAAGCTTATCTGAGCAGAAGAAGTCTTCTTCTTTCCTGACCCACCTGGTCCTGATCATCCTCTGTTTGATCTGGTTCATCCCGGTGTTTGGCGTGTTTGTAACTTCTTTCCGCAATTCCACCAATGTGTTCAACAGCGGCTGGTGGGCAGTATTCCCGCATAAAGAGTGGATGGAAACGGCGGAAGTGAAAATCGGCGATGATGAAGACATCAACTCCACACTGACCGTCTCTTTGCCGAATGGCATGAGCGTCACCGGCGACTATTCCGCTCTCAAAGATGGTGTCACGCTCCGTGATGGATCCAAGGTTCAGTGGTACGGCGCCAAGCGTACCCGCACCCTGAAGGTCTATGAAAAGAAATGGGTCGGGTTTGAAAGCAACCTGACGCTGGACAACTACCGCAACGTACTGACCGGGAAAAAGATTCAATATACCGGTGAAAACGGCGAAACCCTTACCCGCAACGGTTCATCCCTGGGGTCCGCGTTCCTGAACTCCATCACCGTTACCGTTCCGGCAACGATCATCCCGATTTTGATCGCTGCATTCGCGGCTTACGGTTTTGCCTGGCTGAACTTCCCGGGAAGAAAACTGTTCTTCTCCATGGTCGTTGCCATGATGGTCGTTCCGCTGCAGATCGCCATCGTCCCGGTCCTTTCTGACCTTTCTAAAGTGAACCTTTCCGGTCAGTTCCTCGGAATCTGGATGGCGCATACCGGCTTCGGTCTGCCGTTGGCGATTTACCTGCTGTTCAACTATATCAGCACGATCCCGCGGGAGATCCTGGAATCCGCCTTTATCGATGGCGCTTCCAACTTCACGATCTTCACCCGCCTGATCCTGCCGCTGTCCGTCCCCTCCATCGCTTCTTTTGGGATTTTCCAGTTCCTGTGGGTCTGGAATGATTATCTGGTTGGTCTGGTCATTCTGGGCGGCGGTCAGAAGATGGTCATCACACAGGCGCTGGCGAACATCGTCGGTACCCGTGGTCAGGACTGGCACCTGCTGACAGCCGGCGCCTTCGTCTCCATGATCGTCCCGCTGATCGTCTTCCTGAGCCTGCAGCGCTACTTCGTCCGTGGTATGATGGCCGGTTCCGTGAAGGGATAATAGTTTTCAGACCTTAGACATTAGACCTAAGACGTTAGGTTTTAGACATTGGAAAAGGATGCCTCTATGTTTGTGAGGCATCCTTTTTGATTTCCGATATAGCTGTAGTTCTTCCTTTTCAAAAGAAAAGACAGAAAGTAGGATCATTCTTCCAGGCAAGCAGTTTCTCGTCAATTTTTCTGCGCAGCAGTTCCATATTTTTCTCCTGAAATAATGATAACACATTTTTCCGGGAATTTTACTGCTGAAAAAACACATTATTCCGGCTCTATTTGGAAGAGAAAACACATTTTTCCTGACATAAGGATAGATGAGAACAGTGTATATAAAATGTCCGGATGACAAAGAGAACCGTCCTGGTTGTCAAACCTCTTCGATCATAAAGGCTAAATAATAGGGAATCGTAATGATATTCTCTGCTGTCCCTATATTATTTGCACTCAATTTGATACATTTTCGTGCATTGTATTTTTCTTTGTTTTTCAAAACAGTCACCGCGGATTTTGTATTGCCGCTCGCAGCTTTGACTTCAATTAAAGAAATTTCACCGTTTTCCCTTGTTACAAAATCAATTTCAAGACCGCTTTCTTTATGGAAGTAATAAAGATTCATTCCTTTTTTTGAAAAACAGTCTGCGACGATATTTTCATATACCGCACCTTTATAGGCTCCCATTTCTCCGCGTAAAATTTTTCCTGCCGTTCCCCGTTCAAGCATTGCAATGAATAAACCGCTGTCTTGCATATAGATTTTAAAAATGTTGTCGATCTTATTACACTCGAGAGGGTCGTCAATTGTATTCAGGTTGTAACAGAGATTAATAATCCCCGCATCATACAGCCACTGAATAGCTGACAGATAATTTTCAGATCGTCCCTTTTTTTCAAGAAGTGAATAAACAAATTTTTTGTTTTCCTTTGCAAGCTGAGCGGGTATGGAATCAAAAACCCGATTGATCCTACTTAAAAGTGCGAAATCGGTCTCTTCCTTTTCATTTTCATCAAGATGTTTTCCAAAATCATCCTTATATTCATCAAGAATATCTCTTTGTTCCTGATAAACAACATTCATATCATTTGTAGTCAAAAACCGTTCGACCACATAAGGGAGTCCGCCGACACAGATATATTCCCGAAAATAACGAAGCATTGCTTCGTGGACAGATTCCCGTATTGGTCGTTTCTGCTCATAACACTCTTTCAGATAAGTTATCAGTTTTTTATCTATTCCTTTTGCCCAAAGAAATTCTTCAAAATCCATTGGTTTCATATAAAGAATTCGTTCTGATCCGACAGGAACACCGGAACTTTTCTTTTTGTTATATCCCTTGATACCAAGTAAAGATCCGGTGCAGATCACATCATACCGACCATCCTCCATGAAAGATTTTAAAGAAGCACGGGCTCCTGAGCATTCCTGTACTTCATCAAAGATGATTATCGTTTTTCCAGAGACAAATTTTGCATCCGGCATGCTTGCCGTAAGATCCAGCGTTATGCGGTCAACAGTCAGATCATCATCAAAAACCTTTTTAATGCTCTGATTCCGTTTGAAATCGATATAAACGATATTCCGGTAATTTTCTTCGGCAAATTGTCGTACCGTTGTTGTTTTTCCAATTTGGCGCAGTCCTTTAATGACCAAGGCCTTTTTCTTTCCGTTATCATTTTTCCAACGGATCAGTTCTTCCATTATTTTTCTTTCAAACATATCCGATCTCTGTCCCCTTACGCGCACTTTTCTAAACGAGATTCTTATATTATACCGCACTTTTCCAAGGGAGAATTTCGATATTGAGTACACTTTTCTTTGATTGTATGCAAAGGCTATATTATCACACCTGGAGCGCCGGTGAAAACAGTCAGTATTACGAAATTGATTTTCTCATCGCCGCAAAGGCAAAAATTTTCGCATAATGAAAAACTGGTCAGGTGGAAATTTTCAGAACTAATCCCTCCATTTATTACGCCACTGAATGGCAAGATAAATAGCGGGATAAATTAAGCTCATTCCACTATTGACTTTTATGCTTGTTTACTATATAATAACAAGCATAAAAGTTAACAAAGGCAAAAGTGATATGTTGGATACTCAGAGAATATTGGAATTAGCAAAACAGAATAATGGTATTATTACTACTTCAATAGTCGTTAATGCCGGAATATCCCGGGGCACGCTGAAATATCTGTCGGATAACGGCGTGCTTGAAAAGGCATCAAGGGGTGTTTATACGCTGCCGGAAGTGTGGGAAGATGAGTTTGTAAATCTACAAAGCCGGTATAAGCGGGGTATCTTTTCCCTTGAAACAGCACTGTTTCTATGTGATCTGACAGACAGAACACCTAACAGATTTCATATGGTTTTCCCTGCAACCTATAATCTCTCCGCACCAAAACGGAAAGGGATCATATGCAGCGGATCAAAAGAGCCTTTGTATAGTCTTGGAGTAGTCGAATTAAAAACACCGGGCGGCAACAAAGTTAAAGGATACTGTGCGGAACGCTCGCTTTGTGATATATTACGCCCGCGGAACCGTACAGATATTCAAATTATCACAGATGCGATTAAAAAATACTCTTCCCGGAAAGATAGAAATATTCCGCTTTTGTCAGAATATGCTCATAAGCTGCGTGTGGAAGAAAAAATCCGTACATATTTGGAGGTGCTGCTATGAAAAATGCAATGCAGTTGAAAGCTATTATTAAAAACATCGCCAAGAAAAAGAAAATATCCGCTCAGCTCGTCCTGCAAAACTATATGCTTGAACGGTTTCTGGAACGGGTATCGCTCTCGTCATATCGGGATAATTTCATTATCAAAGGAGGATTCCTGATTGCATCAATGGTCGGATTGGATTCACGTGCAACTATGGACATGGATGCAACCATCAAAGGTTATCCGGTAAATGCAGAAACCATCCAAAAAATGATTGAAGAAATCCTCATTATCCCGATTGATGATAACATTTCGTTTGAATTCAGAAGTATCGGAGAAATTCGGGAGGGTGATGAGTACACCGGCTATCGTGTCGCACTTACAGCAAACTATGAAAAGATGGCTGTTCCGCTGAAACTTGATATCACGACTGGTGATAAGATCACACCAAAAGAAATCGAGTATGATTATAAACTGATGCTTGAAGACCGGAGTATCAATGTACTTGCTTACAATCTTCCAACGATTCTGGCTGAAAAACTGGAGACAGTTATTTCCAGAGGAGACCAGAATACAAGGCCAAGGGATTATTACGACATATTTACCTTAAAGAAATTGCAATATGAGACCATTGATTTGGACATACTAAAAGAAGCATTGAGGGCAACCGCAGAAAAACGAAGTTCCATTGATGTTCTTAAACAATACAGGGAGATTATGCAGGTGGTCAGCAGCAGCCCTGTGATGAATCAGCATTGGAATGATTACAGAAAAGACTTTGATTATGCTGCCGGAATCGAGTTTTCAGAAACATGTGATGTTGTCATTGCAATTATGGATCAACTTACTGAGCTTTCGAAATAGTTTTCATAAAACAAAACTCTTCCGGTTCATAAGTGCGTGAGAACGGACGCCTGTCTGTCATGTGAGGCGCAGCACTCTGCGCCAATCATGTGCAATCAGGAGCTTCGCCCATACAGGGTCAAACGGATTCGTTCCCGAACCGGAATTGGCGCTTCTTTATCAGAAATCCCCACGGATTCAATTTTTTCTTTATAATATAGACAGGTATTATTTTTTACAGAGGTTTGACATGAACAAGACCCCCTGGTATATGAGCGCCTATTTTTTCCAGATCTATCCCCGCTCCTTTATGGACGGGAACGGTGACGGGTACGGCGATTTTGTCGGTATTATGCAAAAGCTGGATTATCTGAAATCCCTCGGGATCGACTGCATCTGGATCCAGCCGATCTATCCCTCTCCCATGGCGGATGACGGGTATGACATCAGCGATTTCATGAATGTGGATCCGCGCTTCGGCACGCTGGATGAGTTCAAGCAACTGATCGATGCGGTTCATGATCACGGCATGAAGATCATCATGGATCTGGTCCTGAACCACTGCTCGGATCAGCACCCCTGGTTCCAGGACGCGCGCAGGGATCGGAATTCAAAGTATCGGGACTATTTCGTCTGGTCGGATACCGATCAGAAATACCTCGAGACCCGCATCATCTTCACCGATACACAGAAATCCAACTGGACCTGGGATGAAGTCGCCGGGCAGTATTTCTGGCACCGCTTTTATCCCCAGCAGCCGGACCTGAATTACGACAATCCGGAAGTGCGTGAGACGATGAAAAATGTCATGCGGCATTGGATGAAGCTTGGCATTGACGGTTTCCGCGCGGACGCGGTTCCCTACCTGTTTGAACGGGATGGCATGAACAACGAAAACCTGCCGGAGACCCATGCCTACCTGAAAGAATGCCGCAAGCTGATGGATGAAGAGTTTCCCGGTTCGGTTCTGCTTTGCGAAGCCAACATGTGGCCGAAGGAAGTTCGCCCTTACTTTGCAGACGGTGATGAATTTCAGCTGGGATTCCATTTCCCGCTGATGCCGCGCATCTACATGTCTCTTGGGAAGCAGAATGCTTCGTCATTGGTGAAAATCCTCAAAGATACTCCCGAGATCCCGGAAAACTGCCAGTGGTGCACCTTCCTGCGCAATCATGACGAACTGACGCTGGAAATGGTCACGGAAGAAGACCGCCAGTGGATGTGGAATTTCTACGCGCCGGACCCGGAAATGCGCAAGAATCTCGGGATTCGCAGACGTCTCTGGCCGCTGCTGGACAACGATCCGAAAAAGGTTGCGCTGGCTTATTCCATGATGCTGACCATGCCCGGTTCTCCTGTGTTTTATTACGGTGACGAGATCGGGATGGGCGACGATATCCGCCTTTATGACCGCAATGGGGTCCGCACCCTGATGCAGTGGGACGACAGCAAAAACGGCGGCTTTTCCACCGCTGACAAGACGATCATGCCGGTGATCGATGATCCGGTTTACGGTTATCAGAAGGTCAATGTGGCGGCACAGGAAAAAGACCCGGATTCCCATCTGAACATGATCCGCTCCCTGATGCTGACCCGCAAGGCCTCCGACGCGCTCTGCCGCGGGAAGTTCGAATGGCTGATCAGTGATGACGAAAACGTCCCGGTTCTTGCGTATATCCGTGAAAGCGATTATGATAAGGTATGGGTGCTTCAGAACATGACGGATGAGGAACAGTCCTTTGCTCTTGATCTGCCGGAAGGTTCATACACTGACCTGAATCACCCGGAATTTGAACTTCCGGGCGGGAAAGGC
The DNA here is from genome assembly GCA_017432685.1 of Flexilinea sp. GTDB lineage: Bacteria > Chloroflexota > Anaerolineae > Anaerolineales > Anaerolineaceae > Flexilinea. Next base: position 3,071 of record JAFRIR010000049.1, on the reverse strand, counting down.
ACAACGATCAAAATCGCGCCAAGAGCATTTTATTGGCTGCACGTGAAATAAGAAATAAGGAATAAGAAATCAGAAAATGATCACGGAGGTGTGTCAGAAATAAAAAATAAGAATGTGATCGAAATATTTCTTATTTCTTATTTCTGATTTCTTATTTGAAAATAAGGGGTGTATTTAATGGTTTATCAATATCATCAGGGCGAAAAATTTGACAGCCGGGCAGCGGCAGACCAATTGATGGCGGAAGCCTGGCCCGGGCTGTGTAAAAAACATGCCGCTTTCGTGAAAAAAGATCCGGAAGCCTGGACGGAATTGGAGGAGCGGCTGAAGGCAAACCTGCCGCGTCTCACGGATCTGTATTTCGAACTGTACAGCGGCTGCATCAATGCTTATCCGCAGTTCTTTGACCTGTTGGCTGTCATGACGGAAAACTGGGTGAAACGTGAGAATTATCTGAAGGCATCCGATCGTGAACGGCTCAACAATCCGGACTGGTTCTGCTCCAATCAGATGGTCGGTGCGGTGTGTTATGTGGACTTGTTCGCCGGTGATCTGAACGGCGTCCGCAAGAAACTGCCTTTCTTCAAGGAACTGGGAATCACCTACCTGCATCTGATGCCGCTCTTCAAATGTCCGGAAGGCAACAACGATGGCGGTTATGCGGTCTCTTCCTACCGGGAAGTAGATGAAAAATTGGGTACGGCCCAGCAGCTGCGCAAGCTGGCACAGGAATTCCGTGAAGCGGGAATCGTTTTGGCGGTCGACTTCGTCTTCAATCACACCTCTGATGAACATGAATGGGCGATGAAAGCCAGGGCCGGCGATCCGGTCTATCAAAATTATTACTGGATGTTCGACGATCGTACCATCCCGGACCGTTATGAGTCTTCGCTCCGTGAGATCTTCCCGGACGAGCATCCGGGTGCCTTTACCTGGTTTGAAGACATCCATAAATGGGTCTGGACGACTTTCCATTCTTATCAGTGGGATCTGAACTATCACAACCCGCAGGTGTTGACCGCTATCGCGGATGAAATGCTGCACCTGGCGAACATGGGTGTGGATATCCTGCGCCTGGACGCGGTAGCCTTCATCTGGAAGCAGATGGGCACTGTCTGTGAGAGCTTGCCGCAGGCTTACAAGCTGGTCGAACTCTTCAACCTGATCGCACGCATCAGTGCGCCTTCTCTGTTGTTCAAGTCGGAAGCTATCGTTCACCCGGATGAGGTGATCCGCTATATCGACCCGGCGCTCTGCAAGTTCTCCTATAACCCGCTGCTGATGGCGCTGATGTGGGAAGCCCTTGCGACCCGTGAGACCAAACTGCTGGCAGCTTCCATGCGCGGGCGCTTCAACCTGCCGGAACACACCTCCTGGGTCAACTACATTCGCTGTCACGATGACATCGGCTGGACCTTCTCCGATGAGGATGCGGGGCGGCTGTGGATCAACGGTTATACGCACCGTCAGTTCCTGAACTCCTTCTATACCGGCAAGTACCCCGGCAGTTTTGCGAAGGGACTGCCATTCCAGGAAAATCCGCATACCGGTGACTGCCGCATTTCCGGCATGCTGGCCTCGTTGGCGGGGCTGGAAAAAGCGCTGAATGAAGTCAACGGGACTGAGATCGCCTTTTCTCTGAACCGTATTACACTGATGTACGGCATCATCATGTTCATCGGTGGTATGCCGCTGATTTACCTCGGCGATGAGATCGGTGAACTGAATGATTATTCCTACCTCGACGATCCGGATAAGCGGGATGACAGCCGCTGGGTGCATCGGGTGCCTTATCATTGGGAAGACTGGAAAAACCGGGATGATGAGTCAACCATCGCCGGAACACTCTGGAGCCGCATCGGGAAGCTGATCGAGATTCGTAAATCCCATCCGGTGTTTTCCGTCCAGAACATTGAAGTCCCGTTGGAGTATAACCAGCATGTCTTCTCCTTCATCAAACGCGGAGAAAAGGAAACGGTCCATGTGGTCGTCAACTTCAGTGAGCATCGCATCCAGCTGCCCTCTTCGGTTTTCAACTGCTTCGATAACGCGCCGACCGACCTGTTGACGGGGAAAGAATATCCCTACGGTCCGTTCACCATCGAGCCCTACCAGATCCTCTGCCTGTATCGGAAGGATTGAAAAGGACTTGACTTTTCCTGAAAAAAGATATATACTTCGATTGTGGAGAAATCCAAAAAGCGGTGAACCCTACCAGACAGTGGGAGCTAAAAAAGCGGTGAACCCTACCAGACAGTGGGAGCTAAAAAAGTAATGACCGGGTCACTCCGGTCATCTTTTTATGGAGTACAAATATGTCATTTTCCTTTTATACGGTTGATACAAAGTATTGTGATTATCTGAGAATATATGATGATAAAATACCCTATACAATGGAAAAGAAATCCACAAGGCCATTTGGCGGATGATGAAGTACATTGTGCCGAATATTGTAATCTTTGTATATGTGATAATAAATGGAAGTAGAGATGGAGGAAATTCGCAGATTGATCAGCCTGCCGGAGCGGGCGGAGGATGGGAACAAAGGCAGCTTTGGCTGCGTGACGGTCGTCGGCGGCTGTGAGAACTATCCCGGCGCGCCGATCCTGTGCGGCAAAGCCGCCTATCGGGCGGGCTGCGGGCTGGTGGAGCTGGTGGTTCCGGAGGTCGTACGGAACTGCGGTGCGGCGGGGTTCACTGAGGCGGTCTGGAACTGTCGTGCGTTTGACTCGGGTATGGTACCGGAGCGGAAGAACGCGGCGGTCGTCATCGGTCCGGGCCTGGGAACGGAAGGACAGACCGCGGAGAAACTTCCGGCCCTGATCGGCAGCGCCGGGATGTTCAGCAGGGTCTTGATTTTGGATGCGGATGCGCTGAACCTGCTTTCCCGTGACCCTCACTGGTATGAATACATCCCGCAGGGCTGTGTACTGACGCCCCATCCCGGGGAAATGGCCCGTCTCTGCGGACTGAGTGTCGCGGATGTGCAGGCGGACCGGGCGCAGCTGGCGCTTGCCAGGGCCTCCGAGTGGCAGCAGGTGGTGCTGCTCAAAGGGGCCAATACCGTGATC
>JAFRIR010000007.1 GCA_017432685.1 Flexilinea sp. | reverse complement strand
GGAAAATAAAACAGCGGCTTCCAATTATGTACAAAAAGACATCATGGATCTGACAAAAGAAGACCTCGCGGGTTTTGACGCGGTTGTTGACGGTTTCGGTGCATGGGAAGAGGATAAGCTTCCCGGACATGTCAAGACATCGCAGCATCTTTGTGACATTCTCTCCGGTGCCGATATTCGGCTTCTGATCGTTGGCGGAGCCGGCAGTCTGTATGTAAACCCGGAGCACACAGCTGTTGTGAGCGATGGAACGGACTTTCCTGCCATGTTCCTGCCTCTGGCAAAGGCGCAGGGCGAGGAATTGGCCAGACTGCGTGAAAGAAATGATGTGAAGTGGACATTCATCAGCCCTGCAGGAGATTTCCAGGCTGACGGTGAACGCACCGGAAAATATATCCTTGCCGGAGAAGAACTGACGCTGAACAGCCGCGGCGAAAGCATTATCAGCTATGCGGATTATGCCATTGCTATGGTTGATGAGATCGAAAAGGGCGATCACATCCAGCAGCGGATCAGTGTCGTAAGAGAATAAATGAAAAATCTTGTAACATCTGCATTGACAGGTCTTGGGTTTATGACTATATTAATAAATAGGAGATCATGTCAATGCAGATAACAAGCAAATTCACGATAGCGGTGCATATTATTACTGCTATCGACTATTTTAAAGACAGTAAAAAAGTCACGAGCAGCTTTCTGGCGGGCAGCGTAGGCGCAAACCCGGTTATTGTCCGCAATATTATGGGGGAGCTCAAGGAAGCAGGCATCATTGACATCAGTCAGGGAAAGAGTGGCATCGAGCTTGCGAAAGAACTGGATGATATCACCTTTTATGATATTTACAAAGCCGTTGACAGCGTGAATGAGGAGGGACTCTTCCATTTCCATGAAAAACCTAACCCTGAATGTCCGGTGGGAAGAAATATCCATAAGGCCATGGAAGGAAAGCTGACCGATGTGCAACAGGCGATGGAAGAAAAAATGAAGTATATTACCCTTGCCGAGGTCGTTGATGACACCCGCCGGGAGATAATCAGCGAGACGTCATAAAAAGGATTCAAGAACAAAACAGGATAGTCTCCGAAGCTTTTTTCGGAGACTTTTTTTTGAGAAGGAAAAGGCTCATGGAAACGAAAGATTATGAATTCTCTGGGCTTATTATCACACTATTTTTTAAAAATTGTTGTTAAAAAATAAAGACGCATATAATTATGTTAGTTATATATAACTAATTTATTGAAGCCTCTTTTCAGCTCATTACATTGGTTATTTTCAAAAAAAGGCAAACACTTATATCTTCATCACAATATATAAAATGAAAACGAAAGATAAATGAAATGAAAAAATATGAACCTGAAAAATTAGTCGCAATCAGCCGTTACCAAAATTATTTTCCCAAACTTAAAAAAGAAATTCAGCAGGATATCTATGCCAGGATCGCGGAGTTAATAACAGAAGAAAGCGAATACTGCGACAACGGTAATTACAAGCACATGGCGCAGATTCTCACTTCTATCGCTATGTATGAGGTGCTGCAGAAATACGGTAAAACGGAAGAGGACGCCTATCGAATTGTTTCTGAAGAGATGTGGGCTTTCCTTGATCCATCCGGAATGCAGAAACTGGCTGCGAAACGATTCTTTCTTCCGTTGATGAAAAAGATCGTTCCTTTCGGTTTCAGACACGGCTCCGGCGTCGGTTGGCGGTATACATGGCATGAAGATGATCCGAAGAACGAATTCCATTTTGAGTGCAACGAATGCATTTACGCGAAGATCCTGGGAAAAAGGGGCCTGATGAAGCTGGGTGCAATGTGCTGCCATGCGGATATTATCAATTACGGAAATCTTCCTTTTACAGACTTTATCCGCACAAAGACCCTCTGTCAGGGCGGAGATCTCTGTGACTTCCGCTTTATCCGTCATGAAACGGATGCAGGAGACGGCTGGGAAAGGAGCAAAAGCATATGAGCAGATTTGAAGTGGTCGCAGATACACTGTATACCCCGTGGATGGTGTGTGGTATAGCTGGCTCACGAAACTGTACATCAAATCCAAGAGGGATCAGTATTTGGTCGTCCGGACGGAGTTTGAATCCAGCGATAAGCGATCCCATATAAAGTAAATAGACCTTTTTTCAGGAGGAGCACGGAATGGATAAATATCTAAAGATCTTTGAACCGGCGATGAAAAAATGGCTGGCGGAGCACTATTCGCCCGAGGAGGCGAAAACCCGCTGGGAGAAGACCGCCGCGTTGGATGAGAAGTGGATCCGGGAAGAGGGCGATCTCGGCGGCAGCAAAAACCCGATGGCCAGTAACATGCTGGAGGCGTATGCCTTCTTCGCTTTCTATGAGGCAGTTGACCGGAATTTTGACAAGGCGGATTTGCAGATCATGATCGACGCGGCCATGGGAAAAAGCCTCCGAATGCTCTCGCATTTCAATATGAACAGGTTGCTAAAGCGCCGCTGGATCGTCAGGCTGATCTACCGGTATCTGGAGAACTATCAGAAAAAGGCAGAGCAGTTTCGCGGCAACGTCTGGGGTAACACCTGGGAGATCCGGCTCAATCCGGAGAAACACGACAAAGGGATCGCCTTTGTTTACGACACCTGCCCACTGAACGATTTTGCCATTCGGCACGGTTATATTGACTTTCTGCCGAACCTGTGCGCTATCGACCAGCTCACCTGCAGCGCAGCGCACGGAAAGCTGATCCGTCACAAAACGCTGGCGGCGGGCGATGGTGAATGCAACTACTGGATTCTGGGAGATCAGGAGCCGGAAGCTGTCCGGGACGTCGACTCGAAATGAGGATATGGGATGACAAAATGAGAAAAATCAGGTTTTCAGAGAGAACAGATGGCTTCTGTGGTCTCTTGTCGCGAAAAGAGGGAAAAGCCAGAAATGAGGAGGTATAAATGATGAAAAACAGTTGGATTCTGATCATGGCGATGATTGGACATGTCCTTTGCGTGTACTGCGACAGACTGATTCTCTGTACGCCGGGCGGCAATTTCAGTTATTCCGATATAAAGGATAACAAGAGGATGGAAGCCCTTTTCGCAGCGATGCCGGAGAGCTCCCCATTGCAGTCGATCGTTCTCGGAACACTCGCTATGTTTATGCAGTTCTTCGGATATCTTGCGCTCGGGATCTGGATACGTCAGTATTCCGCCTTATGGGCGAACATTATGATCGTCGGCGCTGTATTGTTTGCTGCAGGTGACTGGCTGATCTATTTGTATCCCGGGCTTACACTCGAAAATGATATCCAGCCGTTATGGGCAGAAATGCCGGCGTATCGATTCATGGTCTCTGCCTGGTGCGGAATCATTGGCGGCGTTGTCATGATGTTTGGCGCTTTCAGCGCATATACAGCGATTAGCAATGAACTTGGAAAGAGACAAGGTATGGTGTCGGCTCTCGGTATAGCAGGAGCTGTGATGGCCTCTTTTGCGCACTTTGTACTGGGATCACTGCTCCCGCTTACATATAAGAACGCGTTGGCAGAAGGCGCTTCTGCGGAACAGGCAGCCCGGATGTGCATGAGATGGACTTCTTATATGACACTTCCGGATCTATTTATGATACTTTTGCTGTATCTTCCGTTGTTCATGATAATGTATATGACGGTACGCGGGAAATACGGGATTCCGCGAAAGACGATACTGATCAATGCCGGCTATGCCGTACTGATCGCTGTTCTCCAGTTTGTTCTCCGGAATTGGAAATGGATCGGTGTGCTCGGTGCAGCCGAGAGCTTGTTTGAAGGCTGTGTTTATTTCAATCTGGTGATCTATTGGACTCAGAAAATGAAAGAGTCACGAGATGATCATACAGCGGGGAATATGAGGATTGGGGCTGCTGGTGATGTGGATCCAATGAAAAGAATGAAGTGAAAAATGGGACTGACGATCCTTTTAACGATAATCATGATGATGCTGCTGTGGCTGATGATCTGGTCTGCTACGGTGACGCTTCCGTATAAAGGCTTGATAAAGAACTTTCCGAAGGATGTGCAGGAGCGCCTCGAACCGAGACTGAACAAGCTTCCTATGAGCGGAAAACGTATTGTCGGGTGGGTGGCTCTGCTGCTGATCCTGGCAATGATGATCGGCGTGTTCATCTGGGGCGGTCTGGATGGAGTTAAACAGGGTTATAGTTTTGGGCAGCTGTTTGTACGATTCCTGATCATAGGTCTCGGCGTAAAAGCCTTCGATATTATCGGTCTGGATTATTTTCTGCTGACGATTGGTCTTTCAGCATCCGTTCTTACGGGAATCGGAGACTTCCTGCTGGGTTACGGAGTAGAAACACCCGGAAAGAGCATTGCTTCACAGGTCATGTCGAACGTAATGAATCTCTCAGACTCGCAGCTTATCTGGGGCGGACTGTTGGGTATGGTCGGATTGTTTCTTGAGGGACTGGCATTTTTTGCCATTTACCGTCTGATGGCAGATGCCGCACCGAAGTATGCCCATATATACTGTGCCGGGATCTTCGGATATATCTGGCTGGCGCCGATCGGCTGCCATATGAATGTGGGTGTTTTGAATATCGCCTACAAAAACCTGCTGAGGCTGGATCCGATGCTGGCGGATCAGGTCGGAAATAAACTGCTGCTTTCATTCAGTCTGCCTGTGTGGGTTCTTCTCATTATTTTTTGGGCGCCGATGCTCGTCATTCAGTTTAAAGCTTTTTCAAAAGGCTTGACCCCCTACCCGGCATACGCAAAATGGTTTAACCTGATCATCGGTTCCATCCCGGCGCTCCTCATCGCTATGGCGATCGGACCGGATAAACCCATTGGACCGGCGATTGGAACGATGTTTTTGAGTTTCGGCAATGCTTTCACATTTGGAGGGCTGCTTGTAATACTGCCAAGTGAAGATCGATTCGCTGCATTCAGAAAATCTTTGAAAAAGGACTGTTGAAGCCTATGATCGTTTTACAGTTGATACTTTACTGTATTTTGTTTACTCTGATGGTGAAATTTGCTGTCAGGGGTGGTGCAATCGATGGACTGTATTTCTATCCAAAGATCGTCCAGGACAAAGCGATCGAAATCGGACTGACAGACCGGGAAACCATGAACCGGAAACGGAAGGGTTTTATGACTCTGTTTTATATCGTGATGACGGCTGCTTTGGTCCTGATCATTTACTGCTGGAATCCTGTCAGCGATTTTAAAACCGCATATCTTCAGGCATTGCTCTTTCTTGAAGTCATGAATATTTATGATGGTATCGTGATCGACAAGATCTGGGTCGGAACCAGCAAGTTCTGGATTCTCCCCGGATGCGAGGATCTGCCCTATATACAGACATGGGCACAGGTACTTAAAAAGCGAAGTTTATTGGCATTGATCTGGGTGGCGGGAGCTGCAATTGTTGCGCTTCTCGTCGTATTGGTCGGAAACCTTTAAAGGGATAAATGAAACTGACAATTTTGTTATCACTGGCCGGCTGTGCGCTCCTGTTGTTCTTGTGGAATTTATCATTTGTCCGCAGGAGTACAGCGTCATGTTTCCCAAAGAGATCAAAGAAGCAGCGGAACCCTATATAAATAGAAAAGACGTGCAAAAAATGAAGCTGTTTCTTTCTTAATTGAGATCAATTACGCTCGGGCTGCAGCAGTTTTTTTTGTGATTCTCATCCGCTGTCAATATGCTGCGCCATTTCCCGCATATCAGCTGCCGCTTCCGGATAGATGCGGGCGAATTCGGGATCGGCAGCCAGGCAGCGCACCTCATCGAAGGTGAATGTCAGTCTGCCTTCATCATTCGGCTCACTGCGCCCGAAGGCGTTTTGCAGGATACGGATATATGGCGGCAAATCGTCTTTATCTGATTCGGAATCTTCGACTGATTTGGAATTCGGAGTTCTGAATTCGGAATCTTCAGAATTTTTATCAGGCATTCCTTCCGTTTCCAGTCTATCTTCATCAGCAGTACCCGATTTCTTATTTCTTATTTCTGATCTCTTATTTCCCGTTGTTTCTGATTCCTTATTTTCTGTCTCTTCTTCATTTTTCAGTCCGTCTCCCGGCTCCGGTTTTTCAATCTCCTGATTTTTTATCCCTTCAATTTTATTTTCTTCATTCTTACTTCTTACTTCTTCATTTTCCAGCCCATCCGATTTCTTATTTTCTGTTCCTTCTTCCTTATCAAGAAGTGACGCAACACTGAGGACAGTCCCCTGCGCCGGCTTCGCGGCAACATGGGGACAGTCCCCGTGTGCTTCTGATTTCTTATTTCTTATTTCTTATTTCTGATCTCTTATTTCCCGTTGTTTCTGATTTCTTATTTTCAAGAGAGGTCAGTGCCCGGTGGGCAGAGAAGGAAGCCGGTTCAAACAGAGCGGACATGGCATTCAAAACGGGAGCTTCACCCAATGAAGAATGAAGAGGGAAGCTTGATGAATCTTCATCTAATAAAGAATTATGAGGTAAGAATGAAGTATTATCAGAATTCCCGTCAGGCAATCCCTCCGTTTCCGGTCTGTCTTCATCAGCAGAGCCTGAAATCTTTTTTCTTATTTCTGATTTCTTATCTTCCGCTGCCTCTTCATTTTCGAGTAGGGACGCCGCACCGGGGACTGTCTCCTGCTGCAGCGCAGCCTGCACAGATGACTGTCCCCTGTGTGCTTCGGCCAGTTTTTCCTTCGTCTTATAAAGCCGCATCAGCGTCGTGCTCCAGCCCAGCTGGTTGAGGAGCAGGCGTTCGCCGATCTCAGGATGTTTGGCGGAAAATTGTACCACGCCCAGGTAGCTCTTGCGGAAATGATAGGAACCGACGGAGATCAGGTCATCTATCTGCATCGGTGCGGCGGAGAGGTCTTCTCCCCGTTTGTGTAAGGTCACCAGTCCGCGGCCCATGGTCGTGACGCCCTTCATTACCAGTTTGCTCAATTGTACAAAGCGTTCGGAATAGTATTTTTCTTTCTTTGCCTCCGCGATCCAGCCGGAAAGGGAGACATAGTTCAGGTTCATGAGGGCAAGCGGTTCGACGTCCTGTGAAGCAAAGGGATCGACCATATCGTCAGGGAGCGGCATATCCTTGAGAATCTCGCGGTCCACCGGCGTAACGATGCCCGCATATAAATCAAGTAAAGCATCTGTTTCCATGGTTTCGATCATGTTGCTGTCCCCTCCCTTCCCTTTAAACTCTTTTCAACCTTCAACTTTCTACTTTCAACTTTCTGATAAGGAGTTTACACCGGTAATTTAAAAAAGTAAACAGACAATGTTGTCGGTTGACAAATGTTCGAAAATGTGGTAGAGGTCGGTACCCGAAGGGACCCGGCCCAAACCTACGCTGTAAAGTGCGAGCTTTGCTTGATCAATGCAGCGCAGGACCTTCGTGCCTCGGGGAGTCGTAGCTCTTAACGGAGAATGCTGCCGAAGATCTTGTTAACGAAAAGGGTCAGATTTCTTAAATTCTTGCACAGCATGAGTCGAAGGGATTCGACCCCGTGTTGACTGATGGGGGCCTTCTTCTCTGATGGACAGGTACCTTACATTGATAGTCCCATTTCCATACAATGCGCAACATCTTAGTCAGCAACTATTTCCCGTGTTGTTTCCCGGTTGTGTAGCTGCTGGATTTTTATCTGGAAAACAGGACCCGTATCGAAGCATGTCGGCTCCTTGCTGTACGCGATGACGAATGCAGGCAATACGGTTTTCTCGATATGGTAGCCCCGAGATCCGTGATTATTTAGAGGAAACTGTCTGAATTTACAGCGGATCAAACTCCTTTGCATAAGCTTCATTGTCTGTTCTGAATTTATATGACATAATATCTGATTTTGAAAAAAGCTTATTGTTGCCTAATTTGATCACGGGGTGTATTTTCCCGGTCTTTGTCAGAATATCTATATTTTGGCGGGTACAGTTCAGAATTTTACATGCTTCCGCTGTGCTGACACTATTATTGATTTGATATTGGTTCAAATCATCCGCTGTCAGCGGAATTTCCACGCCGTTTGTCCAAAGTTCCCATTCAGACACGTCCATGTCTGCATTCCAGATAACAGCCGATCCGCTGTAATCAACGTTCGCCATGGTAAATATATCTGGATCTTTTAGAGGTTCAAAAAAATCATACTTTTTCAGAAGCCTTTTTGTATCATACATTTTTGTTACGCCGTTCTGAAACTCAACAAGCAGTTTCATGTCAGCTAAAGCGGAAATTCTTTTGATTTTTATAGTTTCTTCCATAGTTCCGCACCTTATTCCAACGGTGGTAGCTTACGGATTTGCTTCGTAAACCACATTTCAAGCAGTTGATAGCGATACTGATCCGCCCATTCAATGATCATTTTTTGTGCACGCGGGCTTAGATTGTTATCATTAAACTGCATGTTTTTCAAATCGAAGACAGATTCCTTTTCGCCATATATGCAATGAATATGTGATGGTTCATGATCGTTTACAAACATTCGAATGATAATTCCGAAAAATCGTGTAATCTCCGGCATGGCTTATCTCCTTTGTGAATTTAATTATAACATTCGACTTGACATTCGTCAAGCTAATGTTTCTGGCATAAAGCGTTTTTGATTGTGATAATGCCTTGCAGACCAAAACGCCCTCAAATACAAATAAAGGTAAATGGGAGTATATGTTATCAGAAAACCAATATCTGGATTTCATAGCTTATTTTTAATGCAGCAACTGAAGTCCCACGATTTCAGTGGGAATGAAATCATAAATTATAATTTATTGATGATACAGGCCTGTTGAACTGGAAGAAGCGGAAATCATCAACATTTCCGGCATCAAACAATATCTGCTGACAATTGCGTGTAAAATCCTATATACACAAGATCAGGATCTCAGCAGGATCCCGGAAAAAATCCGTGCAGCATCGTACAAATCTAATGGCAAACAAAGATATTCATACGATGTACGTAGGGGATATCGTTGCAGTCTATATCATCAGGCAGAGGAGAAGATCATGGAAATAATGGATATCATTCGCAGCCGGCACAGCGTCCGGCAGTATCAGGAAAAGAAAATTCCGGAAGAAATACGTCAGGAATTAAATAATTATACAGACACCCTGAACCGCAAGGGCGGTCTTCATATTCAGATATTTTACGATGAGCCTGATTGTTTCAGTTCCAGACTGGCTCATTACGGAAAGTTTGAAAATGCCAACAATTATATTGTTGCTGCCGGCAAAAAAGCCAGCGACCTGGAAGAACGATGCGGATTCTTTGGCGAGATGCTTGTCCTGAAAGCGCAGGAGCTTGGATTGAACACTTGCTGGGTAGCTCTGACACATGGGAAAAGCAAGGCTAATTTGGAGGCAGGCGAGAAAGAAGTGATCATTATCTCCCTTGGCTATGGGAAAACCCAGGGAGCAGCGCACAAGGGGAAGGCAGCTTCTGACATCAGCAATGTTTCTGATGATTCACCGGAGTGGTTCAAACGGGGAGTTGAGGCGGCGCTATTGGCTCCAACAGCGATCAATCAGCAAAAATTCTACCTGGAAAGAGATGGCAGTCTTGTAAGAGCAAAAACCGGACTGATCGGAACAAATCTGAAGGTTGATCTTGGTATCGTTAAATGCCATTTTGAACTTGCAGCAGGCAAGGAGAATTTCACCTGGGCTTAACACAGATATCCAATACTCAGGAAGGTGAAAAGCACGGAAAAAGCTGCGGGACGGTATCCTGCTGAACCTGAAACTTCCAGTTCTGGCGAAATAATTAATAGGCTTTATCTTCATCCATTGGCAGTTTAATTCCGATGTCCACGTTCGCCAGGTTGCTGATGAGTTTCGGGGCTTTTCCCCGGAAAAATCCGGTTTTGTAGTAACCGATAGAAGCGGTTAGATCGCTCTCAACCCAATTTCTGCTTCGCCGGTATCACCGTTCGTACCGCTGTTGATGTCGACTGATATCACAAAAACACCTGCAGCAGCCCGGGCATAATTGATCTCATTGATAACAGCCGGGATTGGATCCCGGGGGTACCTGTAAACCCGGGATCCAGGATGCAATCGATTATGATTTGATATGATTCAAAGTCAATGTCATCAGTCCCATACATAAGCACCGGAACACCAAGCTTCCTGCAGCGGCCGTAAAAGGATTTTCCGTCTTTTGAGAACTTTTCAGAAATAAATGAATTGAATCATTACCTTATTGCTGGAAGAGCCAGTCGCGAACCGCCTCGATCTTATAGGCATAATCGAAAGAAGTCATATGCTCACCGGCACCGCTTGAAGCTGTCTGTCCCTCCGCAAGAGTTGTTCCCGCAGTGAAAGTCACAAAATTCGCAGAATTTCCTTCGGTGAGCATGGCTGCAACAGCTGCGTTTTGCTCTTCGGACGGATCCTGAGCGCTCCATTCAGCATGAGTGTAAGCTGCGCCATCCGAGTCGAAAACAGCCAGAAGTTCCGATTGCCCGGCGGAAGCTTTCGGATCACCGGCGGAAACGATATAGAAGAATGTCTTGTTCTCAAGGATGTTCAATTTGGTGTTATCCCACTGACTGCCGACAAACAAAGATGCGGCAAAGAGATCCGGATAGGTGATATTCAGATAGAAGGAGGTCATTCCGCCCATAGACTGTCCCGTGGTATACAGCCTGTCCGGATCGATTGGATATGTCTGAATCAGATTTTGAATGAAATGGACTGCGGCTTCGATCTGTTCAGAGTGGTTGAAATTGTCATCTACAACTGTATCCGTAAAGACCGGTACTACAACAAAACAAGGATGTTTTGCCTGTTCCTGATCTGATGCCCAGATAAGTCCGCCCCAACCCTGAGTCAATACGGCATCTGCGCCTTTCCCTACAACACTGGAATCAGGAATAAACTGGATCAGCGGATATTTGTCATTCGGGTCATAATCAGCAGGAACAAAAAGCTGATATTGCAGTGAAATCCCGGTTTCCGGATCGTCCCAGGTTACCAGTTCAAACTTCGGAGCGACCTCGGCAATCATTGCCTGCAGTTCAACATCAGCTGATTTGTCAACAGCGCCTCCGTTTCCACCCCTGTTTCCGCCTCTCTGTCCATTGGGACCTCCTGCAGGTCCCTGAGCTGTTGCCGGTGAAATGCTGATCAGCACTGCCAAAACTGCCATGAATAAGAATTTCTTCACTTAACACCTCTTTGATGATTTCAAAAAAATTTTCAACAATTCAAATTATAAGTCGCATCTCAATTACATCTGATATTCATGATAACATTGTTTACAGACAATAATTCAAATGGAGATGATTTCACAAGAAGGAGGAATCATGAGGAAAATAATTATTGATACGGATACCGGTTCTGACGATGCTGTAGCTTTGATCATGTGCCTGCGCGAACCGTCTGTCGATATTGTGGCACTTACAACAGTCAGCGGAAATGTCCCCGTGGAACAGGCAACATTAAATTGCCTTATGTCTGCAGAGATCGCGGTCGGAAAAGATAAAGTACCTCCTGTCTATGTCGGAGCCGACAGACCGCTGATCCGTGACAGACTTCACGCCAGAAATGTTCACGGCAATGACGGGATGTCAGACTGCGGCTTGATCCACCCTTCAGTAAAACCTGTGGAAGGCGTATGTGCCTGTGATGCCATTATTGATCTGGTAAAGAAATATCCGGATGTAATCGAAATTGCGGTTATCGGACCGGTAACGAATCTGGCATTGGCTATGATGAAGGATCCGGAGACCATGAAACATCTGAAATGCATCTGGACAATGGGTACATGCGGATTCGGCAAAGGAAATACAACGCCGGTCAGTGAATTCAATGTTTATGCCGATGCGGAAGCCTATAAAGTTATGATGGATTTCGGCGTGCATGTCTATGTAGGCGGTTATGATCTGTGTACCGGCGCCGCTGCCTGGTTCGATGAGGACACCCGGCGGCTGATGGACAGCGGAAAAGAAGCAGCACGCTATGCGGTAATGTGCAATGAAGCCTTGGCGCGCTTCTGTCTTGCGATCGGCGGACAGCGGAGGATCGACCTTCCCGACGCAGTTTCCCTTTCGCCGATGCTGTGGAATGATGTCATTGTCAAGGCAGTCCCTTGTGTTTCCCATGTCTGTACGGAGCATAATGAAACCTATGGACAGGTGATCTTCTATGACGGGGGGATGCTTGCCGGAATGGGTCCGGGATTTGAAAACAGCTATTATGGAAAAAAGGAACCGAACTGCACGGTCATCGCAGAGATCAACAATGCAATGTACAAGCGGAGACTCGAAGAACTTCTGACAAAATGATTCAATCTTTGCCTGGATCATGCAAAGATTGCTTTTCAGGAAAGTCCTATGCTGGCTACTGCCAGACAGAGCATCTCGAACTGGAAGCGTTCATCATGATTTTCTTTGCATCATTCGTGGTCATGGTAAGCTTCCAGTATCGGATCCCCTTCATACCAGCCATGTCAGCTGGTTTCACTCATCGATCGTTCCGTCCCAGCCGGCAGCCATGGATGTATGCTCATGAAGCACCTTCCACTCGCCTTTCTGCTTTTCCAGGTAGTTCGTCTGCCGCATCATGAAAGGCGGATTTTTGCTGCCGTCCGCGTTTACGGTATCCCACTTCTGAACGGAGCAGACAAGTGCGGCGTCTCCCATGATCCTTGTTTTCATCATAATAGGGACTTCTATATGCTGCAATTCAGTAAAGAAGAGAGGTGACCCAGGAAAAAATCACCATTCCTCTCTGCAATACAAACTTCGATTTTCAGAAGAAATAAAGACATCATTAAAAAATATTTCTGTCATAAATCCCGATCAATCTTTGTGAAGGATCAAGGCCCTGATATCGCTGAAAAAGTGAGCAAAGCGCTTTTGTTCTGAAGAAAGACAGACAATGTAATATGTCACATGAGCATCTGCATCGCGAATCGGGATGGATATCCGGCCCGGCTGAGCATATCCCCTCTCCATCATGCGGTCAGAATTGAAGCAGGGTAGAGTGGAGGCTTCAACCAATTCGCTCATGGCATCGAGATTATTCTGGACGAGCAGATTTGAATCAGCGCAGTGTTTTCTTGCGATATCCATCCAAAAACCGATGTTTCCGCTGACCAGAATGCTCATACCGGAAAGATCGGAAAAAGAAAGATCTTTTTCTGCGGCAAGCGGGTGATTTTCAGGAAGGGATATATACAGCTGTTCTTCAATAAAACGCTGACAGAAAAGATCTTTACTTAAAGGCCGTTCATGGAAGACTGCAAGCTGATAGATCCGGTTTCGGATCCCGCTGATCAGTTTTTCATCATCGGCAATTTCAGAATTGATTGCCATACCGATAAACCGATCCTGCAAAACCGGTAACAGTTCCAAAACCGGAAACGGTGTACAGGATCCGAGACTGATCGTCCGCTGCT
>JAFRIR010000048.1 GCA_017432685.1 Flexilinea sp. | reverse complement strand
TGATCAGTGAGTGTCCGCTGAGCGTAATCTGTGAATTCTGAAGGTTCAGAAATCTGCTGATCTGCATTGATTCAACGGCATTTTGTTGTCCGGAAAAGGCGGCGATTTTTTCCTGATCAATTTCTCCGGCATGCATCTGTAGAAAATCCGGGGTACGTGCTTCCTGCATCAACCGGTCTATGGAAGTTGAAAGATTTCCGAAAAGCAGGATGGTAAGACCAAGCATCATTGCGGATGCTGCCATAAAGATACAAATTGATACCGTGACCAGCTTATTGGCAGCAAAATCATT
Source organism: Flexilinea sp. (assembly GCA_017432685.1). Classification (GTDB taxonomy): domain Bacteria; phylum Chloroflexota; class Anaerolineae; order Anaerolineales; family Anaerolineaceae; genus Flexilinea. The sequence continues at coordinate 30,626 of JAFRIR010000048.1, read as the reverse complement.
GAGGATCATTCGCTTTTTCATTTCATTCCAGTTCCTTCACATCCCTGACCTGATAGAGTGCCGCAGCTGTTATCATAAGCAGCATTCCCGATATCATGATGACAGATGCGGCTCCACGTCCGACCCCTGTCTGCCTGATCGCGGCGATTTTATCCGCGAGAAATCCGGCACACCCATAAGCGACGACATAACCGATCTGGGACAGAAAACCGATCAATCCCCAGGCTCTGCCCTGTTTGTCCGCGTCAATATTGGTTCTGGTCAGATAATCCAGACTGTTGTTGGCAAACGGCAGCATGAAGAAGAACAGAAAACCGAAAGAACAGATCAGAATAATATTTTCTTTCAATCCGAACCCGATCATGGCGATTCCGGACAGTCCGAGCGATATGCAGAGAATTCTTACGAAATTCCGCTTTAATCCGTGGATACCGATGATAACGCTGGAGACAAGCATTCCGCACGCACAAATCGTCTCAGCTGTCCCAAGGACGTTGCTGTTTGCAAAGTCGAGGATCATCGGCTCCGAAAGAACCTGCATCACCCCCATGAAGAGTGTTATCGATGAAGAGACTATGATCAGGATAAAAAGGCCGCGTTTTTCGGTGATCGTATGCCAGCCTTCCCGGAAACTTTCGAGAAATCCCTCTTTTTCTTCGGCAGCCTTTGATGTTATCCCTGATCTGACTATGGCGGTACAGGCTACTGTCAAAAAGAATGTGCAGATATCGATGACAAGCAACAGTTTGATATCGCTGACGGTAAGCAGAAAACCTGCAATGACAGGAGATATCAGGTATCTGGCGCTGCCGGCGATGCTTACCATACCGCTGGCTTTCGAATATTCCTCTTTATCAAGAAGGTCAGTCACGGATGCCCGGTAGGACGGTTCAAGAAGGGATGAGAATACCGAACTGATGAATACTCCGATGCAGATCTGATAAAGGGAAGCGCCGCCGTTCAGCATGCATATCAGGATATAAACCAGTCCCAGGGCGGAAAGACCGTCTCCGATCATCATCAGGAGACGACGATCATATCTGTCGGCAAGAACACCGGCAGGAACACTCAGAAGCAGCATGGGCAGGAAAGCCAGAAGCGAAACAAGCGCCGTATTTCCTGCGCTTCCTGTCATTTGGTATACATATACTCCAAAGCCGAAGCTTGTAAGCCCGCCCCCTATTGCTGATACCAGTTCCCCGGTCCATAGAAGAAGAAATTTGTTATAGTTTGATTTTTGCTTCATTTTTTCCTCCAGATATTTTCGAAACCGACAGGTTGTCGGTAATAAATTCCAAAAAATTGGACCTACCATGATTGATAAGTCCTATTATTCCTTATCCGTTATTGCCTTGTAAAGATCTTCATAATTGCTGCTTCCAGACTCCCTTCTTTTGCGCCAAGGATCCTTTCCGTATGGTAAATAAAGGCGATTCTCTTCCTCTGCATCTCATCAAGCGTCAATCCTGCAAGGTCGTCAAATGCGGTATTGGAATAGGTAATGATCATCTCTGCGGCGTTTGCCGGATATTTTGTGTCAAAGATTCCGGATTCATTTCCTTCTGTGATCAGTTTTTCCATCAAAGGAACTACTCCGCTGATAACACTTTCCTGCATTTTCTGGTGAAGCAGCGCATTTTGAGGTTTGTGCATCTGTTCCAGTACCTCTGCTCCGGCTTTACTGTCAACATTCAATGAAAGATATGACAGTGTAAGGCGTTCCAGAATGGGTATGTTTTTGTTTTCAATGATCTTTTCAGCCTGCAGGATTTTTTCCCGGGTCATACGCTCAACGATCGCATCCAGAATTTCTTCCTTGGATTTGAAATGGTGATAAAGCGTACCGCGTGCTATACCGATCCGGTTGATAATATCATTGGTACTGGCATTATCAAATCCTTTTTCGGCAAACAGCTGTTCCGCAACGTCAAGGATTTCACTTTTTCTTTTCTCAGCAGATTTCACAATTCTCATAATTGTCCTTTATATAACCGACAGATTGTCGGTAGCATTATTTATATCATATTTATTTGTATTTGCAACCTGAAAATTACAATTATGCGGATTATTCATTTTTTCTCTGAAATTATCAAAACGGCAGAGTTTTCCTTTTTTTGCCGTTTTGATACTTGATAACCGAAATCAATGATTTCCTGAAATGAAATAAATACCAATATATTGTTTTTACAGCAGAATACAATTGTTTTTAATCGCTTATATTTTTGTTTCCCCGCAGAAAAATGAATTTGAAAAGCGTATAAAAAGAAGGATACACAGGGATGGATAAACATGATATCGGTTGCGTACTCGCATTGATTCACACACCAGTAGTAGACCTGTCCGATCTTTTCAATAACAGTATCAAGAAATGGGTTTAATTTCTGTCAATCCAGAGATCGCGAGATTGTATTCTTCAAACCATGATAAGCAAGTGGTTTGAAGAATTTTTTATATTAAGGCGGTTCTCCGGGAACAGCATAGCATTAAAGGGCTTGACGTCCAAGGACTAAATTCAGGGAAAATGGATAAGACTGGACTTTATTATCAGAATCATCCGGATCCTGATTTTCCTGGACCAACGTCTTCCGGCATCAGGCATTGGAGGCAGAAGGTCATCCGGGCAGGAGAGAAAATTTTTTATCGGTTTTATCCTGCCCGTGCAGATTACACTCAGCCCCGCAGCATTCGAAACAGAATCTCACGAGAGTCGCAAAAAGTTTGGAATGACCACACGCGAAAGGAGTTCTGCCGTTTTCTGTTCCTGAATAACTTTCATGATGGAGATCTCTTCGTGACCCTGACATTCCGGGATGAGCCGGCAGATATGACGACGATCCTCAATCGGAAGCATTATTTCATTAAAAAGCTGAACGCAATAGCCGGTGGTGAAATCAAATATCTTGGCTGTATCGAGACCTTTAATGCCAATGGTGACCAGGTGCTGCCTCATTTGCACCTGGTCATTTCAGGTGCAAATGAGGCAGATATCAAAAAAGTCTGGATCTACGGGAATACCCACAGTACACGTATCTACGAAAAACATATCGATAGGATCGTAAATTATATGAGTAAAGGTTTTCAGTTTTCAGGAGAAAAAGTACATCGCTATATCCGCTCCAGAAACCTCGCGCCTCCGGATGTGGAGATCCGGAAGTTCGACACCAGAGAATCCGATGACGCAGCTGAGGCTGAGGATATTGCCGCCGATCCGGTTTCATACTGCAATGCCATATTTCCGGATTATGAGATTGTCGAAGATCCGGTAATCTTTCTGTCGGAATACCTGGCGGGGTTCTATCTCCGGATCGAGCTTCAGAGAAAGGTGAAAAAACGTAGAAATAGGCGAAAATTCATCAGCCATGATACAGCTGATGAATATTCGACGCATCATTTTCCAAACGAAAGCATAAGCAATGCCTGTCCGGAATATCCGGACGGGGTTTCACGCACATTGTTACCTGATTGGTTCACCCATAGATGAAAGGGTGATTTTTTCATATGCATTGGATTTGTCGTTTGGGTGGGGCTCAAGACCGATAATCGTTATCTCGCCGCGATTCGGTCCATAGACCCAATAAATGCGGCCTGCAGATGGAGTTTTGTTTTCTAAATACGACTGCCAGACTTTAATTCCGTAGCGTTTTGTCAAGGAAGAAATATCATGTGTTTCAAGCCCTGTGTGTCTGGGGTTTTGCGAAATCAAACGCATCGCTTTTCCCATCTTATTGTAAAGCTTTATTTCGTCTTTTGAAGCGGAACCGTTCTTGACCTTTGAACAAAGACTTTCCCACAATTCTTTCATTTCAGGAATACCCAACCGAATATCGTACATCTGTTAATCCTCAAACATAGAAAGATCCAGAGGTGCGGAAACGTTTCCTGCTTTCAAATTCTCGATAGCCTTGTCCATCATCCCGAGTGTGTTGGCAGATACTTCAAAAGGAACCGTCAGTTCTCTCGGTTCCAATATGATAATCCCGTTTTCCATTTCATTCACGTGATAATAGTCGAAATTAGCACTGCGCAGCGTAAGACGTTTTTTTGAGTCAAGTTTGGCATCATATTCTCTGAGAATAGTTTCCATTGTTAATGCTCCTTTCTGATAAGAATAAGTGGGATATCCCACTTGAATAATAATTCAAGACGAGCTAAATGTCAAGATTCTATTCTGAATCATTATCATCATGTTGTCCTTGAGAAATGTTAACTGTTCTGCTGAATTGCATCCGCGATCGCAAGTAAATAGTCGGATTTGATCAATGCGATCCCCTGTGACTCATCGCCAAGAACGCACAACTGATCTCCGGGAGAAAGATGGAAGATTTTCCTGGCTTTTGCCGGGATAACAATCTGACCTTTATCGCCAATCGTTGCAATCCCGAAAATGTGTTTTCCTTTCGGAGGAATCCCGAGATTCATCCCGGCAGTTGGTTCATAATTCGCCAGATTGTCCAGAGAAACATCCAGGGCCTCCGCAAGCATACGGCTTTTCTCAAGATCCGGTGTTGATTCACCGGATTCCCATTTTGCTACCGTCTGCCGTGATACGCCAACCTTTTCTGCAATGTCTTCTTGCGTCATCGATTTCAGTTTTCGCAGCTGCACCAGATTGTCTTTAAACATTTGACCGATCCTTTCTGATACCGAGCACCGCCCAGCGGAAAAAAGGAAGTCTCGATATGATTGCATTCAGCAGATATCCCGCGGCAAAGCCAGCGATGAGACTAAGCGGATAGATTACCGCTGCTGGCAGGATCCCGGATTTGGCAAAATACAGCGCAACCGTGGAGATGCCGAGATAATGGAACACGTAAAGTCCAAAACTGCGCTGTCCCATCCACTTTGTGAACCCGGTCTCATGATCTGCATATTTCGCCATTCCACCCAGGATTGCAAGGCAGGTAAACCAACTGAAAACTGTGAACAGCAGCGAACGGTTCACCGGGGCGTCAGCAAAATTTTCTCCGAAATATCTGATGCAGAAGAAAACACACAACGCTGAGGCAGCAACCATCATCGGAATGAACATTTTCTTTAATCTTTCGATTACCTCGTCATGCGAGAACACAAAGTACCCCAATAGAAACTGCAGTCCGTAAAAGCCGAAACGATAGACAACGATGACCGGTGTATTCAGGATCTGCGCAGCACCCCACAGTGGCAGAACAAGCAGAATGAGGATCGGGACTGTGACTGTTACGCAGACTGAATAGAGCCGGCCCTTTTCGATTTTCCGGATCAGCACCAGCATCATCGAGAAAATCCACAGGATCTGGATATACCAGAGGACTCCGATACCGCTGATCGCCATGATGAGGTATTTGATAAATCCGGGAACTTCTGCCATGATTTCAAATGCATTGCTGATTGACATGCTGATGTAGCCCTGAATGAACTGGAACGCGAACAATCCAATCGTCGAGGGAACCAGAAGCTTCAGCGTCCTGCTGCGGATGAATTCTTTCTCCGTATGACGTTCGAGATAGATCCTCGAACAGATCCCGGACACAACGAACAGGATTGGCATAAACCAGGGATATACAATGTACTGATAAAGATCGTAATACTGAACCGGAAGATTGGTGATCTTTCCGACCCCGCCGAGGATCCCTTCGGCATTGTACATGTAGATCACGTGATAGATCACAACCAGAACGACGGTACACCATCGGATGTTATCCAGGTAATATTTTCTCATACTTCTCCCACCTTTGCAACTTTTATTACCATTATTTTATGTCACCGAGTGAGAAAAGTCCATCAACCAAAGCTGACATTTTCAGTCTGATTATGTTAGCTTTCGTTGCATTGATATAATTTCCGCGAGATCCTCATTTACATATTCGCGGATCATCTCTGCGGTGGGTTTGTAAAAGTCGGGGGAGAGTTTGAATTTCTCTGCGACTGCATACAGATCCCTGAGCCCGATATCTTTCCCTTTTCCCGAGACGCTTGTTGCATGTTCACCGAAATAAGAGCTGCTGTAAGTGAGGTCATAGGCTGGTGACATGCGCCATTTTCCGTTTTCATACAACCAGGAGAAATTTTTCGCATGATCATCCTGATTGTGGGCGAAAACATTGAAGCACATGAGCCGGTACATTTTCTCAAGCTCACTGTAGTCGTGGGTCAGATACAGGGTCAGCTGCATCAGGGAAATATAATCCAGGGAAGGAACCCGATAGGATACTTCAAGCAAAGCAGCTGCTGAAAGCATGTGTTTCCGAACCGTTTTTCCGTCGACCACGGTCCTGTCAAACCGTTTGACACCGAAATACCCGGAACACACCTCAGAGGGGAACAGCTTAGCCTCGGGCACATCGATCCCGCAGCGCTGTGCACAGCGATTGTATCGGTATTCAAACAGGCCAACGTCCCGGGGATCATAAGTTTTGGAAGGGAATTTGACGATCCAATCCTCGCCGTTCTCAGTGATCTGAATCTTCGGACGTGCTCCGCCTGATGATCCTCCAAGCCGATACAACTCGTCCAAATTGTCTGAATCCTGACTGTCCAGGATTAGCTGACATTCTCCGGCGATCTCATCAAAGCTCATCGCAGATTTCTCATTTTCAAGTTCGATGACCGGATGATAACTGAGGGCACCTTTCCCATTTTCTCCGACAAGAGCCAGTCGGTGCAGCACAGAAATCGACCCCGGCATGATTCCCAACCGGATCAGCTTCCTGTCTGTGATCAGTCGTCCCCATCCATCAGGAAGACTGTCATCGAAAACGCCAAATAAACCATCGAAATTGTCGTTTTTGGGATAGAAAATATCATTTTTCAGCGGCAGCGATATCGGACTGATCGCAAATCCTGTATCGAGCCATTCGTCAGTATATTGAAATGCAGCCTGTCGGTTAGCTGTAAGCGCCAGCGTGCCCACTTTTTGACCACCATAGGAAACATCCAGGGATTTAATCTTCTCCATTGATGATCTCCTCAATCCGCGTCGGTTTCTTAGCCCGGAAAAGTGTTTCGAATTCTTCGATGCTGTCGAGTGCGATCGCAAGCTTTATCAGGGAAGCCAGGGAAATGTTGCCGGTCTCCTCAAATCGCTTTAAGGATCCGTAGCTGACGTTGGATTTTTGGGAAAGCTCAGCTCTGGACAGCTTCTGCTTTTTCCGCATTGCCTTCTCCCGCTGCGCTATGTCGGTCATATAGGTTTCCGGGAGTTTTATCCCTCCATTAAAGATAGCTAATATATTATCCATATCTGATTATTTCCCTGATTATTGTCAACATATTAACTATTATAACACATTCGGATTTTTTTGTAACTCGGTTTCAAAACCGCTGCAAGGAAAATATCGACTCTTCCACGCCTACCGGCAAGCTGATGCTGACCATGATTGGCGCGATCAATGAGTTTGAGAGGACCAATATTTTGGAGCGAACCAGGGAAGGGATAGCTATCGCTAAACGGGAGGGTGTCTACAAAGGACGCAAGCCGATCGATGTCCCGGAAAATTGGGATCCGATCACCAAAGCCTGGACCTCAGGCCGAATCACCGCCCGAGAAGCCATGCAGCAGCTTGGATTGAAACCGAATACCTTCAGCCCTTTAGCTTCATTCACCTTCTCTTGAATATGGGGATCTAAAAAGCAGACGGATTTTATAAGCCGCCGGAATCAGTTCAAATTTCAGTGTATAATTGCATTGTATGAAAAATGACAAACTTTTTAAATAAATATACGTTATATACTATGAGTGATCCTGATATTAGAAAACTGTTTTCTGCCGTACAGAACGGCAATGACGTTCGCGGGGCAGTGATTGCGACCGAGACCGAAAAAATCACCCTCACCGCACCGATCGTTAGGTGCATCGCGCGGGCTTTTGCGGGATTCTTAACGGAAAAATACGGAAAAGACCCGGCAGAACTGCGGGTCGGTGTCGGGCACGACAGCCGCGTCAGCGCTCAGCAGATCAAAACCGCCTGTATCAAAGGCCTTGACGTTGCGCAAGTCTATGACTGCGGCCTCATCACCACACCGGCGATGTTCCAGTCCACGGTGCTGCCGAAGAGCGATTTCGACGGCGCGGTGATGATCACCGCCAGCCACCTGCCCTTCAACCGCAACGGGCTGAAATTTTTCACCAAAGACGGCGCTCTTTCCAAAGCCGAGCTGACAAAGATCCTCGAAACTGCCGCCGGGTTGGCACAGACTTACGGAACACCTGACGAAGAGACCCAATTCACAGTCGATGCCCTTCCCGCGGGAGGCATTCCGGCAAAACCCTTCGATATGCGGGCTGTCTATTGCGATCACATGAAAGAAGTGATCTGCCGGGAAGTAAACGCGGATGACTATGCGCATCCGCTCACCGGACTGCACATCGTCGAAGATGCCGGCAACGGCGCAGCAGGATTCTTTGCCACGGAGATTCTGGAACCTCTCGGTGCGGATATCTCCGGCAGCGTTTACCTGGATCCGGACGGGACCTTCCCGAACCATGTTCCGAACCCGGAAAATCACACCGCCATGGAAGCCGCCCGCAAAGCCACGCTGGAGGCAAAAGCCGACCTGGGCGTAATCTTTGACTGTGACGGGGACCGGGGCGCGGTAGTCTTTTCCGACGGAACCGAAGTGAACCGCAACACCCTGATCGCACTGCTGGGTGTCATCGTTGCCGAACAGGCTCCGGGTTCCACGATCGTGACTGATTCCGTGACCTCTGACGAGCTGGCCATCTTCCTGACGGAGGAACTGGGACTGAAGCACCTCCGCTTCAAGCGCGGTTACAAGAACGTCATCGACAAAGGCATCGAACTGAATGCAGCCGGTGAAGTCTGTGAACTGGCTATCGAAACCTCCGGTCACGGCGCCTTCAGGGAAAACCACTTCTCCGATGACGGCGCCTATATCGCCACCAAAATCATCTGCCGCATGGCGAAACTCCGCAAAGAAGGGAAGAAAATCGAGTCGCTGATCGAAAAGCTTGAACAGCCTGCCGAAGCCGCCGAGATCCGGCTGAACATCACCGTCCCGGATTTCAAAGCTTACGGGCAGCAGGCGCTTGATGATTTCAAAGTCTTCTGCGAGGCGGATCCGCGATTTCACATCGTCAGCCCGAATTATGAGGGTGTCCGGGTGGCATTTGACGACGATGAAGTGAAAGGCTGGATGCTCATCCGCCTCTCCCTCCACGATCCGGTGATCCCCATCAACCTGGAGTCGAAACACCCCGGCGGGGTTGAGGTCATCAAAGACCGTATCCGCCCATTCTTCATGAAATACGACGGATTCGCTCCACGGGATTTTTAACAAAGATCAAGTATCTGTTCAGTACGAAGCACACGAAGCCCGCTCAGCAGGGCTGTATCCCGTGTTGCGTTACCTGATTCTGAACAGATACAAGAAAATCCCGATATCGATCAGAGGAGCCTGAAACGGCTCCTCTGTTACAATCAATAGAATTCAGAAATTCTCACTCAGCAAGGCCTATCACTCTCTGATATATTTGGTTCCCCTCCCTGATCCGATTTTGCGAATCACACCATCCCGCACCATTTGACCAAGCACAGCCTCAATTGTAGACGCACTTACATCAGGCAGGATCTTTCCGATTTCAGTTTTTGATACAGGCGTCAGACTGTTCAGAACAGTTGCCTCGATCCTTGCCTGTTTGGTTACCTTTCGTGTACCGACAACAGCAAAACGTTTGTCCAGTTCCTTATAACACATATAAACTGTTGTCAAAAACTCCATGATAAAAGCAGAATAATCATTTCCGTTATCATGCCACCCCAAAGAAGATCGCTCAAGCGCTTCGTAATAATTTCCCTTCCGCAGATTGATCTGTTCTTCAAAAGAGATATATTTACCGGCATCAAATCCGTTTTTGTAAAGCAGCAGCAAAGAAAGCAGTCTTGATAACCTCCCGTTACCATCACGGAAAGGATGAATGCACAGAAAATCCAGTATAACACAAGGGATAAGCAGCAGTTGGTTAATGTTCGGATTATCTCTTGCTTCCTGATAAGCAAAAATCAGCTGTTCCATTTGTTCCGGGGTTTCCGCTGCTGAAGTCGGGGAAAATCGAATTTTTCTTCGGCCATTGCTGTCAATTTCGATGATATTATTGTCCGTTTCCTTGTATTTTCCCGCGAAGGAAGACCCGGCATAATTCAGCATAAGCGCATGGAGCCGCAAAATATCAGATTGCCGAAAGTCCATGTTTTCAAATCCAGCATGGACAGCAGCAAGCGCATCTCTGTATCCGGCGATTTCCTGTTCATTGTGATCCAAAGGAGCGCTGTTCCCATTAACGATAGCATTAATGCGTTCATCGGTTGTAATGATCCCCTCGATTGCGTTTGAACTTTTTACCGACTGTACCCGCGCGATTGCGGCAAGCTCTGTGAAGACTGTCTCAAACTGTTCTTCTCTTTTCCATGACATTGCCCGCATGGAATAGATATCAGCTGTCAAATTAAAAAGCGGGGCGGGGAGCAGCCCATTATCAAGATATGAATAATCAAAAAGGTGCATCAGCAAAATCCTTTCTGCATATAATTTTACTGATTTTAATGCAGATAAAGTAATCTTTCTGCATATAATTCTTACATTTTTAATGCAGAAAGGACCTTTTCACGGGGATCCCGGGGAACAGTCCCATAAAGGGACAGCCCCCGGTTTAAGCCCCGGTTTTGACATTCCGGAACACCTGTATTGATTCTGTGTTTTTTCTCACGCCGACAATGCGATTCCCTGATATAATTTTGACCGATTTTATAGCAAACGGGAGCATTTTCAGTAAGCGCTCCCGGACCATGGAGGAATAATGGGTATAGATTTACAATATTTGCTCTTTTTGCAAAACCTGCGTGTTGCCACCGGCGGGGTCTTTGATGAGTTTTTCAATGCCTTATCCAAAGTCGCCGTGGATCTGATGCCATTCATACCGTTTGTGATCTTCTGGTGCGTGAGCAAAAAATGGGGCTACCGCGCCATCCTGACCTACATCAGCGGTGAGGTTTTGAACGGGATCATCAAGCTGACCGTCTGCGCCTACCGTCCCTGGATCCGCTCCGACCAGATCGAACCCGCGGGAGATTCAAAAACAGCCGCGACAGGCTATTCCTTCCCCAGCGGACATTCCGTAAACGCGTCGATCCATTACGGGATCATTCAGCAAATGCAGAAAAACAAGCGCAAATGGCTTGCCACGCTCTGCATTATCCTGATTCTGCTGACCGGTTTTTCGAGGAACTTCCTGGGTGTTCATACCCCGCAGGATGTGATCGTCGGGATCACCGAAGGGATCTTTTTGATTTGGATCGTCGGACTGATCCAGAAAAAGACGGAAGGCAATGCAAAATTGCATGACTGGATGACGCTCGGCGGGTTCGCCGTGATCATCGCGGTGCTTATCTACATCACGAATAAACCCTACCCGATGGACTATATCGAAGGAAAACTGCTGGTCGATCCGCAGGTCATGATGAATGATATGTACAAAGCCTGCGGGCTGCTGTTCGGGTTCCTCATCGGGAGCTATGTCGAAAGGCATTACATCCACTATGAAATTCCCGCGAACCATCCCAACCTGCCGGTTCTCTCCGTTGTCGGTTTCATGATCATGTTCGCCTGGAAACAGTATTTCTCCAAGCCGATCCTGGTGGCGCCGCTGGGCGGTCACTGGGGCAATTTCGCCGCCCGTGCGGTGATGGCGCTTTTTGCCCTCATCGTCTGGCCGCTCGTGATCAGGCACGAATGCAGGGAAGAAAAGTAAAAATATCTGTTCAGAACGAAGCACACGGATACTGCTCTGCTGATGTTGCGAAGCCAACACAGCAGGGCAGTATCTCGTGATGCGTTGCCCGGTTCTGGACAGATACAAAAATAGAAGTATCTGTTCAGAAAGTATCTCCTGGAACTGACCCAAAGGGATGTTCCGATATACAAGTAAAAGGTAAAAAGTCCCCGAAATCGGGGACTTTTCTGTTCAAAACAGGCATAACATAAGAGCGGTTTTTCCGCTCCTCATGAATTTATAGCAGTTATTTCTGCAAGCGAACGGGTTTTAGGTCTCCGTTCCGACCGCGAGGACAGAATTTAGGTCGCTGTCCCGACCAGGCGGTGCAGGTTTTCAGTCTCTGACCCGACCACATATTTGATTTATCTGTCTAAATTTTAGTTCAGTAAAGCCTTTCTGTCAAGATGATTGGCTGCCGCAAATGCATATTTCTGCAAAACGCGGCACCCCCTTTATCAAATATTATTCGGCTAAAAAATCAGGTACAGATATAATTCGTGGATCTGTCACAGACGATTCCAAAAAATCCTTATCTCCGGTCAAAAAAAGGTCTGCATGTTTTTCCAGTGCGGCGCGAAGAATCGGTCTGTCTTTTGGATCGCGTATTTTCATTTCGAGGTCATTAGTTTCGTCCGGTGTTTTCACAACAGCAACAGAAGATACTAGATTAAAGAGAAAAGTTTCCATCTCAAGTCTTTTATTCGGGAATTTCTCTATTTATTTCCGATGAAGTTCATCGATAACATAATCGCACAAAATCGGTTCATAAGGATATGACATCGTTTTGTATAAAGCCTGTGCAGTTCTGCCATTGGGAAACAATGCTGCGAAGATGATGATATCAGAGCATGTCAATGCAGTAGGTCTAAAAGTTTTTTCGGACATTTTTCTGGATAGCGGAAAACTCCAAATCATGAAGTGTCTCTCGCAGTTCATCAACCCATTTCTCTAAAGGTTTCAGCCATACTGGCGACCAGATTCCATTGCCGTTTCATATAGTCATGAAGATCCGATACCTTATTCCTATACTCATCCAAAGCATTCTCTGGATTGTCAATATTTCCTACAACGGCCATACCCGCACAGTAACCGCTTTCCATACCTGCCGAAATCCCCTCTCCCATAGGATTCAAGAACCCTGCTGTTTCTCCTGCAAATAAAACTCTTCCAACTCCATAATCTATGGGGCATCCTGGCTGAATATGCGGCATCAGCCATTTATCAACTTTCAGCAGCTTTTCTATTCTCAATCCATGGTTCTTTCTCATGTATTCAATGAACTGTTCATAATAATATTGCGTCTTATCGGCATCTCTCACTGAAACTCCGAGCACCAGCTGATTGTCTTTCACATTGAACCAAGCATCATACTCAGATAATTCCGGCTGCAGATATGCATGGAAGAACTGATAATCCAAATCTATACTTCCCAAATTAAATGTCTGATAGGTATGTATCAGTTTGGAATCATGCCCAGTCAGTTTCTTTTTCAGGGAACCAATCACACCCTCACAGTCTATTACATATTTTGCCTGCTCGGTATATGTTTCTTTTCCCCTAAATGTGACAGTAACAAATCCTTCCTTCTCTTCACATGCTACCGCTGATATACAATCTCTTACTTCTGTCCCTGACTCAGCGGCCTTATCAGCAAGCCATTTATCAAATGAGCTGCGCCATACATTAAGTCCAGTCTGCTCAAATCTGAAAGTCTGCCCTCCATCATCTGTAAAAACCATGCCCTTATTGATTTCCGGGATACACGTTGTAAACTCAGGAACCGGCTCCCCATAATATTTCTGCACCAAATCCAGGCTCTTTTTTATCAACTGCCCGGAGCATGATTTATAGCGGCATCTTTAGTCTTTCCGCCAGTAATACATGAAATCCTTTCTCAGCTAAGACCTTTGATGCGGTACTTCCGGCAGGTCCAGCCCCGATAACAATAACATCATACATTTTTTCAATCCTTCTGCTTTTGGTTTCAAACCGTTTTCAACCGGTTCAATAAATCTTTCACAACGCCTGATTCATCTATTAGAGAAATGCCAAAACACTTTTTTCCTGCATCCTTTATAGAGGCTCCGATATGATAAGCCGTCTTCCCATCCAGAATAATGAACCTGTCATGGAACACCTGCGTCTTCTTTACTGTTAAAATGCCGCATCTCACGAAACGCACGCATAATGAAAATGCTCTGTTGATCAGCTATTTCACCCTTCAGCACCGTTGCCAGCATATAGATTCCCTGTTCCGTAAAGGCATATGGAGGTTTCCTGCGGCCGCCTTCCTGCCCTGAATAAAAATTGGAATCCGGTGAAGTCACAATTTGTGATTTCACGGAGATTATCCTTCATTCTTTTTTCTCACTTCTTTTCTTCGGTACTGGAAGTTCGTCGTACAGTGCTTCCAGCAGTTCCTTCAGAAAGTCTTTATTCTCCACATTGTCAACAAGGAGCATTTCTTTGGCTCCTTCGTATGGCGGCTCCAGATTAGCGTTCGGCATCATTGTCTTGGCAGACTTTGTCGGTTTCACAAGAAAGCGGTTGTCATAAATACCACCGACAATCCTACCCTGATAGTAGATGATGTATTCACCCATCATCGCACGCCAGGTGATGCCGTCCAATTCGGATAGCTGCTCAAGTATGAAATCCAGGTATTCTTTGTTTGATGCCATCGATTATGCCTTTCTGATCGGATGCCTGATCACTGTCTTCAGCTTCTCAGGTTCAACCTTTCTGGCATCGCTCAGATAAATTTCATGGTGCAGCCGCTGATCCGTAATATCCAGCGTATAGCCCTGCTCCTCCATATGGCGGTGCATCAGTTCCACAGTTGCCGGCTCATCGTCATAAGAACCGATATGCATACACTGGACGCACAGCCCTTCATCATAACTGAAGAACTTGACCTTGGAAAAATCCATCTTCTTTTTCCGGGTAGCTTCTTCTACAGCCCAGTCAAATTCCGTCCTCGTAACGAAATCAGGCAGGCGGATGACGGAAATCCAGTTATACTGATCCTTATGGGCATAGTCCACGCCGGTCACCCCGTCCTGCCACCAGAATCCCTCCAACGGCGGAACGACATAATCGAAATACCCATCAATCTGATGATCACCCTTTTTGCTCATCTTGACGGTAAATGCAATGCCATAGAGCAGACCGATTGCCTGCTTGTATTCACCATCCTCCTGGTTAGGATCACCTTTGCCTCTGACGGCGATATAGTTCATTGCCGGAACCGTCACGATGGATGGCTTGTTCTTCGGCATATAGAACTCTTTATATTCCTTCTTAAAATCAAAAGCCATTATAAGTCCTCCCGTTTTATATAGGTCAGCTGTACATCATAGCCCAGACGCTCCATAGCAGCCCTGCAGCCATCCCGGTTTCCCTGCCCTTGTCCCTTCCGGGACCAAGTATTGCAAAATACACAGACCACAGCATCCGGAAGAGATGTGGTAAGCATCCAACCGGGAATACGGAAAAACCTAGCAGAGGAAAAGCAAGCGGTTTCTTCAGTCTCATCCGCTTTGTGCCGAATGCGCTAAACCGGATGGTAGACAAAAATTTTTATTGTGGTTTCTATCAAAAACTCCTGATTCATCAGTGTAAACATAAAGACCCATACATCGCACCTAAAAAAAAACCGCCTTTCGGCGGCCCCGTGGCCGGCGTACTTGCAGTACGTTTAAACGTTTATTCAGCTTGGCGGGTATACAGCGTATTTATACCTGCATTCATAGTATACATGATTTTAGCATGATTTGTCAAGTATGTTGTTTTTCGATTATAACACCCGCCGGTATCCGAACTGAAACCGGTTCGTTGAGTCATCTCATTTATTGTTACATCAGAATCTTCCAGTATGATCAGCGCAAGTCTTATCGCAGTAGCCCGTCTTTTGGAACCGTACTGTTTTAGCGTCTCTTGCATAGCTGCAGAAAACTTCTCCATGATACTATCTACGCCATTATCTACGCCATTTTCTGTGCCATTTTTCTCGTTTTGTCTTCCATCAGACTGGATATGCTCTTCTTCATTCTGAATCCGGGCGAATTCTTCATTGATATATGGCTTCATTGACAGCATCGGCATCGGCGCTCATCCGTTCTGCCAGCCGCCGCTGTTCAGCCTCCAATTTTTCTGTGCCGAAAAAGGTATCCTGTATAATACTGCAGGATCTCGCCATGGTTTGTAACCTGCTTCCTGGTCAGGAAGTCGGCAATATAAAGAAAAACGTGATGGACACAAATCTGATAGCTGTTTTTTTAAGAGTTGTAAGAATTTTGCTATAATGGTATCTGGAATTATATGTGATTTGGTAATATCCATCAGGAAGGAGGCAATTGATGACAAGCCAGGTGAATAGACTCAATATTGGTGCTGAAACAGAGCAGGTCGAATTCAAGAAAAGCACCGGCGAACTGAAAGAAGGCGTGATATCCATTGCCTCGATTCTCAACAAACATGAATCGGGAGATTTGTATTTCGGCATTAAAAATAACGGTGATGTGATTGGACAAGAAATAAGCGACTCAACTTTACGTGATGTGAGCCAGGCTATTCGCATGAATATTAAGCCGGCTTTATATCCTATGATCGAAAAGCAGATATATGCCGGTCTTGATGTAGTTCATGTAAAATTTGAAGGAAAACGGCGTCCGTACACAGCTTACAATATTCCGCGAATCCGCATTGCGGATGAAGATACAGTCATGGACCAGGAACTCTACCGTGAAATGATGAATGAACGGGAAAATCGCACAGACAGCTGGGAAACCAAATCATCGAAGTATCATATCAGTGATATAGATATAGAGGTTTTTTCTGATTACTTACAGAAGGCAAAGGAAGCAGGACGAATTTCCTTCCGATCAACTGATCCGGAAGCTGTGATGGCAAAGCTGGAACTGGCAGATGGTGACACGCTGCTGAATGCAGGTGCAGCATTGTTTGTGGATTGCGGTATCAATGAATTGCAGATGGCAAAGTTTGCTTCCGATGAACGTCTGACTTTTACTGATATAAAGCGATATACGGGATTAATTTTCGATCTGGCGGATAAAGCTGTTCAGTATGTAACAGACGCTATGGATTGGCGCGTTGAGTTTGACGGGAGTCTGGAACGTAAAGAATATCCGGAAATTCCCGTTTCCGCAGTCAGGGAAGCAGTAATCAATGCGTTCGGGCATCGGATAATTGAATCAATGCAGGCTGTCGAGATAGCAATTTACAGAAGCTATATCGATATTTACAGTCCAGGCAATTTTCCGGATCATGTTTCTCCCGAGCAGTTTATTGAGGAAGAACGCAAACCGATCAGACGAAATCCCCTCATCACCCGCACGCTTTACTATTCTAAAGATATGGAGGCTTTTGCAACAGGACTGAAAAGAATCAATGATACCTGCACTGAAGCGGGTGTGAAGGTAGAATTTCTCCGTGACGAATATGGTTTTACCGTAAGATTTTACAGACATTGCGGAGAAGGTTGGAACATTGCACACCAATATCATCACACTGATCTTCACCTGGGTGAAGAAAAAGGTGAAGAAAATCGCAGAAATGTGGTACTTGAATTGATTAAAGAAAATCCAAAAATATCAATGGCAAATATATCTGAACAAACGGGACTTACAAAGCGTCAAGTAGAAAGAACGATTCTAACACTCAAATCAGATGGAATAATATTTCGTGACGGACCTGACAAAGGCGGAATGTGGATTGTAAATAAGGAATAATAAAAATTTAAATCTGCTTCTGGATTCTTATATATTGATTATACAAAACGCGGCAGCCCCTTTATCAAATATTATTCGGCTAAAAAATCAGGTACAGAAATAATTCGTGGATCAGTCACAGACGATTCCAAAAAATCCTTATCTCCGGTCAAAAAAAGGTCTGCATGTTCTTCCAGTGCGGCACGAAGAATCGGTCTGTCTTTTGGATCGCGTATTTTCATTTCGAGGTCATTCGATTCGTCCGGTGTTTTCACAACAGTGATTGCTGATACGAGATTGAAAAGAAATGCCTCCATCTCAAGTCTTTTATTCGGGAATTTCTCTATAAATTTTCGATGAATTTCATCGATAACATAATCGCACAAAATCGTTCATAAGGATATGACATCGTTTTGTATAAAGCCTGTGCGGTTCTGCCATTGGGAAACAATGCTGCGGAGATGATGATATTTGTATCGATCATTACCTTCATTGGTTTGCTTCATCCCGTCTGGATTGATTGATCCATTCAGCAATATCATCTTCAGAGATAAAGTCAGCTGCCTCGGCTTGACCTTTCATTTGTTCCCGGAATTTTTCTAAAGCATAAAAAGCTGAATTAACTACCCGTACCTGATTTCCATCTATTCTCCCGAACACATCGGCAATGTCTCCATCAATACAGATGCTCCGATTTTCAATTTCGACCGGACAGAACGCCTCTCCGTAATTGACGCAGGCGTACACAGCTTTCTCATTGGCAAGCGTCATCTGCCAGAACGGATATTTAATGATAACAGGCGTGTTGGCTCCCACACCAAGCTCCAGATACAGTACATGAAGATTTTCATGCCTGCGTAGAAAATCCGAATATGCCGCCGAGGCTCCGTGCCAGCCCTCGTCTTCCACAAAGGAATCATCGGAGCGAAGGTTCATCACAAAATCCGAACCGTCTTCCGGGCATTTCGGGATCAGGTCAGTCGGTATCCGCATAGAGATATTGCCATCCTCCGGGACCCGGAAAACGCCGTTTTCATCCCTGACAAATCCCTGCGCCTCCATTGCCGTCAGGGCCCATTCCTCATTATCGTAAGTCTTTTGCAGTGACGGATTCACACTCTGGAACAGACCGTAGTCGCCCTGTGTGTAAAACAGCCGCTTTTTATCAAAACCGACTCTCTGAAACTGATGATCCACATTGGTGGTAATCACAAAATAGTCCTTGTCCTTTACGAGGTCAAGAAGCTCTCTATAAACAGGTTTCGGAGCGTCAATATAGCGGTTGTAGTAGATGTGCCTTGCCCACCATGCCCAGCGTGTCTCATCATCCGGAAAAGGATAAAAGCCGCCGGAATACATATCCCGGATACCATACTTATTTGCGAAATCAAAAAAATAGCGTTCAAACCGTTCTCCGCTGTAGGTCAGTCCTGCTGCTGTGGACAGTCCCGCGCCCGCACCGATCACAATGGCATCGGCGTTTTCAATTTCTTCTTTAAGCCTTCCGATCCGTTCATCATCAGATCCCCCGCCGAAGGACATGTTTCCGCTGAAAAATCTCACCGCGCCAAGTCCTTTCCGGATGCTCTCCTGATAGCCATTGGGCAGTTCACTGTATAAGTTGTTCATAATACTCTTTGTCCTCGTCCTTAAAAACATTGAAGATCACCCTTCCCATTGATCCGGGATTATCAGCCAGCCACTTTTCTGACGTTTCGACTGCGATCTCCGCAGCCCGTTTGTTCGGGAAACGGAACACGCCTGTGGAAATGCAGCAGAACGCCACACTTTTCAGCCCATTTTCCTTGCACATCTCGAGTGTATTCCAATAGCAATCAGCAAGATCTTTCTCCAGTGCTCCCGTCAACTGATACTGCACGATCGGGCCCACAATGTGGATTACTTTTTTTGCCGGAAGGTTGTAGGCATCCGTCAGCATGGGAACGGCGGTCGGCTGTTCATAATCCCTGCCAAATCCGGCCCGCAGCCGGTCCATCTGCCTGCTGCACTCGGCCCTGAGCTGAACTCCCGCAAAGGTATGGATACAATTATCAATGCAGGTGTGCATCGGTACAAAGCATCCGAGCATCTGCGAGTTCGCCGCATTGATAATAGCATCCACCGCAAGCCTTGTGATGTCTCCCTGCCAGATGGAAAGCCCGTTCCGAATAACCGGGATATCAGAAAGTCCGACTATCCCCTTTTCTTCGGCTCTGCCTTTCAGATATTCATCCTGAACCGCAAGCACATCATCCGGCAGCGTCTTCGGCATACGGATGTTCATCAGAGAACGTAAAATCCGCCGCTTCCCCTCCGTATCATCAGGCACCTGTAAATCTTTATAATCATCGGAATCAGCCTTGAACGCTTTCACGAGATAGTCAAGCCGCTGCTCCTGCAGTTTTTTCTCACTCATAGGGTCCCCTTCTTTCTGCCGTACCGACCGGGCAAGCTATTGTCCTTAATTATAAGTGCACAACTAACACATTACAGCAAATTCAGATTCCTTTGGGTCCAGATTATTTGTGGACCCAGATATATTAAAAATCCATTTCTTCGTGGGTGAGCATCTGTATTATTTGAATCATTCAACGCGGGAGCTTATTCAATTGTGCTGCCCGGTTATAAATGGACACATTTATTATTCTACCCCGAAAATGGGTATTTAAAGGGGTAAAATTTTACAAATTGTAAAATTTTACCCCTTTAAAATGAATTTTCTTTAAGGTTTATTTGGTCCTTAACACTCCAGCGAGCCGGTGCCGATGATCTTCCCGGACTTGCGGTGGAAGAGGATGATGCTGTCGGAAATGAAGTCCATATTCACATAAGAGCCGATCTGGAACAGCGTATTGCCGAACACCACACCGGTCAGCAGGAAATCACCCACGCGGATCTTGACCGTGGATTCCATACCGGTCGGCATCGCACCGTAGATCTCACCCTTGATCTTCCCGTCGGGATTGATGGAGATAAACTCCGGACGGATACCGATCACAAAATCCTCATCGGACAGGACCGGTTCTTCCTGCATCAGGTCATCTTCGTCATTCACGCGCTGCACATGATACTTGAAGACCTCGTCCTTGTTGTTCTTCTCGACATAATCTTTGGCTTTTGCCCGTTCCCGCAGTTCAGCCGCGTCGGCCTCATTCTTCGCCTGCAGATCGGAAAGCCATTTCTTATAATCCGGCACATCCTGACCGCTGAATTTCACCTTCAGCCCGTCGAGAATCGTCAGTTCAAATTCACCCTTTGCATTCTGACTGCCCTTCGCCTCGATGAAGTTGATGGAGGGGTTCCCGACGAAATCCGCCACAAACAGGTTGTTCGGATGACCGTAGACCGTGAGCGGCGGCTGATACTGCTGCAGCACACCGTTGTTGATGAGGCAGATGTTGGTGGAAAGGGTCATGGCCTCCATCTGGTCATGCGTAACATATACGAATGTCGATCCGGTTTCCACGTGCAGACGCTGCAGCTCATAGCGCATCTCCAGGCGCAGCTTGGCATCCAGGTTGGAAAGCGGCTCATCCATGAACAGCACCGACGGTTCCGGAGCCAGTGTACGGGCGATCGCCACACGCTGCTGTTGGCCACCGGAGAGCTCCGCCGGGTAGCGATCCATGAACATGGAGATCTTCACAATGCGGGAAACACGGCGGACAGAGAGATCGATCTCTTCCTTTGTCAGCTTGCGGACCTCGCGGACGGTCTTGCCGCCTGAGGTGAACTCATAAGCCTTGTTCAGGCTGTTCGCCTTCACAGCCGCTTCCGCCTTGTCAGAGAGCGCCTTCGCTTCGGCCTTCACATCCTTGCCGCTTTCCAGGTGATACCCCACCAGCCTTTTGGCGGTGAATTGTGAGATCGTGAAAGCATCGATGAGTTTGATGACGGCTTTCTTTTCATTCAGCTTGCCGGTCTTGTCCTTGCATTCGTCCAGCACCTTCACCACATCGCCCGGGTTGGAAAGGATCTCCGCGAGCCGTGCGTTATTTTTGGCTTCGAAGTCGATCTTCGGCATTTCCTCCTTGATGTTGGAAAGACCGAAGGAGATGTTTTCGTAAACCGTCATGTTCGGCCACAACGCATAGTTCTGGAACAGGAAACCGACCTTCCGCTTGTTGGCCGGGATATTGATCCCTTTGGCAGAATCAAAGACCACCCGGTCGCCGATGGCGATCTTCCCGCTGGTCGGGGTCTCCAGACCGGCGATCATGCGCAGGGTCGTGGTCTTGCCGCAGCCGGAAGGACCCAGCAGGGTCACGAACGCATTGTTGTCGATGACTAAATTCAAATTATCCACGCCGTAGTAATTGCCCCAGCGTTTCGTTACATTTTCCAATCTGATTTCGGGCATGATTAACCTCCAATTCCTTCATCCAGGCTTGCCCCGGTTACTTTGTTTACGATGGCGTTGAACACCAGGATCGTGATGATCAGGATCAGGTTGATACCGCTTGAAAACGCGTACAACCCCATTTCGTCGAAATAGTCCAGCGTTGTGGAGAGGATGAACCCCTGCACGCACAGCAGCATGAACAGGCTCAATTCACGCAGACAGGTCATGAACGGCAGCAGATAGCCGCTGATGATGGATGACTTCTGGATCGGAATGATGATGCGGGTCATGCGCTTGAACCAGGGAATGTCCTGAATGATGGCCGCCTCTTCGATCTCTCCGGAAAGCTGCAGCATGGAGTTCAGCGCGGAACGGCTGGCAAAAGGAATATACTTCACCGTGCCGACGATGATCAGGATCCAGTAGGTGTTGAACAGGTTCAGCTTCTCACCCGAAAGCAGGATGAAATAAGCCACACCCACCGCGATGGAAGGCATCAGATAAGGCAGGAAGGCGACTGAGTTCACATAGTTTGCCCACTTGCTGCGCCGGTCTTTGGAGACTGCATAGCCTACCAACGTGCCGATGGTACCGGCAGTCAGCATACAGGCAACGGAAACGAGCAGCGTACCGCCGAAGGCGGTCCAGATCGTCTTGTTGTGCAAAATTCCCATCTGCCCGTACAGGCCGTTCTCCGTGATGTTTTCCGAGGTCGCCCACCACTTGGTCGTCAGGTTTTTCGTGTCTCCCGTGTACAGGAAGGAATAGTCGCCCGGGTTGGGCAGGAAGGTCTCAAACGCGAAGGAGATGATCGGGAAGATCGAGGTGAAGAAGGTGAGGATCACCAGGATAACAGCGATGATATAACGGCCGGATTTACCCAGGTTGATCTTGGAGATCTGACCGGATTTCCCGGTGACCGTGGTATAGCTCTTGCGGCTGGTCAGGCTCATCTGGTTGACCATCATGATCGCCACACCAAAGACCATCATGATAATGGCAAGGATGGAAGCCTCACCGGTATATTTCGAGTTCATGGAAATATACTTGGTGGAAAGCGTCGTCAGCCCGAGGTAATGCGGGACCGGGTAGGAACCCATGGCGGACCCGAACACCAGCAGGATGGTGGAAAGGATCGCGGGCTTCACCATCGGCAGCGTGACCCGGGTCATGATCTTCCACTTGGGCGTATCCAGAATGGTCGCGGCTTCCTCCAGGTTGGCGTCCATATTTTTGAAAATGCCGCCGATCAGGATATAGGCGAATGGTGCATAGTGAAGTCCCAGCACCACCAGACTCGGAAACAGCCCCTGACACCACCACTTCGGCATCGTGATGCCGAACAGCGAGGCCAGCAGCCCGTTGGAGGTCCCTGTCACCTTGTTGGAGTTGAACAGGTTCTGCCAGACCACTGCCAGTGTCCACTGCGGCATGATGTATGGAAAGATAAAGATCGAGCTGATATACTTTCGCCAGGCCATGTTCGTCCGCGTGATCAAAAACGCCACGACTCCACCGAACAGGATCGATACCACACAGGTACCGACCGCCAGATAGACCGTATTCAGCAGCGGCGTCCACAAATTCTTCTTCGCGAGCTTGCTGGTGAACAGGTCCGTATAGTTCATCACCGTAAACCCGCTGGTACGTCCGCTGGCCTTTTTCTCCAGGTTGGCATCGATCGTCCCCGGATGGATCGTGAACGTATCCTGCACGATCGCGACGATCGGAGCGACAGTTGTGATCGTCAGAATGATCCCGAAAATAAGCAGGATCACGTTCTGCGGTTTCGAGAAATAGGTCTTGACCTTGTTCATCCGGATCGTGAAGGCAGATACTTCCTGAGTGTTGTTCTGTACCATACGCTTCCCCCTTTTATAAATTAGAAATGAGAAATGAAAAATGAGAAATTATCAGAACTGGGCCATATTTTCGCTGAGTCATATCCTGTTGGACAAGATAAATCATTTCTCATTCCTGATTACTCATTTCTCATTATTAAGAAACGCCTTCGGAGGCTTTATAACGCTACCCCCGAAGGCACACAATCATCAAATTACGACAGATTATTCACCGGAATATTTATCCAGCATTTCGATCCAGGAACCGACGGTGAAGGAAACTTCGTCGCAGTATTCCGGATCTTCGAGGACCAGACCGCCCTCATTGACCCACCAGTCATAACCGCGGTCGTTCATGGCAGCGAAGACAACATTGCCGTTTTCATCGTTACCACCGGTCATGTGATGGAATTTTTCTTCGTTCGCAGCAGCCAGTTCCGGATTGGAGGAATAACCGCCAAGATCCTTACCCCAGGCAGAGAAGCCGTCAACGGTTTCGGTCATGTAGGCGATGAACGCGCAGGCAGTCCAGGGCATCGGGCTGTTGTCGGTCACGAACAGGTAGTGGCAATAGCCATAACCACCGAAACCGGTGTAGTCGTCCTGATAAGCGGCAACAGTGATGTTGTTCTTGGAAACGCTGTCGGATTCCTCAACAGAGCGCAGCTTGGAGTAAACCAGCAGGCCGAACTGGTCAGTCGCGGATTTGTCGACCAGGGTGTTGCAGATCGGGCCGTCATCGGTCTGGGCATTGTAGGATTCGACCCAGAGTTTGATCCATGCCAGAGCATAGGCGCCATCTTCGCCAAGACCGAGGTCTTCAGCATCTTCGGCGACTTCTGCGATCACGGGCAGGAAATACAGCTGTTCTTCTTCGTCAAGGGCTTCAAAGGCCTCGCGCAGACCTGCAGCGTATTCGTCAGCGGTCAGCATATACAGGAAGTTCTTCCCGACGATTTCGGAGTCGATATCCATGAACAGGCCGTGTTCGCCTTCAGCAACGAAATCCCAGACGTTGTCATAGGTCTTGGAACCGGTGTTGTTGAATTCGAAGATCTTGTTCAGGGTCTGCAGCGGCAGATAGCCTTCGTATTCACCTGCTTCATAGCCGTTGGCTTCAGCCCATTCCTTCGGGATGAAGGTGTCGAGAATGCCGGTCTGGACCATCTTGGATTCGATCTGGTTACCATCCTGGATGAGGACCATGGTGAAGGTGCCGGTATCTTTCAGGGAGTCAGCGGTCAGCTGATCGAAGATCTTGTTGTTCTTCGGCTGCTGCCATTCGAATTCCATGTTGTAGGAAGGATCGATGGTCTTCAGATAATCGATGAACAGCGGCAGGGCGGATTTGCCGCGGCTGGAGTTGCCAACGCCATAGAACATCTTGCCGTTGGATTCTTCAATGGCTTTGGCAGCCAGTTCTTCAAGGGTCATGCCCTCTGCCTGTGCGATGATTTCTTTCACATCATCGCGGGCGGAAGCGACCATGCAAAGGCTCAGCGCCATAACAAGGGCGAGTAAAACAACTACGAATTTTTTCATATTTCCATTCCTCCATGAATATGATCATGCTTTTTCAAGCATTTTTTATCCGGTTATTATATATCAATTTCGGGAAAATGGCGATATTTTCGCATATTCAAAAACAGAGGCAAATGTCATAAAAAACAACTGATTTTCCTCACCAGTTATCCCTCTGCGCAGCCTCTTTCCGCCAGCAGCATTGCACCATATATACCCGCGTCATTTCCCATCCGGGCCGCTTCGATCCGGGCGTTTTCCGAAGTGGCCAGCGCAAGCGCTTTGAATTCGGTGCGGATCATCTCCAGCAGGAAATCACCGGCCTTTGAGATTCCCCCGCCGATCAGATATAATTCCGGGTCAATCACGCAGGAGACCGCAGCCAGTACCCGTGCCAGCATCCGCGCCACACTCCGGACGGTTTCCAGCGCCGTCCCGTCCCCCGCTTTTGCCGCGTCAAACACATCCTTCACGCTCAGGCTTTCATACCCCCGCAGGATCGACTCACACGCCGGGTCGCTGAGCTTTTTCCGGATATCCTTCAGGATGGCATCCGTGGAGACATACTGCTGCAAATGACCGAACTTTCCACAGGCACAGGGCTCGGTCTCCCCCGGCTCCACCTGAATATGGCTCAGTTCACCGGCGGCCCCGAATGCCCCGTGCAGCACCTTCCCGTCAAGGATCACGGCACCCCCGATCGCGGTCCCGAGAGTGATCATCACCGCGCTTCGATATGATTCCCAGCCGCCCATCCGATATTCTCCCAATGCAGCAGCCTTGGCATCATTTTCAACCCGTATATTGTCAACCCCGGTCAGGTTCCGCATCACATCACGGACGTCCACGTTTCTCCAGCCCAGGTTCACCGCCAGCGGAACAAACCCTTCATCCAGCACCGGTCCCGGGACCGCGATCCCGATGCCTTTTACTGCGGACCAATCCATCCCTTTCGCTTCCAGCAAACTTTTCATGGAAGCCTTCACATCCGGAAGAATGAAAGCCCCATCGTTATCCAGCCGGGCAGGAATCTGCCGCTTTGCAAGCAATTCACAGGCTTCGTCAAAAAGTCCCAGTTTGACCGCCGTTCCACCGATATCGATCCCAAAATAATTCATAGAACCTCGCAGAAATAATCACTGTCTTAACTATACTACATTCAAAAGCCGAAAAGAAAAGTTGACGGTTTCAGCAAATAAAGCTATAATCTAATCAGTTTTCAGTGAAAAGTCTGCAAAATCAACAGACTTTATCAAATAAAAGGAGTAAAAAAGTATGAAGAAAATGTTTACCCTTCTCATGGTTCTCGCGCTGGTTTTGTGCGCAGTGACCTCTGTTTTCGCCGAGGACATCACCCTTGACGTCATCATCTGCCAGTACGGCCCGAACACCACCAACTGGTTCGAACGCGGCGGTGACGGCATGTTCGGTTCCAACTTCGTCGAAGCATTCGAAGAAGCCAACCCGGGCATCAAGCTGAACCTCGAAGTCGTTTCCTGGAATGATGTCCATCAGGTCGTCGACACCCGCATCGCCAACGGCAATGCTCCCGACATTCTGAACCTGGACACCTTCTCAGAATTCCTTCCTGATGATCTGCTCCTGCCGGTAGACGAATATACCACCGACGAACTCTTTGAAGATTTCTTCCCCGCCTTCATGGAAGACTTCTATGTTGACGGCGAATACTGGGCAGTGCCGGATCTGGCTTCCGCCCGTGCGCTCTACTACAATGTCGACATTCTCGAAGAAGCCGGCGTTGAAGTTCCTGCTACCTGGGAAGAACTCGAAGATGCCGCTCAGGCCATCATCGACTACTATGACGGCGAGATCTACCCCTGGGGTATTGATATGACCACCGATGAAGGCCAGGCTGCTTTCGCTTACTACACCTGGGGCAACGGCGGCGGTTTCACCGATGAAGACGGCGAATGGGCGCTCAACTCCGACGAAAACGTCGAAGCCATCGAATATGCCATCGGCCTCGTCAATGCCGGCTACACCAACCCGAACCCGGCCACCCAGACCCGCTATGACCTGCAGGACATGTTTGCCACCGGCAAACTCGCGATGATGATCGGCCCGAACCAGATCCCGACCTATGTTGAAGATAAAGGCGGCGACATCAACATGGCTACCGCTTCTCTCCCGGCCAACGAGGGTGAAACCTCCGCTTCCGTCGGTGTGAAAGACGTCATGATGGCCTTCCGCGATGATTCCGTCGAAGATCAGGATGCCCGCAACGAAGCGATCAGCGCATTCATGACCTTCTTCTACGATCCGGAAAACTACGTCGGCTGGGTCTCCATGGAAGACTTCCTCCCCGCTGTCAACTCCGCAGTTGAAGCGCTCGTCGAATCCGACCCGTCCTTCGCAGCCTGGCTGGACGTTCTTGCCAATTGCAAGTTCTACCCCACCTCCAAGGCTGAATGGGCTCAGGTCCGCCAGGGTGTCACCACTGTTGAACAGAACGCCCTGACCGGCGCTGATGTCCGTGCCGAACTGGATGCTCTCCAGGCGGAAATCACAGGCATGTAAGGTTTTAGGTTTTAGGTGTCAGGTGTCAGAGATCTGGACAGATCATCGCACCTGACACCATTCTTATTTCTTATTTCTGATTTCTTATTTTCACAACAGGAGGCACATGAACCGACACAAATGGGAACCTTATCTCTGGCTGCTGCCCAGCACGCTGCTGGTTTCCGTGTTCGTGCTGTTTCCTATCCTGATCGTCTTCAAGCTTTCCTTCAGCGAGATCTCACAGGCCGGTGTCGTGGGCGGATTCATCGGTTTCGACAATTACGTCGAAGCGATCAACCTGCCCGCCTTTAAGACCGTGATGCTCAACACCCTGTGGTGGGTGCTCTCTGTCGTGATCCTCTCCACCATTCTGGGTTTCATCATCGCCCTGGTGCTGAACCAGAAATTCCACGGACGCAAGATCGCCCGCTCGATCCTGGTCTTTCCCTGGGCAACATCCCTCGTCATCCAGGCCTCCGTCTGGAACTACATCATCAAATATGAGTACGGCAATCTGAACAACGTGCTCCTCAACCTCGGCATCATCAAACAGGCTATCAACTTCCGCTCCTCCTACCAGGTCGAGTTCATCTGGGAGTGCTGGGTCGGCATTTTCGTGACCGTTCCCTTTGTCACCTTCTGCGTGCTCTCCGGCCTGCAGTCCATCGACGTTTCTTTGTATGAAGCAGCCACCATGGACGGAGCAGGCTTCTGGCACAAGCTCCGCCACATCACGCTGCCGCTGGTCAAACCGTCGCTGACCGTCAGCACGGTGCTGAACATCATCTACGTGTTCAACTCCTTCCCGATCGTCTACACCATGACCAAAGGCGCCCCGGCGCACAAGACGGACACGATGATCACCTATCTTTATATGCTTTCCTTCTACGAGCGCAAGAAAGGGCCTGCCACCGCGCTGTCGGTGATCGGGTTCCTGATCCTGTGCCTCTGCGCAGGCATTTACATGATGACCGTCATGCGGAAGGAGGAAGAGCTGTGAAGCGCTATCCGGAAATCAAAAAACAAAACCTGCGCAATACAGCGCTGCTCCTTCTCGGGCTGATCCTCACCCTTGTGCTGATGAGTCTGCCGCTTTACACCTTCGAGATCGGCGTCTACACCAAAAAATCACCCAACACCTTTGTGGGCGATGAGAAATATATTGAAGCAAAGGCAGAGGCTGAAGCCGCTGCCGCCGACTACCGGGCACAGGGTTTTGACGTGGAAGTTTCAGAATCCGTACTGGAACGCACCAATTCCAAAGGCAAGACCACCTCGCTGGTCACCTTCACCGTCAATGAACGCACCGGCAAAAATTTCTGGTCCTTTTTGGGCAAAGATCTGCCTTCTTCAAAGACTCTGACCGGTATTCTCATCCTCATGGGCCTGTCGCCGGTTTTTGCCGCTGTGGGCCTTGCGGGATCCCTTGACCTGCTGCACCGCTATCTGGACACGAGATCCAAGATTTTCCGAACCCTGCTGATTGCCGTGCTCCTGCTCGCGATCCTGTTGATTCCCGTCTTCATCCTTCAGAACAACGTCACCTTCTCCCGTCAGCTTTCCCTGTATAACGCGGAACTGGTGACCGAAGGGAAAGAAGCTTTTTTTGCCCGGCTGGATGACTTTCTTTTCGATGGGCAGATGGGCGCGGACATCAGCGATATTCTCAGCGGACTGAAGATCGAACACTCCCCGCTGGTCTGGCTGATGATCCCGACGCTGTTCATCTCCCTGCTCGCTGCTTTTTCCATCCGCAGGGGAGAGATCCAAAGCAGCCTGCTGAAGCTCTGCCTCTATGTCTTCGTGATCATCGTCTGTGTCATCACCCTTTATCCCTACTACGTGATGCTCATCACCGCCTTCCGCTCCAACGCGGAAAGCCTGGACATGTACTTCCTGCACATGTTCCCGACCAAATGGATCTGGTCCAACCTGACGGATATCATCCACCGCGGTGTTCCCCGCTTCCTGCTGAACTCCCTGTTCGTTGCGGGCGGAGCCACCGCATTGGCCATGCTCTGCGGCATCCCGGCCGCCTATGCACTGGCACGCATGAACTTCAAAGGGAAAAAGATCTTTCTGGGGTATGTCATCATGTCCCAGATGTTTTCGCCCGTCGTGCTGCTCATCGGCATTTCCCAGCTCATGACCACCCTGCATCTCAATAACACGCTCTGGGGACTGATGCTCATCAATGCCGCCTTTAACCAGGCCTTTGCCATCTGGCTGCTGCGCGGTACCTTCGTCTCCATCTCACCGGAGATGGAACAGGCTGCGCTCATTGACGGCTGCGGCACCATCGGCGCGCTGACGAAAGTGCTGATCCCCATGGCAGCCCCCGGCATCGTCACCGCGCTCATCTTCGTCTTCATCAACGCCTGGAACGAATATACCGTCGCCACCATCCTGATCTCTACGGCCCAGTACCGTCCCATCACCGTCGGCATCACGCAATTCTCCTCCTTCAACATGATCGAATGGCAATATATGTTCGCCGCTTCCCTGTTGGCGACCATCCCGGTCGTGATCCTCTTCATGTTCATCGAAAAGCACCTCACCGCAGGCCTCACCTCCGGCGGCGTCAAGGGGTAAGAAGAATATAGGGTATAGGGTATAGGGTGTAGGACGTTGCTGGTTACTGGTTGCTGGTTGTTGGTTACTGGTTGCTGGTTACTGGTTGCTGGTTGATGATTACCGGTATCTTACACCAATACCTTATGGCTAATCTCTAATGTCTAAAGTCTAAGGTCTAACGTTTGAAGTTTAAAAATAACCTCCTAAACACTCATTTCTTATTTCTTATTTATCTATACCACCATTTCGTATAGCCCGAGCTCGCCTTTCTCGAAATAACGGTTCAGGTCATAGGGCGAATAGATTCCTCTGTCTGTGACGATGCCGGAAAT
>JAFRIR010000047.1 GCA_017432685.1 Flexilinea sp. | reverse complement strand
TGAGTATAATATTGTGATATGCCTACGTATACTTATCGATGTGAAACCTGCGGTCACCAGTTTGATATTTTCCAGCATTTTACTGATGATGCGCTTACTGAATGTCCTGAATGCGGAAAGCAGTCACTCCACAAGGTTTATGCTCCGGTAGGGATCGTTTTCAAAGGCTCCGGTTTTTATGCCACGGACAATCGCTCTCCGTCCGGACAGACACCGGCTCATCACGAGTCTTCTGCCTCTGAAGAGATCCACCACGAGACAACCGAAAAAGCGCCTGAGAAAAAGACTGAAACAAAGAGTGAGACAAGCTCTTCTGAAGGTAAAAACGAAAAATAACGGGTCAGAGAACCCGAACAATAAGGAGTACCAAATGAGAGATAAGAAAAGCAAAGCACAAAACAGAGCCGATAAACTGGCTAAGGAACAGAACAGGGCGAAATCCCAGCAGCAAAAAACGGCAAAAACCTGGGGAATCGGGATCGCGATCGTTTCGATCCTGCTGGTTCTCTCCATGGTGCTTTCTTCCGTCCGCTTCTGAGCAGGTCAAATTGAACAAAATGAAACTCGCCTGAATTTCAGGTGAGTATTTTTGTTTAAGGAACCTATGTCTGAATTTCTGAACTCCCTCCGGGAACTGGTTACTGCTTCTTTCCGAAAGCGTTCAGCGCTTTTTGATGACCCGTTGACAACGGCATACCGCCTTTTCAACGGGTTCTGTGAAGGCTGTGCGGATTTTTCCGTTGACCGGTACGGGACCACCGCGGTGATCCTGTGGACAAAGAAGCACACGCGTCCGGAAAGAGATTTATTAAGTATGCTGTGTGAGCTCTGTCTCGAACAGGTTCCCGGCATAGACTGTGTCCTGTTCAAAGATCGATACTCTGATGATGCGGTTGAGAAAAAAGGGGTGCTGCTTTCCGGCGCTGAACCGGCCCGCTTCATCCGGGAATGGGGCGTGGAATATCCGATCGATTTACGGTTGAACAAGGACTGCGGTTTTTACCTGGACAGCGCCTTGCTGCGCAGGTGGCTGTTGGAGCATACGGATGGGAAACGGGTGCTCAATACTTTCGCTTACACCGGCAGTCTCGGTGATGCAGCCCGGGCGGGCGGGGCCCTTTCCGTGACACAAACCGATCTGAATCATAACTATCTCAGTGCGCGGCACAGTGACCAGGAATATCTTTTCGGTGATTTCTTTCATGTGACGGCTTCGCTTCGCCGTTCGGGACGGCTGTTTGACCTGGTCGTGCTGGACCCGCCCTTTTTCGCAGCTGCCGGGCGCAGCGCCAGAGTGGATCAGGCCCGCAATGCCGCTGGGCTCATCAACAAGATCCGTCCGCTGATCGCTCATCAGGGGAAGATCATCGTACTCAATAATGCACTCTACCTTTCCGGAAAAGATTTTCTGAGCCAGATCAAATCCTTATGCGGTGATTGTCTGTCAATAGCTGAAACCATCCCGGTTCCGGACTCCTTTTATGGCTTTTCTCCGGTTACTCCCGATCATTTCCCGGCAGATCCCGCCCCTTTCAATCATCCTACCAAGATCATCATTCTTGATGTCCGCCGAAAGGATGAACGGGCATGAAACATTTCTCAATTTTTGTGCTTGGGCTCCTGTTTCTGCTCTGTGCCTGCTCGATACAGATTTATGACCTGCAGCCTATCATCGTCGGGACCAACACCCCTTTACCGACGGCGACCACGGCCCGTGCTTTCGTGAACAGCACGCCTACACCTGCCCGTGAAATTCCCTCATCGACCCCGCCTGTGCATATTGCTCCGACCCCGATCAGTCAGAGAGTTTCGGTCAACGTTCTGGAAATTACCATGGTCGATGGCGGTACCGGCTGGGCTGTCGGCAGGATCCCCGGCAGCAGGGACAAGCTGGTTCTGCGTACAACGGATGCGGCGGAAAACTGGAAAAATGTGACCCCTTCCCAGGTGATCTATGACAGCGCCGGCATGGTCACAGAGGTTACCGGCTGCTTCCGGGATGCGGATCATGCGTGGCTGATCTTTCAGGAGGAAGACAGCTTTGATCCGAAAAAAGGGATCCGGGTCTGGTACACGGAGGACGGTGGACAAACCTGGGCTTCGGCAGATCTTCCGGTTTCCGGCACTTCGGTGCAGTATTTTGCTGATCCGAAAATCACCTTTTTGGATACCCAGACCGGCTGGATCTTCGCCGGGGTCGCCAGAATCGAAGGACGGGAGTATAACGGGCTTTATACCACCTATGACGGCGGGAAATCCTGGTCTGCGATGGTATCTTCCAACACTGGCAATCTGCCTTCTGCTGCTCACAAGAACGGTGCGGTCTTTCGGGACAATCTGGAGGGATGGATCACCGGTGAGAACACAATGAACGATCCTTCCGCAGTGCTTTGGCATACCTTTGACGGCGGAAATACCTGGTACCAGCAGCTCTTTCCTGAACCGTGGGGACTGAACATCCCGGCCGGACTGCTGAGCGACCCTTCCATCTCCTGCAGCCTCGGTGTCCCGAAATTTGTGGATTTCCAGTATCAATATGCCTGGACCGTGCTGAAATGCAGTGGGGGCAGTTTGAGCGAACCGGTTTCCATTTTATACTGGACTTATGACCGTCTTTCCACCTGGCGGACCATGCGTCTGCCGGCCGCGGAGGGCGACCTGTCTTTCTATGGAATTGAATATGGCTGGTATGCAGTCCAAAATGCACCGGGCTCGGATTTCCCTTATCAGATCCTTTTCACGGAAGACGGCGGGGAAAACTGGCGGACTGCCGCTCAGTTGGCCTGGGACAGCCGCCTCCAATTCATTACGCCTTCCATCGGCTTCGCCATCGCCACCTATAACGGCATGCCCGCACTGGTCAAAACCTCCAACAGCGGCTTTGCCTGGGAACAGTTCTTTGCCTTCATCAACCCGTAGCTCTGCCTTGCCGGGTTCCGGGTAGTTATCCTGTTTGATTTTTTTCCGACAGACAGCCCTTCTTATTTCTTATTTCTTGTTTCTTGTTTTAAATAAGCTGTGGTATAATGCGGTGTTATACAGGACCAATGCGCTCAGGCGGATTGGTGTCTGATTTCATGCGTTAAAAACACCAGGAGTGTATTCATGAGTGGATTGGAAATTAGAAACCTTTACGTCAGTGTTCACGAAAAACAGATCATCGAAAATTTTTCACTAACAGTTCCGAAAGGTGAGATCCATGCTATCATGGGCCCGAATGGGACCGGCAAATCCACCCTTTCCTATACCATTATGGGTCACCCTGCCTATCGTCCCTCCTCCGGTGATATCCTGATGAACGGCGAACGCATCAACGACTGGACCCCGGACCAGCGTTCTCATGCCGGTCTCTTCCTTGCGCTTCAATATCCTGTGGCTGTCCCCGGTGTTACCGTGGCTAATTTCCTGAGAACTGCTTTGAACACCCAGCGCAAAGCCCGGGACCCGGAGGATCATGGCATTCCGGTACCGGCTTTCCGCAAGCTGCTGCGGGAAAAGATGAATAAGCTCAAGATGGATTCGTCCTTTGCCTCCCGTTATCTCAATGACGGGTTTTCGGGCGGCGAGAAAAAACGCACCGAGATCCTGCAAATGGCTGTACTGCAGCCGGAAATCGCTATTCTGGATGAGATCGACTCCGGTCTGGACATCGACGCGCTGCGCATTGTCGCGGAGGGTGTCAACATGCTGGTGCAGGAAAACGGGATGGGTGTTCTGGTCATTACCCATTATCAGCGCCTGCTGGATTACATCAAACCGGATGCTGTCCATGTGATGATGGACGGTCACATTGTCCGCTCAGGCGACGATTCCCTGGCTCTGGAACTGGAAGAGAAGGGCTACGAGTGGCTGAAAGAAAATCAGAAATAAGAAATAAGAAATAAGAAATGAATGACAGCGTTAAACAAAACTACGATGATCTTGGGCTGAACAATGAGGCTTACGGCTTTCAGGATCCCGATGTCTCTGTATTCAAAACAAAAGAGGGACTGGATGAGGAAGTTGTCCGGCAGATCTCAGCCATGAAGGGAGAACCGGAATGGATGCTGAATTACCGGCTCAAGAGCCTGGACCATTTCCGTAAGCGTCCGATGCCGGACTGGGGTCCGGATGTCTCGAATCTGGATCTGGATCATCTGGTGTATTATGTCCGTCCGTCGGAAAAGTCCGAAAAAAGCTGGGATGACGTCCCGGAGACCATCAAAAACACCTTTGACAAGCTGGGTATCCCGGAAGCCGAACAGAAGTTCCTGGCCGGTGTCGGTGCACAGTATGAATCCGAGATGGTTTACCACTCCATCCAGGAACAGCTGGAAAAGCAGGGCGTGATCTTCGTCAGCATTGAAGACGGGCTGAGGCTTTATCCGGACCTGTTCCGGGAATATTTCGGCACGGTGGTGCCATATAACGACAACAAATTTGCCGCGCTGAACGGTGCGGTCTGGTCCGGCGGTTCCTTCGTTTATGTACCGAAGGGCGTGCATGTGGAGCTGCCGCTTCAGGCTTACTTCCGCATGAACATGGCCAATGTCGGTCAGTTTGAGCGATCGCTCATCATTGCGGATGAGGGTTCTCAGGTCCATTATGTGGAGGGCTGCACTGCCCCGCAGTACACCACGAACTCCTTCCATTCCGGTGTGATCGAGATCGTGGTCAAGCGGGATGCCCGGGTGCGCTATTCGACCATCCAGAACTGGTCCACCAATGTCTATAACCTCGTGACCCAGCGTGCCAAGGTATTTGCTAACGGGACGATGGAGTGGGTCGACTCCAACCTTGGTTCCCATGTGACCATGAAATATCCCGCCTGCTACCTGATGGAAGAGGGAGCTCACGGTGAAATGCTTTCCATGGCTTTTGCCGGACGGAACCAGATCCAGGATGCGGGTTCCAAGATGGTTCACTTTGCACCGAACACATCCAGCAAAGTGACATCCAAGTCCATTTCCAAGAACGGTGGCCGGTCTTCCTTCCGCGGATTGGTGAAGGTGATGCCGGGTGCGGTCAATGCCAAAGTGAATGTGGTGTGCGACGCGCTGATCCTGGATCCGATCTCTCAATCGGATACCTACCCGACCATGGATGTGAAACAGAAGAATGTCTCCATCGGGCACGAGGCATCTGTCTCCAAAGTGGGTGAGGAGCAGTTGTTTTACCTGATGAGCCGCGGGCTGAGTGAAGAAGACGCGACCTCGATGGTCGTTTCCGGCTTCATCGAGCCGCTGGTCAAAGAGCTGCCGATGGAATATGCGGTGGAAATGAACCGCCTGATTCAGCTGCAGATGTCGGATTCGGTCGGATAATCTTAGTGGTCAGTGGCTGGTGGTCAGTGATCAGTATTCTGGAATAAAATTAGGATACAGAATGGCGAAGCTTAAAGAAAACTTATCAGAAATCCTGGAAAATGCACTTGCGAACACAACGGAACGGTATTCCCTGCCGGTGGAAAAACTCGAAAAAGAGAAGCACGTTGATGATCTCTGTGCCCATTTTATCTGGAAGGATGGACAGCAGTCGGTATTTTTGTGCCCGAAAGCGGTTGAAAAAGGCGCTGTTTTCACTACAGGAAATGAGGTTCTGAACGATCATCTGAGTTTGGCGGAAAAACTCGCAGCATTCATCAGAAATGATGCAGATGATCCGTTTGCGAAAGAAATCGTAACGCTGACAGCCGACAGCATTGTGCTGTTTATTCCGCGGAAAATGTGCCAGAAACGGGAATTTCTGCTGGATGTGGAGCTTTGCGAAGCCTCCCGCGCAGCGCTGTTGAAGATCTTTGTCATCCTTGATGATGATGCCTCTGCAATCGTTACGCTGAACATGCACTCCCGCGGCGGCGGCAATGAAAACCTTTTTGCCGGACAGATTTACTGCTCTGTGGGGAAAAATGCCCATCTGGTGCTGAATGAAGTACAGGATTTCGGAAACAAAACCATTGCTGTCCGCCGTGAACAGAGCATTGTACGGGAAGGCGGTGATTTCCACTGGAACATCTGCGAGCTGGGCAGCGCAAAGAGCTATGACAGTCTTGACGTGAAAATGGAAGGTGAAAACGCTTCGGCTGTCGTTTATGGACTTTATTTCCCGGTCAAAGATCAGCTGATGCACATCGAAACACGGCAGGATCATCTGGTACCGCGTACCTTCTCGAACCTTCATTACAAAGGCGCTCTTGCGGACCGCGCCAATGCCAGCTGGGAAGGGATGATCTACGTGGATCCAAAAGCCAATAAGACAGATGGCTATCAGAAAAATGAAAACCTGATGCTTTCCGATGAGGCTCAGGTCTTTGCGAAACCGGGGCTGGAGATCATCATGGACGATGTCAAATGCTCTCACGGGACCACCATCACAAACATCGATGATGACCAGATCTTTTATCTCACCAGCCGCGGCATTCCGGAACGCGAAGCGGAAAAACTGGTGATCCGTGGTTTCTTTGACACGATCCTGAACCTTGTCACCTATTCGCCGATCCGAGGGAAACTGCAGAGCAAAATTGATTCCAAAATGGAAGAAGGAGAATAAACATGCCTCATTCCACACCTCCACTGAAAGCCACCGATTGGGGGCAGCAATATGAAGTCGGCGATATCGTCGAGGTCAACTGTGACTATGAGCGCAAGGGCGAACGCCGTCACGGCTGGATCCGCGGCATTGTCGTTCAATCCGATCCGAAGATGATCGCGGTGCAGTTCCGTGCCAATGTATATCTTACGGACGGATGGATGGTGCCGGATCATATTCTCTGGTATCCCATCACATCTCCTGCTGTGCGGCCAAATACGAGAGAATAGTTGATAGTTGCTGGTTACTGGTTATTAGTTGCTGGTAGTTGATAGTTGTTGGTTTCTGGTTGCTGATTATAGAAAACTGACAACCGATAACTGAAAACAGGCAACCAGCAACTGATAACCAGCAACCAAGAAAGGCTGATCGATACGATTCATGTTTAACAGTTCAGAAATCATCAAAGATTTTCCGATTTTGCAGCAGACAGGTCCGGATGGGAAACGCATCTGCTATATTGATTCCGGAGCTACTTCTCAGAAACCGCTTTCGGTCATCAATGCCGTCAGTGAATATTACAGCGAATATAACGCCAACGTTCACCGGGGTATTTATGCTATTTCCGAACGGGCAACGGAAGCCACGGAAACGACACGGAAAAAGATCCGGGATTTTATCCATGCGAAGTCCGTCAGCGAGGTTATTTTCACCCGTAATGCTACCGAAGCGATCAACCTTGTTGCCCGCAGCTGGGGTGAAACAAACCTGAAGCAAGGGGATACGGTACTGCTCAGTCAGATGGAGCATCACTCCAACCTGGTCCCCTGGTATATGCTTGCGGAAAAGATCGGCATTAAAGTGGAATTTATCCCGGTCACGGATGATTTTCAGCTGGATATGGATGCCTGGCGGGACCTGCTGAAACGCTGCGCACCGAAACTCGTATCCGTCACGGGTATGTCCAATGTTCTCGGTACGATCCCCGATATTCGGGAGATGGTGAGGGATGCCCATGCGGCCGGAGCATTGTTCCTGGTGGACGGTGCCCAGTCTGTCCCGCATATGCCCGTTGATGTACAGGATTTGGATGTGGATTTCATGGTCTTTTCCGCTCACAAGATGCTGGGCCCGACCGGGCTTGGGGCGCTTTACGGGAAAAAAGAACTGCTGAACGCCATGCCCCCGTTTCTGGGCGGAGGTGACATGATCGGCAAGGTCCATTTCGGTTCCTTCACCTGCAATGAACTGCCCTATAAATTCGAAGCCGGAACACCCTCCATCGCAGAGGAAGTCAGCTTTGGCGCGGCAATCGATTATCTCAATGGGCTGGGTATGGAAAACGTTTTTGCACACGAAAAAATGCTGACAGAGCTGGCGATCGATCGTCTGTCGGAGATCCCGGGGCTGAAGATCTTCGGCCCGAAAGAGGGAAATCGCGGCAGCGCTGTGAGCTTTACCCTCGATTATGTGCACCCGCATGACACCGCTGACATTCTCGGCTCACGGAATGTATGTGTCCGGGCGGGACACCATTGTGCCATGCCGCTGCATGAACGCTTCAATGTCCCGGCGACTACCCGCGCCAGTTTTTACATTTATAACACTGAAGAAGATATCGAGCGTCTCTGTGAGGCGCTGATGTACGTATATAGATTATTTGGATGAGAATGAGAAATCAGAAATGATAAATGAGAAATTATCGAAAACACAATATAAGTCCCTTTGTCTTCAGAAGTCGCGAAGCGACACCAAAATTTTTCATTTCTAATTTCTCATTTTTCATTTTCAAAACCTCATTCTAATTTGAATACGAAGGAAATAACTATGGACGACATGTACCGCGAACTGATCATTGAGCATTACAAAAACCCTTCCTACCGGGGAACGCTGGATCCCTGTAACCACAGTTATGAGGATGAAAATCCTTCCTGCGGTGATGAACTGCGGATCATGCTCAATGTAGACGAGAACAATATCATCACTGATGCCCGTTTTGAGGGACATGGCTGCGCCATTTCTCAGGCAAGCGCGGATCTTTTGCTGGAAGAAGTGATCGGGAAAAACGTGGATGAGGTCAAGAACATGACCAAGGAAGACGTTCTGGACCTGCTGGGCCTGGAAACGCTCGGTCCGGCCCGCATCAAATGCGCGATGCTCTCCCTCAAGTGCCTCAAAGCCGGCCTTTACGGTGTCGAAGGTCATGCCTGGGAAGACATTATCTAATATTAGAAATTCGGAATGAGGAATTAGAAAAACGCTGATTTATTCAGATAGAGTCAATGTGACCTGTTCTGTTGACTCGTATGACGTGAAATCAGAATTATTCAGTTTTCTCTAAAAAATCATTATTGTTACGTAATATTTGGTGTAAAATAGACAGTATAAACTTAAGGGCACATCTAAAAACTATCGGGCGGGGGTATGGGGGCGGCAGCCCCCGGAAACCTCCCGAGGAGATTCAGAG
Source organism: Flexilinea sp. (assembly GCA_017432685.1). GTDB lineage: Bacteria > Chloroflexota > Anaerolineae > Anaerolineales > Anaerolineaceae > Flexilinea. Next base: position 56,087 of record JAFRIR010000047.1, on the reverse strand, counting down.
AATTTATTCTCTGAATCTCCTCGGGACAGAAAGAAATCGATGTTTTTAGAGGTCCCCTTAAATAATTAAACAGGACAGAATGAATGACTGAGAAAATTATAGATTATGTACCGGTGTCAAAGCTGGGCAGAGGTTATGCTGGACGAATCATTGATCAGATGAAAGAAAATGATTCAGTGGTTTATATATTGCGAAATAATGATCCGGAAGCGGTAATGTTGTCTATGGCAGATTATCGGGAACTGCTGTACAAACAAAACAAATTGAAGTCCGACAACAAGTTAAAAGCTGAGCATCTCGCAGGAATTTTTCAGAAATATGCAGATGTATCAAAGATCAACGGCGAAAAGGAATACTATTCCCAAATATTAGCAGAGAAATATGGCAAGTAAAGTTCTCCTTGACACGAATGCTATTTTACGTTATCTGCTTGATGATAATCATGAGCAACACCTTCAGGTTCTTGAAACAATTAAAACAAAAGACTGTTTTTGTATTTTGTCTGTTATACAGGAAGCAGTCTATGTTTTAAATGGATATTATGCGATACCTCGCGAACCGATTAAACAGATTTTTTCTTCATTGTCGGAGGTGATATCGATTTGTGATGACGATGTATTGCTGAAAGCATTGGATTTTTTTATTGAGACACCTAAACTGGATTTCATTGATTGTATTTTATGCGGCTATCAGGTTTGTCGGGATTATAATGTCTTTAGTTTTGATGAAAAACTGAATAAAAAAATTAAACGAATTTCCTGAATTCTTATGAAAGAATAAAGATATAAACGGAAGCATTTATGTTGATTGGAACAAAAAGTGAACATTGTACATCAAATTCAGAAAATCGAACAAACCCGGGAGGCGAATTTTCGCCTCCTTCATCTATATAGCTTGTACCTTAATGAGCGGGCGGATTTTATAACGGCAGAGATGGTGCGGGAGATCGCCGGGATCGGCGGATTCAGTGAGGAAGAGGCATTCCTGATATTATTCGCTGAGGCCTGCGGGGTCCATCCGACCGATGGCGGGGAAGACAGCCAATTCTTTCAGAATTATCTTGCGCCGTCTGTAAGCCGTCTGGATGCGGAGGTTTACCGTTCCGATCCCTATTACCGGAACATCCGGTTCCCGAATGTTCGGAAAGGCAGCTGGGAATTGCGTAATGACGTACTGAAACCGTTTCAGCCTTTTATCTGGGATGATATCCACCCGGATGAACAGCTGCGTGAGCTGCCTCCGCTGGGTTATTTTACGGAAGAATTCTCCTACCCGGTCGTTTTGGAAGACGGACGGGAATGGATGCTGGTGACCCCCAACGAGGTGGAAACCATTCGTCCTGCGGTCAAGGCAGCCCATGGGCAGGTGGTGACCTTCGGGTTGGGCCTGGGATACTTTCCTTATATGGCATCTTTAAAACCGGAAGTGGAACAGGTAACAGTGGTGGAGCTGGATGAGCGGGTCATCGATCTGTTCAGCACGTATATCCTTCCGCAGTTTTCTTATCCTGAGAAGATCCGGCTGGTTTGTATGGATGCTTTTGATTATCTGGATCGGGTAATGCCGGGTGAGGTGTTCGATTATGCTTATGCCGACATATGGCATGACGCGGGGGATGGGGTACCGCTCTATCTTCGCTTCAACAAATATGAAAAGCGCTTCCCGGAAACAAAATTTGATTACTGGATCGAAGATAGCATGCTCTCCTATCTGCGCTGGTACGATTTTGACCATATGCCCGCAGATGTCCGTGACCCTTACCGCTGGCTGAACAATGCCAATACCCGGGAGCGTGCGAAGATGCTTAGCACAGAGGACTGGATGAAGAATGTCAGTTGTCCTTTGCGCTTCCGCAAAAAAGGGGTAAAATATAGCCCGTAAAAAAGGTATAAGGAGTTTTCTATGAATGGAAAAAAAATCCTGGGTTATTTAACCATTGTTTTCTTCATCTTTTTTGAAGTCTACGCCGGTGTCCGGCTGCTGACCAATCCTGTTGAGTTCACCAACAGTGTCGTGGTCATCTTTGGTATCGTCATGATCATCATTGGCCTGGTCAGCATCATTCGGGCTATTCAGGCAAAAGCATCAGGTATGTTCGCTTATCGTTTGGGATTATGGGGCGGTATCCTTGACCTGGTCATCGGTGTGCTCTGTGCTTTCTTCAGCACAAAGGTCGTCGGCCTTTTCCCGGTTCTGGTGATGATTTACGGTATCATCATGGTTATTTCCGGTATCCACAAGATCCGCAACTATCTGGTTCTCAAAGATTTCGGCGTCAACCGCTCCTGGCTGATTGTTGTCAGTGCGATTCTGACCATCGTCCTCGGTATTGTGGTTTTCCTGAACCCCTTCTCCGCAACCGGAGCTGCCTGGACCTATACCGGCATCTTCCTCATTGTTGAAGGTGTAGTCGACCTGTTTACCTTCATTTTCAGTTTTTTCCTCTAAAAATCTGAAATTCTGAGAGTTTTCAAAGAGTGCGGAACGTTTTTCCGCACTCTTTTCACTTATTTTTACAGTTGCAGCCCCGCAATTTTCCTGATACAATTGAACTGTCAGAATATAAAGAAAGGGTAACTGTTTAGAACCCGACAACGCAGCACAGGATACAGCCCTGCTGTGTCGGCTTCGCGACAGCATCATGGCAGTCTCCGTGTGCTCCGTTCTGATAGATACAAGAAAGGGTGATGTATCTCCTGCTGAATATGTCAATGTCAAAAAAACCAGGCGCCTATATTATTATTTCAGTGATCTCTCTGCTGCTGTTCCTGTTTGCCTGCGGGATCGTGCAGTATTTTATCTGGAGTGATCTTTTTGTCCAGGAATTTGACGCAGACGTGGCTGAAAATGTGATCTGGGCGCAGGCAGCCATCGAGTCCGGGAAACTTGTCAACCCTGATTTTTATTACACCCATTTGCTTCCCTTTGGCGGGCAGCTGATATTCATCCCGGTCGTTCAGCATTTCGGAGTGACTTTATATGCCCTTCGTCTCGGCATGAGCATCTGCTCGGCATTATTCGCACTGGTTTTGGCGGCCTTTTTTCTATGTCTGGACTGGGGCTTTCCGCTATCCTTTTCCTCTGCGGCGATCATCCTGATGTTCCTTTCCGGAACGTCAAAACTGCGTGATATTTTCTGGTCCCATGTGGTGCATTACAACCTTCCGCTTTTCTATCTTTTGCTTGCTTTTATTTTTCTGAGTATGACATTTCGGAAGAGCAAAAAAGTCAGAGCAGCCGGTTTGATCGGTTTTGAAATCTGCCTGGTGCTTGGCAGCGCAAATGATATCGCAGTGTTCCTGTTTTTTTCTGCGGCGTTTTTCTGCGGTGTTGTGCTGGAACGTTTTCTATCCGTTGGCATCCGGGGTATTGTGAAGAAGGAAAACCTGAGGATCATCATTCAAACCCTGGCCGGAATTCTGGTCGGGTTTCTTCTGGGTAAAGCGCTGACTTCCAATGCTTCAACGGCTTATGCGGAGATGTTTTCGCAATATTCAGCGGCAGATGAGTGGATACAGAATCTGCTTGCTTTTCCCAATAACTGGTTCACCATGTTTACCACGCTTCCGGAAGAGAACATTCCGTTTTTCAGCAGTGTGGGAATCAAATTGCTGATCCGACTGGCGGCGGCTCTGTTTATCGCACTGCTCTCTGTCCGCTCTTTTTTTGTCTTCTCGCGCGTTCGTTCTCAGCTGGAACGCATATTTTTCTGTGTGCACTGGTTCATTTCTGCGGCGATTCTGTTCTTTTATGTTTTCGGTGTAATTTCCTCCACAAGCTGGCGGATAATCCCCATGTTTTTTACCTCTCTTGTCACCGTGCTGATCGTGCTGAAAAATGATTTACATGATTTGAAAAACAAGGTTCCGGCAGTTCAACTGGCTGATTTCGGTACGGCTGTGTCCGTGCTGCTTTATGCCGGAATTTGCAGTGTGACGGTTTTTCACCAAAGCATCAGCACCGATCTCTGGTTTGGGCAGGGAACGATCCTGAAAACCCTTGCGGACCACAGCCTGAGCTATGGCTATAATCTGGATTACTGGTTTACCAACAGCATCACGGTCCTGACTGACGAGCGGATCCGGGTTCGCGAAGTGATCCTGCGCAACGATGATTATCTGATCCCTTCTTATCACCAGTCGAATATCCACTGGTATGAAGATCAGCCGGAGGTCGACCGCTATTTTCTGATCTGTCAGGAAGATGAGTTCTGGCGGCATCCGGAATTTGCCGAGGGGGCTATCGAAACCTACCGGGCAACACAGAACCGGACATTTTATGAGGGACCGGCCGGTTTCTTTATTTTCGTCTATGAAAATAATATCTTTTCTGACGTGAGCGCTGAAAGCGAAATCAAATCAAATTGGTGAATGCGTTTATAATAGAGAGTAGCGGTTTGTAGACAGTGTTTCGTAAAGAAATGAGGAAAGGTCTCCCGAATGAAGATTTTGATTGGTACCAATAATGCGCATAAAGCACAGGAAATTCGCGATATGCTGCCGGGAATTGAGATCGTTCGCCCGCAAGACATCGGGTTGGAACTGGATGTGGATGAAAACGGAAAATCTTTTGAAGAAAACGCCATGATCAAAGCGAAAGCTTTTGCGGAGGCATCCGGCATGGTGACGCTGGCGGACGATTCAGGACTGGAAGTTGACTGCCTGAACGGTGAACCGGGTATCTATTCGGCAAGATATTGCCCGAAACCCGGAGCTGATGACGCGGACCGCAGACATTACCTGTTGGAGAACATTCAAAAGTGCGGTGCGGAGCGTCCCTGGACTGCCCGTTTTCGCTGCGAGATCGCAATCGTTTTTCCGGGAGAAAACAAGACGCTCACAGCTTCCGGAGCCTGCGAGGGCGAGATTATTCCGGAAGAACGGGGCTCCAACGGTTTTGGCTATGATCCGGTTTTTTATAAGCCTGAATTGAGCAAGACGCTTGCCGAACTCTCGGAAGCGGAGAAAAATGCCATTTCTCATCGGGGAAATGCGATCAAAAAGGCAAAACCGTTCTTAGTAAGGAGTAACGAGTAAAGAGTAAGGAGTAAGGAATAAAGAGTAGGGAATAAAGAGTAAGGAGTAGGGAGTAAAGAGTAGGGAGTAAAGAGTAGGGAGTAAGGAGTAGGGAGTAAGGAGTAAAGAAGTCAGAACTGATTCTCATTTCTCATTCCTCATTTTTTATTCCTCATTCCTAACTACTAATTAACTACTTACTACTTACTACTTAATATTTACTACTTACTACTGACTCTTTGTTGAGGAAATCGATTATGGATACCATCAAGCACTTGTTTCGAATCGGATACGGACCCAGCAGTTCTCATACCATGGGACCGAAAAGGGCTGCAGAGCTTTTTGTGCAGAAAAATCCCAATGCCAGTCATTACCTGGTGACCCTTTATGGCAGTCTGGCCGCCACCGGCAAGGGACATATGACGGATAAGGCGATCCTTGATGTTTTGGGCGCAGACCGGACTTCGATCAGTTGGCTTCCGGATGTGGTTTTGCCTTACCATCCGAATGGGATGGAGTTTGAATCTTTTAATGAAGCCGGAACTGTCACGGATGACTGGACGGTCTACTCCGTGGGCGGCGGACGGATCGATGACAAGGGTGACCGGATCCCGCCGGAAACCATCAGCAATATCTATCCACATCACAACATGAACGAAATTCAGCAATATCTGATGGAGAATGGTTTGAATTTCTGGGAATATGTCGAAGAATGTGAAGGTTCGGATATCTGGGATTACCTGCGGATGATTTGGCATGTGATGAGTGATGCGGTTGACCGGGGGGTTCGTCAGGAAGGTGTGATCCCCGGTGGATTGGGAATCACACGGAAGGCAAATCTCTATTTTCGGCGCTCTCAGCTTACCCGTCCCGGCTTTATTCATTCCACACCGATGTCTGCCTATGCGCTGGCTGTTTCGGAAGAGAATGCCACCGGCGGCAGGATCGTTACGGCTCCAACCTGTGGATCCTGTGGTGTGCTGCCGGCTGTTCTGCGTTATTTTCAGCAGAAAATGGATATCACCGAAGAGAATATCCTGCGTGCCTTGGCGACTGCCGGTGTGTTCGGCAATGTTGTGAAGCATACCGGGTCGATATCCGGTGCGGAGGTTGGCTGTCAGGGGGAGATCGGTGTTGCCTGTGCCATGGCAGCAGCGGCAGCAGAATATTTCTATTCCGGTACCAGCCGGCAGATCGAATATGCCGCAGAATCCGGGCTGGAACATCATCTCGGGTTGACCTGCGATCCGGTCGCCGGACTGGTACAGGTGCCCTGCATTGAGCGCAATGCGGCAGCGGCTAATGCCGCGCTTTTTGCCGCGCAGTTCGTTATGTTCTCCGATGGCTCTCACCGGGTCAGTTTTGACGATGTGATCAAGGTAATGATGAACACCGGGATCGATATGCCCGCCCTCTACCGGGAAACCTCGGAAGGCGGTCTGGCGAAGGTCTACCGTATTCCGACCGGAGCCTAAAATTAAGGACACCTCTAAAAACTATCGGGCGGGGGTATGGGGGCGGCAGTTATTGCCTGCTCCGTAAGGTACGTGCTGACGCCCGATTTATATTCGGAGCAGGAGCTTCGCCCCCGGAAACCTCCAGAGGAAATTCAGAGAATGAATTCTCTGAATCTCCTCTGGACAGAGAAAAATTTGTGTTTTTAGAGGTTCCCTTAATGAATAAAGAATAATGAATAATGAATAATTGTGGTGCCGCTTCGCGGCGGATTTTATAGCAATGAAGAATTGTGAATGAAGGATGAAGAATCGGGAAATCAGGAATTATTGTCAGCCGGCAACCGACAGCTGATAACCGACAACTAATAAAATGGACACTCAAACCACCGCGGAACTTTTGGAGATAAACCGGCGTTTTTACACTGAGTTCGGTGATGCTTTTGCCGCGACCCGGCACAGGATCCAGCCGGGGGTCAGGAAAGTCCTGGATACCATTCCCATAGAAGGTGCCTTTGATTGGCTGGATCTGGGCTGCGGTTCCGGTGAGCTGGGAAAAATTTGGGCACAGCAGGGCCGTTCCGGTTCTTATACCGGCCTTGATTTCAGCGGACCGCTGCTGCGGGAGGCAGAGAAAATGACAGCCGGTCTTTCGAATGAGAATCTGACCCTTCGCTATCTCTCCGCTGATCTGATGGATCCGGTATGGCCGGAGACTCTTCAGGAGCAGAAGTTTGACGGTGTGGTGGCATTTGCATCATTGCATCATATTCCGGGCCACGAAAATCATCTTCGAATTTTTCGTCAGGTTCGTGATTTGTTGAAACCCGGCGGACGGTTCATTTTCTCTGTCTGGCAGTTCCAAAATTCGCCGAAGCTGATGCAGCGTGTCCAGCCCTGGGAGCAGGCCGGTTTACAGCCGGAACAGCTGGAAAGCGGAGACACTTTATTGGATTGGCGCCATGCCCTGCCGGAAAACAAAGAGAAGACCGGGCTGCGCTATGTTCATCTTTTCACAGCGTCTGAGCTTCTGGACCTGGCAGAGGAATGCGGGTTCACCTTTGTAGACAGCTTTTATTCTGACGGAGCTGAAGGAAACCTGGGATTGTATTTTGAGATAAAAGTCAGAGAGCAGGAGGTGCAGTGATGAAAAAAACAGGAATTATCGGATTACTGCTTGTTGTTATGCTGGTCATGGTTTTGAGCTGCAGCGCAATGGAAGAATTGGATTACCAGATCATTGTTATCGGACAGAACGGAATCTATGACCTGAACAGTGCGATGCTGGCTTTAAGACAGGATGCGGGGCATGCGGTGATCTATCTGAACGGTCCGCTGAACCTGAATCAACAGGTTGAAATTCCCTATGGACTGAAAGGACTGAAATCTGTAACGCTTGCTTCCTACAACGGTGTTCCGGTTGAGGTTTCTATGGGCGGCAGTGTGCTCTGCGCCAACGGGATCCCCTTTACGCTGGAACAGGGCGTTTCACTCCGTAACGGTTTCCTGGTCGGTGGCTATTGCATAGCGATAAACGACACGGAAAAGGCTGAAGAATCGGTGCTGGTCGTCAATGGTTCTGCCGACTATGTGATCGGCGGGGGACTGGCGATGAATCAAGGCGCTGTTTCTTCAGTAAAGCGAGTGAACATTGTTGTCAATGGAAGCGCTAATAATGTTCATGGCGGCGGGTATGCCTTCAATGGTGGAGTTGCCGACGTCAGTGAAAATGTGAATTTGATTTTGACCCGCAGCAGTGCGGTCAATAATGCAGCTTATGCCGGTGGTTATGCTGCAGGACAGGGCTCCAGCGCTCCGGTGGCAGCCGCGAATGTGATCGCCCTGGGAGATGTAAACAGACTGAATCGGGATGCCGGATTGGCCGAAAATGGCGGCAGTGCGGTGATCGGTTCCTATAACATCGAGCTGATCAATCGCAGCACAGCGCCGGTACAGGCACCGGTCCAGAATCCGCTCCCTGTTCAGCCGATCCCGGCTCCGGCAGCCACAGTCATGTATATCGGTCCCGGTCAGCAGGCTCAGAATTTCACGGATGCCGTCAACCTGCTTCCTGCTAATGCGGGTAACGTTGAATTCCGCATCATGGGCAATTTCAGGCAGGAAAATGATGTTGTGATCCCCGCGAACCGCGGGATTCTCTCCCTGACGGTCACCGGCAATAATAACATCCGCATGACGGTCTCCTGGCCGGAGGATGTTGGTTTCTTTGCCAATGGTATCCCTACAACGATTGCCGATAGTGTTTATTTCAGTGAAGGGGTGATTTACGGGGGCGCCAATGTGGGGTCGGGACAGCAGTCCAACCTTCAGACGACTTATCTGGATATAGCCGGGAAAGTGAACAAAGTGGTTGCCGGTTCCAAGGCGAAGGGTTCTGCCGCTTCTGCTCATGTGGGAAATACCACTCTGATATTCCGCGGGAAAGCTACCGGCTGGCTTTATGGCGGGGGCGCCGCCCTCTACGGTGGTTATTCCGTGGTGGATGGCACTGCCAATCTGGTTATCGCTCAGGGCGCATCACTGGACCTGAGCGTTGCCGGAGGCGGTTACGCCTTTGGCGCCGGTTCTGAATCGGTCGTCAAAGATTCCGTGATGGATGTTTCCGGTTCTGTGATTTATGCGGTGTTCCTTGGAGGATATGCCGACCAGAGTTCCTCGGCTGTGACAACCGGACATGCATTTCTCAACCTTCAGCCCAGTGGGAACGTGGGGCAGAGTGTCTGGTACGGCGGACGGGCCTACAATAATTCCCGCGTGACGGTAGATACGGCCTCTGCACAAATTTCCGGGCGTGTCGGTGCTACCGTCCATCGGGAAGGACGTGCGTCGGATGGCGGCTCGGTGAGCATCAGAGAGATCCGGTGAAAATCATAAATAGCGCCCGCCGTTTCATTAGTGGCGGGCTGTTTTTTTTATCTGATCAAGTGGCATGCCACGAAGTGTCCCGGTGAAACTTCTTTCAATTCCGGAACCTCCCGTTCGCAGATCGCCTGTTTTTTCGGACAGCGGGTGCAGAAATGGCAGTTCTTTGGCAGGTTGATCGGGCTCTTGACATTCCCTTCCAAAACGATCCGGGAGCGGTTCCGTTCAACCTTCGGGTCCGGCAGAGGAATAGCCGAAAGCAACGCACTCGTATAGGGATGCAGGGGGTTTTTGAAGAGCTCATCGCTGCTGGCCAGCTCCACCAGATTCCCAAGGTACATCACCCCGATGCGGTTGGAGATATATTTCACCATGCTCAGGTCATGGGCAATGAACAGATAGGTCAGGTTGCGGGTTTCCTGCAGGTGCTTCATCAGGTTGACCACCTGTGCCTGAATGGAGACGTCCAGGGCGGAAATCGGTTCATCCGCGACAATGAAGTCCGGATTCACGGAAAGTGCCCGCGCGATCCCGACGCGCTGCCGCTGCCCGCCTGAAAACTCGTGCGGATAACGGTTGGCGTGTTCTTCGTCCAAACCTACGCTGTGCAGCAGATCCAGCACCATCTGGTTCCGCTCTGAGCGGGAAGCTGCCATGTGATGGTTGTCAATGCCTTCAGCAATAATATCCATCACCTTCATGCGCGGGTTCAGGGACGTATAGGGGTCCTGAAAGATCATCTGCATACGGCGGGAAAGCTCCATCTTTTGTGTCTGGCTTTTGCTTCCCGCAACATCGATCCCGTCAAAGATAACCTTACCTTTTGTCGGCGGATAAAGCCCGACAACAGTCCGTCCGAGTGTTGACTTCCCGCAGCCGGATTCACCGACCAGCCCGAAGGTTTCTCCCTGATGGATATCGAAGGAAACGCCGTTGACAGCTTCCAGTACCTGGCCTTTGCTGAGCGTGAAGAACCGGGACAGATCTTTGATTTCGAGTAAAGTTTTTGTCATATCAGAGCACCCCCCTTTGCACGTTCATCATAAAGCCAGCAGCTTGCCCGGTGGGTCTGGGAGAATTCGTACTCAGACGGTTGATATTTTTCGCATACTTTCATGCAGCGTTCACAGCGGGCGGCAAACGGGCATCCGTGCGGCGGGCTGATCAGATCCGGCGGCGTACCGGGAATGGAGTAGAGCTTTTGATCCGAAAGCTGAAGATTCGGGATCGAATCCAGAAGCCCTTTCGTATAGGGATGTTTTGTCTGGTAAAAGACCTCATCCAGGTCTCCGCATTCGACAAACCGTCCGCCATACATCACAACGACACGGTCAGCCATGGAGGAAACGACACCCAGGTTGTGGGTGATGATGATGATGGACGTGTTCACTTTTTTCTGGAGTTTCTTCATCAGTTCCAGGATCTGGGCTTGAATCGTCACATCCAGTGCGGTGGTCGGTTCGTCTGCGATCAGGATCCTGGGTTCGCAGGCCAGTGCGATGGAAATCATCACACGCTGGCGCATACCGCCGGAAAACTGATGCGGATACTGGCCGAAGCGTTCCGCCGGGTTGGGAATGCCGACCATGTCCAGCAGTTCCAGTGCGCGGTTTTTGCGTTGTTCCGCAGTCATTTCCGGTTTGTGGAGCATCAGCATCTCAGTGATTTGGTCTCCGACGGTCATCGTGGGGTTCAGCGATGTGAGCGGATCCTGGAAGATCATGGAAACTTCCGCTCCGCGAATCATGTTCATCTCTTTTTCGCTGAAATGAGTGATGTCGCGTCCGTTGAGGATCACTTCTCCTTCGTCAATACGTCCGCCTACCGGGAGCAGTCCCATGATAGCCTTATTCGTGATTGACTTGCCGGATCCGGATTCCCCGACAATAGCCAGCGTTTCACTCTCGTACAGGTCAAAACTGACGCCGCGTACAGCCTGGATCACGCCGCTGTCGGTATGAATGGAGACATGCATGTTTTTCACTTCTAACAGTTTTTTCATTTTCCAGTCTCCTTTCTCAGTGTTTCATCCGTGGATCAAAGGCGTCACGGAGCCCGTCACCGACGATCGAGAAGCAGATCATGATCAAAATGATGGCGATCGCCGGGTAGATCAGCAGAAACGGTGCGGCGCGCAGGGCCTTGTAGCCGTTATTGATCAGGACGCCCAGCGATGCTTTTGGTTCGCTCAAACCGACCCCGATGAAGCTCAAAAAAGCTTCGGTGAAAATGGCTGAAGGAATCGCGAACATCACCTGGATCACGATAACGCTGATGGTGTTGGGGATCAGGTGGCGCAGAATGATCTTCCAGGTACTTGTGCCCAGCAGCTGAGCCGCAAGAACAAATTCCTGACTCTTCAGGTTCAGTATCTTGGCCCGGACCAGGCGTGCCATGTTGACCCAGCCTGTGACGGACATGGCGGCAATAATGGTCCAGATGCCCGGCGGCAGCGCCATCATAAACAGGATGACAATGATCAGTGACGGAATGCCGACCAGCACTTCAATGATACGCTGCATGATGGCATCGACCTTTCCGCCCATGATGGCGGAAATGGCGCCGTAAAAAACCCCGATCAGCAGATTGATAAGCGCTGCTGCCAGACCGATCAGCAGGGAGATCCCGGTTCCGTACCAGATACGGACCCACTGGTCACGTCCGAAAAGGTCAGTTCCAAAAGGATGTTCGGCGCTGGGTTTGGCGATCTTGTTGGCGTAATCGGTGTCGAAATAAGTATATTTTGAGGTCATCGGAACAACGATCGACATCACTGCGATGATGAGGATGATGACGGCGCAGACCACGGCAGCCTTGTTTTTGCGCAGGCGTATCCAGCCATCATAGAAGGCAGAGTGATGCTGACGTGCGATATGTTCCTGTTTGGCGGTGTTATCACCGGCGGGGGTGAAAAGCTCCTGAGGAATATTCATTTGTGCGTTCATTCCGCTGCCTCCTCTCCGGCGATGTGGATGCGGGGATCCACAAGACCATAGGTTACATCAACGATCAGGATCGTGACCATATAAAAGAGACTGTAAAACATCGTGAGCCCCATGATCACGTTGTAGTCGTTGTTTTTGACTGATTCCGTAAATAATCCGCCGATTCCCGGGATTGAAAAAATGCTTTCAACTGCCAGAGAACCTGTGAGCAAATTGACCACCATAGGCCCCATGATCGTGATTACCGGAATGATGGAGTTTCGCAGGGTATGTTTGATCAGCATCCGTGCCTGGGTCATGCCCTTGGAACGGGCAGTGACGATATAGTCCTGCTGCAGTACGTCCAGCGTTTCCGTGCGGATGAAACGGGCACAGGTCGCCAGCGGCGAAAAACACAGCGCGACTGAAGGCAGCACAGAGCAGGACCAGCTTTTCCAGAAACCGATCGGCAGCCAGCCCAATTTGAGCCCGAAATAATACTGCAGGAGCGCGGCTGCGACAAAGTTCGGGACGGAAATCCCCAGCACTGCCAGGACCATGGTGAAATTGTCTATGAACCCGTTATGCCGGCAGGCTGCAATAATACCCAGTGACAGTCCGATTGCCAGACCGATCAGGATCGCCTGTGCACCGATGAGCGCTGATGGCCCGATGCGTGAAAAAATGACCTTTGTTACGGGAATATTGGTGTAGTAAAATGAGATTCCGAAATCACCTTTCAGCATGTTGCCGATATATCTGGCAAACTGGATCGGGACCGGTTTATCCAGACCGTACCGGGCTAAAGCCTCGGCTTGTTTTGCTTCTTCCAGCCTGAGAAAACGTTCTTCGTCAAACGGGGAGCCCGGGAGAATTTTCATCAGTGTAAAAGTCAGAGCCGCAACGACAAACAGAGTTACGGCCATATAGATCAGTCGTTTACCGATATATTTCGCCATAAGCATTGTCTCCTTTCTGACTGTTTTTCATGTTGCCGGTTGCCTGTTGTCGGTTCCCGGTTGTAATTAAGAAGAGGGGCGGCGCGAAACGTACCGCTCCTCTTTTTCTGTCTATGGGTTCGATCAGTGTCTAAGAGATTATCATTTGAAGTATCTGCTGATCACTGACCACTAACCACTGATCACTTATTAATGCTTGTCCACTTGAATTCGGCAGACTGACCGACCGGGTGGACGATGTATTTGTCCACATACGGGCGCTGCAGGTAGGAATAACCGCGGTCATAGATACCGGCGACGACACAGTCTTCATCGATGAGCTTCTTTTCGATTGCCACCAGCTTGTCCAGGCGGACAGCGCTGTCGGTTTCGGAACGGGCATCTTCGATCATGGCGATATATTCCGGAGTGCCGTAATTGCCGCGATAACCGTTGGAGTTGTTGATCCACAGTTCGAGCCAGGTCATGGCGTCATCGTAGTCAGCGCCCCAGGCATTGAGCGCGAAGTCATAGGTTTCGTACTTCATGATCTCATTGCGGGCTTTCTGTGTCATCTTGTTGATGGTCACTTCAACGCCGAGAACCTTGCGGAAGCAGTCCTGCAGGAAAGTGGCCATGTCGTCGAAGTCGGTACCTTCAGCGGTCAGCATGACGATTTCAGGAGTGTAACCGAGTTCGGCAACACCGGCATCCCAGTACTGTTTTGCCAGTTCCGGATCGTAGTAGGAGAAATCACCGGCATAATCGCGGTAGGTCATCTCGTCATTGCCATGAATGCCGCGGGAAACAACACCGCCGGCAGCGACTGCACCGGTCATCAGGATCTCATTGACCAGTGTCTCGCGGTCGATCGCGTAGTTGATGGCCTTGCGGATGTTCAGGTTCATTTCCGGGTTGGCGACATCAAACTGGACGAAGTAGTTGCGGAAGTCAGAGTAGGAACCGAATTCCGGATCGGAATTGTAAAGGACAACGTCGATGGAGGAAAGGTTCACGCGATCCAGTTCGCCGGCTTCATAGGCATTGAGGGCAGCGGAGGAATCGGTGATGACTTTGATGTCGACGCCGTCGAGTTTGACATTTTCGGCATCCCAGTAGTTGGGGTTCTTTTCCATGGTGACGCCCACGCCCAGGTCCATGTAGGTGACGACGAACGGGCCGCAGCACATAATGGTGTCAACAGAGGTCGCATAAAGTTCGCCGCCATCCTGTGCACGGTAGAATTCTTCATTGAGGGGGAAGAAGACCGGCAGGGTAATGAAGCGATCCCAGAATGCGGTGGGGTTTTCCAGCGTGCATTCGAAGGTCTTGTCGTCAATCGCTTTGACACCGACTTCGGAAGCTTCCACTTCGTGGTTCATCCAGGCCCAGCCGTTCTTGATGAAGGGGGCGATCACGTCAGCATAACCATTGGCATCCTGATCGGACATGGCTTCAAGCCATGAAAATTCAAAATCTTTCGCGGTGATGGGGGTGCCGTCACTCCAGGTGATGCCGTCACGCAGGGTGAAGGTGTAGACCAGACCGTCATCGGAAACGGTATAGCTTTCAGCCAAAGCCGGCTGCGGGTTGTGATTTTCATCCAGACGCAGCAGACCTTCGGAAAGGGAGCCGAGAACGATGAACAGGTGTCCATCGGAGCCCTTGACCTGGCTGAAGGTACGGAAGACACGGTCTACATATGTGTGCAGAACGTTATCCTGAGCCATTGCGGGAACACTGCAGGCAAGCAGAGCCACAACCATAAGAATTGCGAACAAAGTTCTCTTCATAATTCCTCCAATTACTTTAAGGTTAGGTTGTTATTCGTACAACTTTCAAATTCTATCGAAAAAAAATTGTTTTGTCAATAAAAAAAATGTGATTCATGATATTGTGCTGAAGTGATAAAGTCGCCGTTTTCACTGCTTCGCCAAAGTGGGACAGTGTCTGTCCCGTGGAAAGTAACCGATTCACGCGTTAGCCGGGGACTGTCCCTTTATGGGACTGTCCCCATCCCAAAACGCTCATCCGGTGGGGACAGTCCCATAAAGGGACAGTCCCCGTTGGCGAACCCGTGAACTATAACATCGTAAATCAACGTTCTCTTAAGTCAGCTCATAAGGTGAAAATGCCGGACTTGAAATCGAGCCTGGATTCTGTTATAATTTAATCGTATTACTATGCCTTCTCGGATGGGTTAAGAATCCGGAGGCAATCAGACGGTTCGTTAGCAAAAACCTGCCAAAGGAGAAGGCGGTGATTATATGAGGACAGTAAGTGTTCAGATAACAGTACCTGAAGACATGAGCACATACCTGAATAATTCAGACTACGAACAGGTATTTGAAAGAAATGCCATGCTTCTGTATCCATTTATTCGCAATTTGACCATCTCTCACGGAAGGGCTGCTGAGATTCTGGGCGTGCATAAAACAGACCTTATTGAGTTTTATGATTCCATGGGAATCCCGTATCTGGATCAGAGCGAAGAAGAATTGATGGAGGATTTGGAAACTCTAAATCGGGTGGTGGAGGTGGCAAAATGATTGTTGTATCAGATACCACACCGCTTATCACATTGATGAAAGCAGAGAAACTGTATGTTCTTCACAGTTTGTTTGGAGAGGTTTTGATTCCGGAGGCTGTTTTTTCTGAAGTCACAGATAACGAGTCTTTCAAAGAGGAAGCGGATATCATTAGAAATAGTGAGTATATTAGGGTTGTGAAAGTCAATGACGGAAGCCAGGTTTCATTTTTGCAGAGGGCAACAGGACTGGATCTTGGTGAAAGCGAAGCTATTATCTATGCTGATGAAATTAAGGCAGACTTGCTTTTGATGGATGAGGCTGCCGGACGCAGGGTTGCGCAAAACATGAAAATTCCGATTACTGGAAGTACAGGAATTTTGATCAGGGCATTCCAATCAGGAATCATTACAGAAGAAGAAGCGGATGATGCTTTTAACAGAATCCGAAAAGCCAACAGGCACATCAGTGAAAAGCTGATGAGCAAAGCGCTTGACATGATTCATGGAAAATAGTTAAAAGCTATAGAGGAATTTTCAGAAAGGGGCTTGACAGCCATGCTTAAAGTGTACCCCTTGTCAAGTACAAATTCAAAAACATAAAAGCATAATTTCAGGTGTATGAGGCATCTCTCATAATTGCTATAGATAAAACTTAATAATTGTGTTACACTCTCTTTGTTCGGATGGAGGATAAGGCAACGCTGAGGAGCGACCTGAGCGAGAAACGCCTGCGATGGCACAGAGTTCCTTGATATTTTGGAGATTGCCTTCCATGGATATGATCTCATGGATGACCTCGTATTTCGCGCTTGGTTTATCCATGATCAGTTCCTCGGCTTTCTTTCGTTGTCCAGTACGGTAATTTTTTTTAGAAACTCAACCTGCTGGCGAAGATAGATAAGCTCACGCTGCATGGCAGATACCGAGAGTTGGGAAGGCATGGTGTTGTAGTCGATGTTTACGGGAGCTTTTGCCAATGCCTTTGAGTAATCTTCAGTAAGAGGCCTGCCGGATTCAACCAGTTCACGGAGCCTTCTGGCAAAGCCATAAATGCGGTTGCGACCAAGAATTTTAGGATCATAGCCGCAGGATTCAAATATCTCGACACTTGTATAGCCTTGCTCATAGCGCGAGAGGAACAGGTTTTTGAACTCCAGCTTAAAGATGATCTGACGACGGTTTACTTTCGCAGTGAATTTGTTGGCAGCCAGGATATCCATCTGTTCCGGAGTGAATAAAGAATATTTGTGACTTTGGATCATGATATAAACCTCCACTTAATGTTATAATAGGTCTGTGAACACATAAAAAAATTGTGTGTCCATAAAACGGGGTTTCTGAAAAAAACCGTGTCTACTTTACGGGGATGTCAGCTGAAAAGAACAAAAAGGCTGTGTCCGAAAAGTGGTATTTCAGAAAGGGCTTGTGTCCATTTTTACGGATACATTTTAAGTGGTATTCCAACACAACGGACAGCAACACAGGCGGCACAAAAATCAATGGTGCGGAGCAGGCAAGCTACAATATTCCCACAGGGAAGAACGCCGGAACAACTGAATACTATTACTGCGTTGTCACTGCCACGCGCACAGATAACAATCAGACCGCTGAAATAATATCCGGTGTGGCAAAGGTGACGGTTGGTCGGGCGCAGCTGACCATCACGGTCAAAGATCAGGAATATACCTATAACAGGCAGCAGCAGGGAGAAGCAGACCCGGCTTATGCAAATCCGGATGTGATTGCCGCAAAGGTCGAGGTTTCCGGTTTGGTGGGCGAGGATAAGCTGACATCCATCATACTGACCGGAACAAAAACAGACGCCGGCGAATACGAAAACAGTATTGTATTGACCGGATGGCAAATCAATAACAGTGCAACAGCGACCGCTAACTACAACATCACAAAGAAGTCCGGTAAACTGACGATCAAACCAATACCTGTGACAGTGGCAGTCATGGCTGTTGACCGCGGCTATATTGCGGGGAACAAAATGGTTGCCCTGACAGCAGGCGATGTCAATGGTCTTATTGACGGAGACACGGTGACGGTTGATGTGTCTGCTGCAATCGGCACGATGGCAGATGCGAACGCGGGCGAGAACAAGCCCGTAACCGTTACCGGCGTAAAACTCAGCGGCACGGACGCGGGCAACTATGCACTTTCAGAGCAGCCCACAGATGTGACGGTGACGATCAACAAGGCTGCGAACCCGGCAACGGTCACGGGAACAGCCTCCGTCACAAAGGGCGGCAATACGGTCGATCTCTCCCCGTATGTTTCTCTGAACGGCGCGACGGGTGAGGTAAGCTATGCAATCAGCGGTGATGCAAAAGGCTGCTCCATGAGCGGCAGTGTGCTGAAATCCGGTTCTGGCACGGGCAGTGTGACCGTCAACGTCACTGTAGCGGCGGATAACAATTATGAAGCGCTGACTGCGGCGCCGATCACTGTAACGATCACGGATAAACCCGTCTATGCGGTTACGGTTGAGCATGGCACAGGAGATGGGAGCTTTGAGGAGGGAGCGACTGTGACCATCACAGCCGATGCTCCGGAAACGGGTAAGGAATTTGATAAGTGGACGACGAACGATGGCGTGATCTTTGATGACGCAAACGCGGCTGTAACCACCTTCATTATGCCTGCGAAAGCAGTAACGGTCACGGCAAACTATAAGACGATCCATCAGGAATTCTATTCGATCGATGTGATTATCACGGGGAAAGGCGCCGTTGATGTTGTGGTCGGCAAATCTGCAGAAGCGCAGCCCGGGGATACTGTCTCACTGATCGTTGCTCCGGACGCCGGTTATAAGCTGGACCGGCTCACTTATACGCCGTCAGGCGAAACTGCCGTAGATATCACTGATCGGAAACAGTTCGAGATGCCGGCAGCGGATGTAACGGTTCATGCTGTC
Organism: Flexilinea sp.; assembly: GCA_017432685.1. Lineage (GTDB taxonomy): Bacteria > Chloroflexota > Anaerolineae > Anaerolineales > Anaerolineaceae > Flexilinea. The sequence continues at coordinate 37,423 of JAFRIR010000047.1, read as the reverse complement.
TTTGTGAAAGAAAACAATGATCCTGATCATCCGGGCTTCTTCCGTCTGGAAACATTAGACATCCTGCCGAAGACGGGATTCCCGACGGCAAGGCCGCAGCCGCTGACGGAAAAAGCGCCTGATCTGAACTATCAGGCGATGCGGCAGATACTGGAGATTCCCTCCCTTTCAGCCGCAGCGGAGATCGTTCTGGTTCCGCTCACAGACGGCGAATATCCGGTTACCTGGCTGGGTGAGAATGCCGGTCTGCTGGAAGGATCAGCCCTGCCCGGCGAAGGACAAAGCGTCATCACCGGACACAATCACCTGAATACGACGGCAGCCGGTCCCTTTGCCGGATTGAGCAGTTTGGAGCCGGACGACCGCATCTTCGTCCGTGATGAACGGGGTCAATTGCTCATTTTCAAAGTTACCGCGAATGTGAAGGTCGCCGAAGATGACGTCAATGCCGTGAACCGGCTCATCGCCGGAGATCCGCTTTCCCTGACGCTCATCACCTGTGAGGATGAACGCCCGGAAGGCGGCTACGCCAACCGCCGCTTGATCGCCGCCAAGCCGCTGTAACCAAGGTGGTTACTGGGGGACGGTAACGTAATATTTCGTTATGTTGGAAAACCGCATTTGAAGCGGTTTGGAAAAGCCGTTATAATATAGTAAAAAATTTCAGTTGCCGTGTGTTGTGACGGGGACGAATCCTGATCTGTAAAAAATGGTCTTCACCTGCCTGATATTCGGATTCACTTCGGCTCAGGTCTGAGTTTACTGCGGCAGTTCCGATCAGCATATTCTGGATCGATATAATCAGTTTAAATTTTTGAATGGTGTCGTAAAAGGGAGAGCAATATTATGGGACAATATATCAACCCCGGCAATGCTGGTTTTTCTGAAATAGTGCAAACAAATTATGTCGATAAAACCGGATTAATTCGTTTGATCAATGATACAGCCGGTACGGTTGGGAAATTGACCTGCATCAGCCGTCCGCGCCGGTTCGGGAAATCCTATGCCGCCAAAATGCTTACAGCGTATTATGACTGTTCCTGTGATTCCCATGCGCTCTTTGACGATAAAGAAATTGCGGCATCTGCTGATTATAAAAAACATTTGAATCAGTATCATGTGATTTGCTTTGATGTGACCGGTTTTATTTCCGCCGCAAAACGGGAGGGAAAGCCGTTACAGAGGATCCCGGGAATCATTGCTGATACCCTCCGTGCTGAACTGATCCAAATGGATCCGGATCTTTCCGGAGAAAAATCATTTACAGATTGTGTTCTGCGCTATGTTGAAAAAAGCGGATGTCAATTTGTTTTTATTATTGATGAATGGGATGCCTTGATCCGGGAAGCAAAAGATGACCGGGAAACGCAGAAAGCCTGGCTGAGTCTGCTGCGGGAATGGTTTAAGAATTCAACTTTTACCCCGAAAGCGGTGGCAGCGGCTTATATGACCGGTATCCTGCCGATCAAAAAAGACGGAAGCCAATCCGCCATTTCTGATTTTCGGGAATATTCGATTCTTTATCCGGGAAAATTTGCCGAATACACCGGTTTTACAAACCGGGAGGTGCTGGAACTTTGCGGAAAATATGAGATGTCCTATGATGAGATCAAGGCCTGGTATGACGGTTATGAAATCTCTGATTTTGGCGATATTTATAATCCATATTCTGTGATGCGTGCGATTGAAGAAAAAAAATGCCGTTCGTATTGGCAGAAGACTTCTTCCGCTGAATCACTGATGTCTTTTATCAATATGGATTTTGATGGTTTGCGAGAGGTGATCACCCGCCTGATTGCCGGTGAGGAAATAGAAGTTAACACAGACTATTTTGAAAATGATTTTGTTACTTTCAAAAGCCGGGATGATGTTTTGACGCTGCTGATTCATCTGGGATATCTGACATTTCTTGAGAATGAGCAAACCGTGCGCATTCCGAATGAAGAGGTACGGATCGAGTTCAGGAATATATTGAGGGGCATTGATGCGAATCCGAAATGGCTTGAGCTGATTCAAAAAAGCCGCAAACTGCTCGATGACACGATCCATGGCAATGAAAAGGCTGTTTCGGAAGCGATTGCAGCGATCCGGGAAACGGAATATGCACCGACATTTTATAACAATGAACAGGCATTGCGTTATGTGATCAAATTCGCCTATATCGCCGGGATCGATCAGTATTTGAAAGTGGAAGAGCTGCCGTCCGTAACAGGAATTGCAGATGTGGTCTATATCCCGAAACGCCGTTCCCTGCTGCCTCCGCTGGTTGTTGAACTGAAATGGAATCGCTCCGCCGGAGGGGCAATCGAACAGATCAAAGAGAAGAATTATCCCGCAGTCCTGAAAGATTACGGAGGAGACATTGTTCTCGCCGGGATCAATTACGACAGCCAATCAAAAGAACACGCCTGCAAAATCGAAACGATCCGGATATAAAGCTGCAATTCACTGGATACCGTGGAACCAGAACGCTATGAGATTATGATCACAATGGACCCAGCCATATACGATGACTGGGTCTTCGGCATTTTTACGAAAACGATATGCGAGGCAAAGAACCAAAATCCACAGCCTGAAAAAGTTGGGCTGTCTCCGTTCGCTTCGGGTTGTTTGCGAAAATTGACTTATTCCTGCGGCGGACTGTAAGGTTCCACGTCCGGGAGGAAGGGCATCTCGGGCCCTTCTTTGCCGAGCATTTCGCAAAGGGCGGCATGCATGGCCGTTCGGTCATCCCACAGATATTCCGTGGTTCCGAAACACATGGACTGTTCATGCCCCTTTCCCAGGGAGAGAACAATATCACCCGGGTTGGCCAGCGCCAGCCCTTTGCGGATTGCATCCCTGCGGTCCGGTACGACAAACAGTGTCTCGTTCATGACAGCGCCTTTGTCGACAGCTTCATCCGCCATGTCTTTGAGAATCTTGTTCAGCGGTTCGGTACGCGGGTCTTCCGCGGTGAGCACGGTGATATCCGCGAATCGGGCAGAAACATCGGGCATCATGCGGCGTTTTTCCCGGTCGCGCAGACCTGCTGAACCGTAAACCGCGATAATGCGTCCCTGCGGGTTCCCGTATTGATCCACCGGCAGCATCTTTCGGGCTGCGGTCAGCGCCTTTTCAAGGGCGTTCGGGGTATGAGCGAAGTCCACGATCGCGATGAAGTTTTGTCCTTCATCGATCACCTGCATGCGGCCCGGAACGCCGGTCACATTCGCAATGCCGTAAGCCGCTGTTTCCGGACTGATGCCGAGACCGTAAATAGCCGCGGTCATGGCGGCCAGGAAATTTGCTCCGTTGTAGTTACCCAGCAGGCTGGTGCGGACTTCGGTCTCCTGCGGACCGCCCGGCAGGTCGGTAAAGCGGGCAATGGCTTTGATGCCGGAGGGTGAGGAGTTGATCTCACGGATGGTAGCGCTGGCATGATGGATGTGTCCGTTGGCAGAATAAGCCACCTTCCGGACATTGATGAGGTTATCCAGAAAGTTATAGGAGTCCGGATCGTCATAATTCAAAACAGCCAGCGGCGGCGTTTTGCGGTCCTGGTTCACACCGAGCTTCTGGAACAGCAGCCCCTTGGCTTCAAAATATGCCTGACGGGAGTTGTGAAAATCCAGATGTTCATGCGTGATGTTGGTCACCACCGCGATATCAAAATCAATGGCGGAGACCCGTTTCTGTACCAGCCCGTGAGATGTGGACTCGATGATCACGTGGGTAACGCCTTTATCCCGCATCATGGCGAGATATCTTTGAATGTCCGGAGATTCTGGGGTGGTGACATGGAATCCGGTGTCCAGTTCTTCATCATCGATGATCGCGGAAACAGTGGAGATCATGCCGGTGTGAAGTCCGGCTGCCCGCAGAATGTTATAAAGATAAATGGAGGTGGTGGTCTTGCCGTCTGTGCCGGTGACACCGATCACGGTCATGGATTCTGACGGGAACCCGTAAAGGGCTGCCACCGCCCATGCCATGGCTTCCCGGGAGTCTTCGACCCGGATATACGGGACCGAAGGAGCAACAGGCAGGCTTTTGCTGCCGATGACGGCAGCAGCGCCGTTTTGGATGGCGGCGGAGATATAGTCATGTCCGTCTGTGTTGATTCCCGGGATCGCTACATAGATAGAACCGGGTTGGACTTTGCGGCTGTCAAAAGTGACATCATTATACTCAACATTAGGCAAGTTCCCGGTGATCTCGCGGATCCCCGGAAGGATGCCGATACACTGCATCAGCTTCAAGCTGGGTTTGTTCATTATTCAATTTCCTTCTAATGGACTATTTTACCAAAACTTGGAAGTTTTTTTCAGTTTTATCGCCATGATATTTGTCCTCAAAAACATGTGAGGAGTAACAGGGGGATGGGTTTCGAAGGTATACTGTTCTTAATTAGGAATTAGGAATTAGGATATAGGATGTAGGGAGCAGGAATGAAGCGCTTGGGGACGGTTATTGTGCTGCTGCGAAGCCGGCACACAAGAACTGTCACCCTGTGCGCCGAATAAAGAATGAAGATATCTATTCAGCACGAAGCACACGGAGACAGCTCTGATGCTGCGGCGAAGCCCGCACAGCAGGGCTGTATCCTGTGATGCGCTGTCTGGTTCTGAACAGGTATGAATAAAGAATGAAGATATGAAAAATAAATGGTTTGTTCTCTCAGTGATCGTTTTATGCGGTGGGGCTGCCGCGTTGTTCCTGTATTGCACGCCTCATGGGGTCGGGCTGACAAACGATTCTTCTGCCTATATCGGCGGGGCACGCGGTCTGCTCGCCCGTCAGGGCTACGTACGGATTGGCGGTGACGGTCTGCCGCGTCCCATCACTCATTTTCCGCCCTTTTATTCCATCGTTCTGGCCGTTGTTTCCCGGATCATTAAAACCGACCCGCTGGAGACGGCAAAGCGGGTGAACCTTTGCTGTTCGGTGCTGAACCAGGCGCTGTTTATGGGCGCCATTTTGGCTCTGACGCATTCACCATTTGCCTCAGTTCTCGGCGGGATCGTCTTTCTATGTGCGGGACCGGTGCTGCAGGCGAACGTTTACGGTCTGAGCGAGGCGCTTTACCTGACTTTGTTTTTGGAGGTATTTATTCTGTCCGTCCGCGCTGTGCGCAGGAACAGTGTCTGGCAATGGCTGCTGATCGGTTTGCTCGCCGGTGCTCTGGCTCTGACCCGTTATGCGGGTCTGGCGGCAGTGGCGGCAGTGGCTGTTTATATTTTATGTGTTCATTCAACCTGGAAGATGAGGATCCAAAGCGTTCTGCTTTATTTTGCGGCCTTTAACCTTCCCTTTGGCTATTGGCTGTCAAAAAGCAATGAGAGCGGTGACTCACCGGTGAACCGGGTGCTTGCACTGCATCTTCCTTCCGCCTCTAAAGTTGAAGAGGGAATCCGCAATTTTGCCGGTTTCTTCCTGCCGGAATTTGGCGGGATCGTGGAAAAGCCGCTGAAGATCTGGGGCTTTGTCATTGCCGGAGCTTTGATCTTCCTGCTCGGGGCGGTCATATGGGCCGGGCTGAAGGGATTTTTCCGTCCTTCCGGTCATTTGCGTAGGTCTACATGGTTTGCTCCTGCCCTGCATGGCGCGGCATACATGGTCATGCTGTTTTTCACTGTTTTTTTCATTGACGGCTCTACCCTGTTCGATAACCGCATCCTGCTGCCGTTTTATGTCTGTGCGATGCTGTTGATCGCTGCATTTTGTTCACGCTTCCTGAACCGTGCCGGATTCCCGCGGATCGCGTCAATTGTGTTTATGCTCGGCTTTGCTGCGCTGCTGTTTGAGGATGAATTGGACCTGATCAAAGAATACCACCGGAATGGGCAGGGCTTTGCGGGAGAGGAATGGCGTGAGTCTGAAACCAGGCTGGCTGCTCTGAAGCTTCCGAAAGATCATTTGCTCTGGTCTAACCGGCAGACGGCGCTTTCGCTGTTGAATGACCAGCCTTCCTTTATTCTGCCGCCCATGTTTGACGCGGCTTCCTTCTCGGAACGGGAGTCCTTTGAACAGGATCGTGCCTGGATGACGAAAGAGGTCCTTTCCGGGAATGGTTATGTGGTCGTGTTCAATTATCAGGAAATGATGGAAAATGAAGGTGACCGGGTCTGGCTGGAAGCAGTACTGGACGGCCTGCCGGTATTCGGGTTTTATGAGGATGGGGTAATACTGGGAAATGATGAATGAAGAATGAGGAATGAGAAATTATGAATTAATGGCACCTCTAAAAACTACCGGGCGGGGGTATGGGAATATAAACTATCAATGAATTGTTTTATAATTTAATTCAGAACGTTGACAACAGAATCCTGATCGATACGTATCTCCGACAGGATTGAGAACGACTTGCTTCTCAGTCTGATTGGCGATACCTATCGCCAAATTCCGCCAAACACTGCCTGCAAATGGAATGCTGACAGTGAGGCGGTAATCAGGAGGTTGAAGATGGAAGTTACTAAAACAATAACCGTCAAGATCAAAAGACCTGACGGTACCATTATTGTTTTGACCTTCACAGTCAAGGTCAAGTAGCCTAAATTGACAACTGGGCGGGAATGTATCAGGCATTCCCGCCTTCATCCTGATTATTATTTTACCGCTTTCCTCCTTTTTCGTCAAGCTTTGTTTTCCGCGATTTTTGCGCCGAGGATGCTGAGAAAATAGAGTGCGATCAGCGGCACCATCAGCAGCAGCATGTTGACGGGGTCGACGGTCGGAGTGATCAGCATCGCCAGCACCGCGCATACGACCACAGCCTGCCGCCAATTCTTCAGCAGCTGGGACGAACGGACAAGCTTCATCCGGGCAGCGATATAAATGATGACCGGCATTTCGAACACGATACCGATCCAGAAGATAAGGTTTGTGCTGAAGGAGATATAATCCGAGGGCCGGATCTCAGTTTTGATTCCCATGAATGAGGTCAGGAAAGGGATCGCTGCCGGCAGCACGACAAAAAAGGCAAAACAGACCCCGGCAAGGAAAAACAGGATCACCGGAGGCAGAAAACGAAACAAAACCGACTTTTCCGTCTCCTTGAGGCCGGGGAGGATAAAGGCAAAAGCTTCGTAAGCGATCAGCGGAAAAGCCAGAATAAAACCGGCCAGCAGCGCTACCTCAAAAACGGAAGAGACATTTTCGGTTATTTCAATAGCCTTCAGGTTGTCCAATCCTCCGATGGGTCTGCAAAGAAAATTCATGATCGGTTCTGAAAAAAAGAAACAGATCACTACACAGACCACGAGTCCCGCTGCAGCGATGATCAGCCGGGTGCGCAGTTCCGTGATGTGCTCCTCCATCGCCGAAAAAATCTCTCCGAGAGGGGAAGCTTCCCCTTCAAAGCTGTTCTGATTCATGGATTTCGTTTAAGTCCTGTGCCCCGTCAGCCGTTTCCGGCTCATTTTGAGTGACCGAACCGGTTCCCGTCCAGTCAGGCTGATGCAGATCGCTGTCGATTCCTGAAAGCTGACGGTTTATCCCCCGCAGAGAGTCCTGAACCTCACGGATACCGGACTCCCGGATAACTTCTTCCTTTATGTTGTTTACGTCATCATAAATGCCGAGAAATGACCTCCAGGTATCCGAGCGGACAAAACGCCTGATCGCCTGAGCCGTTTTTCGTGCGTTTTCCTGGAGCTGGCGCGGACCGAAAAGGATCAGCAGGATGACCAGCAGCAGGATCACTTCTCGTATGCCGACATTGAAAATGCGCATAGATTATTCTTCTTTTTTCGTTTCTTCTGCAGTCTGTTCCGGCCTGGCTTCTTTGTTTTCGCCGTTCAGCCCGTCTTTAAATGCGCTGATGCTGGCGCCGAGTTCTTTGGCAATTTTACTGATGCGTCCCGGTCCGAAAAGCAGGATGACGATCACCAGTACGATCAATATTTCAGCAAATCCGGGTCTCCACATAGCCTAACCCCTTTCTGATTTCCAAGTATGTATCTATTCAATGCGGAGCACACGGGGACGGCTCTGATGTTGCCGCAAAGCCGGCACAGCAGGGCTGTACTCCGTGTTGCGTCACAGAGTTCTGAACACCTGCGTCCGTATAATTTTATCGGCGCAGGATTGGCGGCTCCTGTTCATATGAAGATATTTTACCCGAAATATGCGTTTTGTAACAATTCCTGCTGTGTCTCATGGGACTGTACGCCGCGATATTTCCCGAATGTATTCTTCCCGAATTCAATATCCGTGTATAATGGTAACAGCTTGTCAACATGACAGATCGGAGCATAATGGAGATATTACAATACCCTTTTGATTCCCAGCTGATATTGCGGATGAAAAAAAAGATCCGCAGAGAACTTCTTGCGGACGGCAGTTCCCGGATCAAAAAAAAGATCGCGATCCTGGGTGGGTCAACGACTGCCGGAATTCGGGATATGCTGGACCTGTTTTTACTCCATCAGGGCATTGAAGCGGAATTTTACGAATCCGAATATAACCGCTATTGGCAGGATGTGATGTTTGAAAATCCACGGTTGGCAGATTTTCATCCGGAAGTCATCATCATTCATACCACCACCCGCAATCTCAATATCCTGCCTGATTTGACAGACGACAGCGAAACCATTGAACGGAAATTGAATGAAGTTTATGAAACCTACCGTATGATGTGGGACAAAATATCCGATACTTATCACTGCCCTGTCATACAGAACAACTTCGAGAGACCCTGGTATCGACTTATGGGTAACCGGGATGTTTCAGACGAACATGGCATGAGCAGTTTTGTTGCCCGTCTCAACGGAAAAATTTATGAGTATGCCCGGGACCATCATAACTTCTTTATCAATGACATCGACTTTCTCTCCTCATCCTTTGGGCTTCAAAAATGGAATGATCCGTCCTATTGGTATATGTACAAATGTGCTCCTGCTTTGCCGGCTGTACCGGAGCTGGCTTTTAACCTGTCAAACATTATCAAATCGATCTACGGAAAAAACAAGAAAGCGCTGGTGCTTGATCTGGATAACACCCTTTGGGGCGGGATCGTCGGCGAAGACGGTGCAGACAGGATCGAGATCGGTCAGGAAACCGCCGGAGGTCAGCTTTATACCGAATTCCAGACTTATCTCAAAGCACAAAAAGCTCTCGGAACGCTGCTGACCATCGATTCCAAGAATGATATGGAAAATGCACTGGCAGGGCTGAACCGGCCGGACAGTGTCCTCAAGCCGGAAGATTTCCTGATCATCAAAGCAAACTGGGAGCCCAAGGATCAGAACCTTAAAGAAATTGCAAAGGAGCTGAACATCGGTACAGATGCGTTGGTCTTTGTGGATGACAACCCGGCAGAGCGCCATATCGTGCGTTCACAGCTCCCTGATGCCGCCGTACCGGAAATAGAAAGGCCGGAAGACCTCATCACGACACTGGACCGCTCTGGTTTTTTTGAGGTGACAAATATTTCCGAAGATGACATTCAGCGCAATGAGATGTACAAGGCCAATATCGAGCGGGCACGGCAGCAGACGCAGTTCACGGATTACCGGGACTACCTGCTCTCACTGGAAATGAAGGCGGAGATAAAACCCTTCAGCAGCCGCTATATGTCCCGTATCGCACAGCTGACGAACAAGTCCAATCAGTTTAACCTGACGACCCGGCGCTGTTCCGAAGCGGAACTGACACAGATAGCGGGTGACCCGGAATACATTACTCTTTACGGTACCCTGACGGACCGTTTTGGAGATAACGGTGTGGTGTCCGTGGTTTTCGGACATAAAGCGGAGGATGTCTTTCATATTGATCTGTGGCTGATGAGCTGCCGGGCGCTGAAACGGGACATGGAATACGCCATGCTGGATGAACTGGTCAGCCGCTGCCGGTCAGAGAAAATCGGAATTCTGAAGGGCTATTATTACCCTACGAAGAAAAACAAAATGGTCTTGGATTTTTACGAAAAGATTGGTTTTGTTAAGGTTTCGGAAGATGATGAAGGAAACACTGTCTGGGAGCTGGATATTTCAAAATCATATGAGCGTAAAAATACGGTTATCACGGTAGAGGAAGCATGACGAAAGAAGAAATCTTAAAGAAATTAAATGATGTTTTCCGGGACGTTTTTGACGATGAGAGCATTGTTCTTACGGACCGGACCGGAGCGGATGATATTGATGACTGGGATTCCCTGGCACATATTTCCCTGATTGCTGCCATCGAAAATGAATTCGGCATCCGCTTTGACATCAAAACCGCTCTGCACCTGAAAACTGCAGGGGAGATCGTCACTGCGATCGAATCTTTGCTTGCCTGAATAACTTTTCATAATCGGTGGCGCATCACGGAATACAATCCTGCTGTACCGGCATAGCGGCATCAGCAGAGCAGTTTCCGTGTGCTTGCATGGATAATTGTGTTTACAGCAAAGATGCGGGATCAACTTCCACGCGGACACCGGGCAGGTCAAGATCTCGAACCAGCCGTACCGGGTCAGCGCCGCGCAGGATGATGTGCCAGCGGTATTTTCCGCTGAGCCGCGGGAAAAAGCAGGGAGCCGGACCGATGAGCCGCAGCTTCATCTGCTTATCATAGATTATTCCCTTCAATAAAGCAGCCAGTTCCCATGCCCGGTTTTTTGCGGATTCCGGGTCCGCATCGCGGATCTCCATCCGGACCATCCGACTGAAGGGCGGATAGCCCATCGTCCGGCGGTAAGCAAGGTCATTTTGATAAAAACGTTCATAATCGCCTGAGACAGCCGCGCGGATCGAATAACGTTCCGGCTGATAGGTCTGTAAAATAGCGAGCCCCTGTTCGGCAGACCGTCCGGCCCTGCCCGCGACCTGTGTGAGCATCTGGAACGTATGCTCATCGACCCGGTAATCATGAAAATTTGCACCAACATCTGCCAGTAAAATTCCCACTAACCGTACATCCGGGAAATCCAGCCCCTTGGCCACCATCTGTGTACCGATCAGGATATCCGCTTCATGGCGGGCAAAACAGGAAAGCAGCTTTTCATGATTGCCGACCCCCTCAGCTGTATCCGCATCCAGCCGTATGACTTTTGCGGTCGGGAATTTCTCCGCGATCAGCTCTTCGATCCTCTCTACGCCGGCCCCGAACTGGCGGATCTCAGCAGAACCGCAGGCAGGACAAACTTCCGGCAGTTTCATGGTCGATCCGCAGTAATGACACTCCAGACGCTGCCGTGAGGCATGCCAGGTGTAAGGAATATCGCAATTCGGACATTTCAGCGCCTCACCACAGCTGTGGCAGAAAGTATAGGAAGCGGTTCCGCGGCGGTTGAGAAAAAGAATGCTTTGTTTCCCCATTTCCAGGGTTTTCCCGATCTCCCGTGTCAATGCCCGGCTGAAAATTTCGGAGTTTCCGCTTTTCAACTCTGACCTCATGTCAGCGATCATAACCCGCGGTGGTTTGACGCCGGTGGCACGTTTCTTCAGTGTTTCGATCTGCCAGCCGCTGCGCTGCGCTTTGAACATCTGTGCTGTGGTCGGTGTGGCAGATCCCAGAACCAGCTGCGAACCGGTGATTTCAGCGTAGTCGGAAGCTGCCCGAACGGCGGAGAAATAAGGCCGTTCGTTGGTCTGATAATAGGCATCCTCATGACATTCGTCAACCATCACCAGTCCCAGCTCCGGCAGTGGGACAGCCAGGGCGGAACGGGGACCGACGATCACGCGGAATTCACCGCTGCGTCCCCGGCGCCAGGTATCATAACGCTCTCCCTCACCCAGACGGGAGTGGTATACACCGACTTTGCCGGGAAAGCGCCGTTCGAACCTTGCCAGAATTTGAGGTGTCAGGGCAATTTCGGGAACCAGCATCAGCACCTGTTTCCCTCTGCGAATCGCTTCTGAGGCAGCCCGCAGGTAGACCTCTGTTTTTCCGGACCCGGTCACCCCGTGCAGCAGAACCGGTTTCCCCGGGCCGTTTTCTCCCAACCCGCCGGTGATTGCTTCACAGGCTGCGTGCTGTTCCGGGGTGAGATCAACGGCGTTCTCCTGTTTTTCCTGCATATAATGCTGATGAGAACGCCAGACCTCACGGCTCTGCAGTGTGATCCACCCGTTTTTTTCGAGATAAGTCAGGTCATCCCGCCGTGCTCCGGTTTCTCCCAGCAATTCCGCCTGGAATACCTCCAGACCATGTTCCCGCAGGTAAGTCAATACAGATTTTCGTCTTTCATTTACAGTGCGTATACGGCTGAAAACTGCGTCCTCTAAAGCCGGGATCTCCTGACGTAATGCCGCGGTCGGTTCGAATTTCGGGGCTTTCCCGGGCGGTTCCAGCCGCAGCGTTTTCTGCACTGCACCGGAGCGGATCAACGGGTAAAGTTTTGACTGCCAGCCGTTTTTCCCGAAGGTTTTATTCAGGATTGTTTCATCCAATTCACCCTGATATTTTCTGAACAGATTCGGCAAAGAGGGCTCTCCGGCAAGGCTTGGGTCAGGAATATTCAGCGCTGTCTGATATGATATATCCGTCTTAATCAACCGGTAGACCGGGTTGGAAATGCGGCGGACTTTGTCTGTCAGCAGCAAATTGACACATTCATGCAGCGGAGCCAGAGAGCGTTCCGAGATCATTACTGCCAGCCGCATCTGTGCGTCCGTCAGCACCGGGATCGGGTCCACTATTTCCTGGATCGGGAGTATTTTTTTTACCTCCGGGGTCACTCCGACAGCCCAGACAACGGCCTGATAAACACCACGATTAAACGGAACGACGACCATTTGCCCGGGGTTCAGCTGCCCTGCCAATTCCGCCGGCACACTGTAATCAAAAAGGCCGGTCTTCGCCGGCGTATTGAGGAGAACACGAACGATTTGTCCTGACAAATTCATAAGCCCAATTATACTAAGGAAATATCCAAAAAACAGGCAGATCAGTTTAGCTGACTGATATAAATATCCATACATGCCAATCTGTTTTTTACATAGGCTGAGAAAAGTTTCAGTTTAAGCTCTGGATCCTCTTGTGTAGAATCGGGCCATCGATCTACATCCCGAAGATAAGCACCGGAATTAAAAATCTGATTTTCAAAGTCTCCGAGCATACCCATCAGGAAATCTTCCTGCCAGACGCTGTTACGCAATTCCGCATATCGGTCTGCGATTTGGGCTGCGTCATCCGGTAAAAGCAGTTGTGCCGGATTGTTGTACATGACATAACTGTTATCGCAGGGAGAGAGTTCATATTCGAGCGTATAATTTACAGCATCACTTAACCAGAAATTTCCCCATGTCATGTCGAAGTCCCAGGGAGTATAAAGCATGACAGAGATTCCGTCAGTCAGGACCAATGTCAGAAACATATTATAAAAGTCCCCATCGGGACGGACGATATCCATTCCCTGAACCAGGTTGACGAACAGCCAGGTGTCGATCGCATTCTCCATGTCCGGCAAAATGCGCGAACCTTCAGGAAAACCGTTGTCCATCGATCGGATATATTCTGAAAGTAAAAGACGAATTTTTTCTTCATCAGCACTGTCTTTTAAACCGCGAAGCTCGTAATCCGGCAGAATTTTGTCATTTTCTGTTTCGGTGAATATTTCATTCCAAAAGATTTTTTTATAGAGATAAATATTTTTCACTTCATCGGTATGATAAAGAGGTGTCATTTGTTTGGTATCCAGCGGGTAACCGAGAGCATACAACCCGTGATACTTTCCATTCAGGAACATTTCAACAAAACGATACTGCATGCCGTTGCGAATGCCGTATTTATTCTTTCCTGCGCTGCTAAGATCCCAAAGATTGGTTGAAAAGACATTTCTGATTCGTTCCTGGTCATTATAGGCGCTGTACAAAAGCCATTCACCGTCATGCCGATCCATTCCGAGCAGTGAAAGATCCGCCTCCCGGAGATTGTTTCCCGGACTGACCTGATGAATTGTCATTTTATAATTTTTCTTTGGATAATAAAGCGTGGAGTTTCCACGCAAATGAATCAGGCCGGAGAAACCCAAAAGTCGCTGCCGAACATCAGCCCGGTTGTCAAACAGCATCATCTGCATTTCCTGATCCTTGCCCTTTCCTTCGAAAAGGACTATGTCCGAGTCGATTTTCAGAAGCGGAAGCGTTGTACAAACAACACGATATTCCCGATATTGTTTACCGTCAGAAGCAAAAATCCGCAGGGGAATATTCTGCTCAATGGTTTGCAGCGTTATCGGCTCCCCGATAATCAGCACTTTTACATTTTCGGATCTGCAATGGATCTGAACAAGAGGGTCATAAGCATTTGAAGCCTTTTCCACAAGGGAATAATAAAAAGTGGAAGCATCGTCATCGAAAAACAGACTGTAGTCATTAAATCTGATGTCTTTTATCAACGGTTCTGTTGTGGCTTTCGCACCCCCTATAAAGTCATACAATTCATCCGACGGACGAAAATATGCAGACAAATGTGCGGTTTTTCCCCGATCGGAAAGCAGCCATCCGAAAATACAGGCAGAGAAAAAAAACAGCAGACAAGCTGACAGATTTCGCCGGTTCATAAAGGTTTTATTTTAGAAAATATCCTGAGAATCATATTCAAGCAGCGAAAAACGTTCAATATCCGCTGCCTGATCCAGCATAGTCATCAGTTCTTCGGGATTTTTGACAGAAAGTTCAAATATATAATCAAAACCATGCGAGGAAGAACTGCGGCTCTTAACCCGGAAATGCTTTGTCTTTTCCTTCAGTATGTTTACGATACTTTTCTCATCATATGTTCTGGTATGGACTGTGAGAAGTTGTGAATAACCGCCAATTTTCACGTTTTCAAAAATCAGTAAAACGATGGTTACAACAAGAGAAGTCAGCACGCCAATCTCAAAAAGACGGCAGCCGCAGATGATTCCTGTATGGATAGACCACAGCAGGTAAACCATATCAACCGGATCTTTCACCGCAGTACGGAAACGGATGATAGCCAGGGCGCCAATTGTTCCCAATGTCAAAACCAGGTTCGATTGAAGACATAAAACAATCGTTGCAATGAAAAAAGGAACAACAGCAATCGAGATATTGAATGACCGGTTATAGAAACTGCGATGAGATACCAGCCGGTATACCGCAAATTCGTAAATCGAGAGCACCAGTACAACGAACAAAACAGACAGAATCACCGTTGCCGGAATCATTTCACTTGTGTAAAATTCTCTGATGTTTTCAATAATTGCACGTAAATAGTTCATTTGAGTGCACCTTCCCAATATAGGTTGTTTTCAGAAAAAAGTTCCGCATTCCCCTGATATCATGATAAAGTATACCAAAATTTTATAATTCACCTTTATTTTTTTACTTTTCCCCTCTTTGATATAATAAAAATGAAGGAGCGAAATTATGAACAATCATCCTTATCGAATCAATGTCGGTTTTTTGATCAACGCACCTGTCGGTACCTACCGCGATTTTGAACTTTCCGAGTCTTCCATGGAGCTTGCTGATGACCTCCATGCCGATGAAATTCACTGCACTGTCAGGGCATCCAGGGTCCAGCAGGGCATTCTTGCCACGGCAGACTGCTCTGCAAAAACAGAGCTGGAGTGCACCCGCTGCCTGGAACCGTTTGAGACTTCCCTGAACGCTCATTTTGAAGAGTTATTTTCCTTTCATGGCCTGCGTGAAAACCAGGAAGCAGAACAATATTTACCGGAAAACGGTTATATGGACCTGGGTGAGATCATCCGGGAGTACCTGGTGATGGAGGTTCCCTATGCACCGGTCTGCAGGCAGGACTGCAAAGGACTTTGCCCTGTGTGCGGGAAAAACCTGAATCTTGAGCCTCACAACCATACGGAAGAAGAGTAGGAAAGGCGAAGTATGTCGAATCATGCAACATTTGTAAACAATTTCACCATCAGTGCCCAGAACATGAACGTCATTCTGGATGCAAAATGTACTGCGCCGAACATTGAAAAAACCGGTTACGGTACTCCCCCGGTTTTTGACGCGCACAAGATCATCGATGAGAATTATCTTTTCATGCCCATTGGTGTTGCCAAGGAACTGGCGATTTCCCTGATGCAGGTCATCAGTGATATGGAAAAACGCTCGAACTTCCGTGTACGTCTCAATGGAGAAAAACAGGCTTATTGGGAGGAAGCCCTTCGGGCGATTGAGGAATATAAAGCCAATAATGAATAAAACAAGAGGGCGCCGGCCGGCGCCCCGTGACTTTTAAGAGAACCTTTAAAATATCAATTTTTTTCTGTCCCGAGGAGATTCAGAGAATTTATTCTCTGAATCTCCTCGGGAGGTTTCCGGGGGCTGCCGCCCCCATACCCCCGCCCGGGAGTTTTTAGAGGTGCCCCTAATAAGTTTTTTGTTTTGCGAGCCAGTCCAGCGTTTCCTCTTCGCCCTTTTCCGCAAACATATGCAGCACCTTCAGAGCGAAGGCTTTTGTCTCCGGATGAAGTTTGTAATAATTCTCGTGTTCCGTAAAATAAATCAGCGGATAGTTCGGCTGCCAGGTGGTCCGGTTGTAGGTTTTTCCCGCGCTGAGCCAGTCGCAAAGCATCTCTTTCAGGTAATTCATCGGCATTTTTACAAAATACTCCGTTCCGTCATCCCTGAATTCGACCCAGTATTCCCAATGGTGTTTATTCCGCGCTTTGTGGTGCAGCCAGGCCTCGGAATAACCTTTCTCCCGCCGTTCTGCTCCGATGGGAGAAGAGTTTCCCTGATAGTAGCGCACGGAGGGGATCAGCTCGGTCGGAGTGAACTTGCTGAGATCATGGACCAGCCCCTGCAGTGGGATCCCCACCCGGCAGCAATAGCGGAAAACCATGTGACGGTGCGTCAAAACATTGTTGAGATGTCCGAAGAATTTATTCATTTAGCTCAAGACCAGTGGTGGATTGGACAGTAAAGCGCTAATCATTGGAACATATTCCGAAATATCATTTACCTGAAGGATGGTGGTGATCCTGTTCCCGGAATCCTTGCTGCTGCTCCCGCACAAGAACAATTTCATATCCTTCGTGTTATAGTCTATGATAATATACCTGTCATGGATCATATTGGCTGATTTGATGAAGTCTATATGATGTCCGGGGTATTCTGTTCCAAAATCATTATATTCAGACTGACGTAATTTCGTGCCTTTATTATCACTGATGATCGTGATTTTTACCGGCAGCTTTGCGTGTGCAAGATGATGCAGTGTTTTAATCCCGATATAATCATCTGCAACAATAATGTTCTTCTTTGCCATGCTGTAGATCCGCTGATAAGCAAGATCTGCCTTAAACGGTTCTCCGTTCAGGATCAGTATTTCTTCACTTTCTTTATCCTGATCGAAAAACTTTAAAAAATCTGAAAGACCATCCCGTGTAACCATTTTCTGTTCTATGTTTCGGACTCTCTCATCTAATTGGTATGTTTTGTTTTCAAGTAATTTCAGTTCATTATAGGGAAGTAATTGTCTGTTCTGCTGTATCATATGAGCCATTTCGACAAAAGCTTCCATTATCATAATACTTGCCTGAATTGCTCGGTCAGTATGGAGAACAGATGTCAGCATTGCTACACCTTGTTCAGTATAAGCATAGGGTAAAAATCTTCGTCCGCCAGGTCCTTTTGAGATTCCAATTTGGAATCTCAAAAATTCATCTTCATTCAATTGGAAACAAAAGTTTTCGGGAAATCGTGCAATATTTCGTTTCATGGCTTTATTAAGATTTCCTGTAGTGACACCAAAATATAAAGCTATATCTTGATCTATCATCACTTTTTGCCCACGAATATAAAAAATTTGTATTTTTATGTGCTCTTTATCCATAGGAGTGACAATTCGAATTTCTGAATTATCATTTTTATCTGTCAAATCAGAATATGCCATATCAGGAACCTCATAATCAATTTATACATATTATAATGTTGTAAATATTCAACTATGATTTACCTTCAATAAAATCCATTATTCTTATAAAAATAAAATAAATCTTCCTTAGCGATGAACAAATATAATGGTATGATTAACTCGGATATTTTTAAATTACGAGGCTGAAATGTTTCAAAGACTAAAAGAAGCCCTGGGACTTGACCCAATCAAAAACCAAACCGATGCCTATATCAAGCGCGTCGCTGACATAAACAAACTTGAAAGTCAATATGAAAAACTGAGTGACGAACAACTGGCTGCCAAGACGCCGGAATTCAAACAGCGGCTGGCGAAAGGCGAAACCCTGGATGACATCCTGCCGGAAGCCTTTGCCGTGGTCCGGGAAACCTCCAAACGTGTGCTGGGTCTTCGTCACTATGATGTACAAATGATCGGCGGTATGGCCCTGCATGCGGGGAACATCGCGGAGATGCGCACCGGTGAAGGGAAGACACTGGTCGGAACACTGCCGGTTTACCTCAATGCGCTTGCCGGCAAGGGTGTTCACCTGATCACTGTCAACGACTATCTGGCCCGCCGTGACGCCCGCTGGATGGCGCCGATCTACCGTTTCCACGGGCTGAGTGTCGGCGTGCTGCAGATGGCTGCCCGGACCGATAACGGCAAGAAAGCATTTCTTGTCGACCCTTCCGTTACCTCCACAAAAGAAGACCAGGATCAGCTGCGCATGGTCCCGCGCAAACTGGCTTACGATGCCGATATTACCTATGGCACCAACAGCGAATTCGGTTTCGATTACCTGCGTGACAACATGGTCATGAGCCTTTCCGAACGGGTCCAGCGTGGGCATTCCTATGCTGTCATAGACGAAGTAGACAACGTCCTCATCGATGAAGCCAGAACTCCGCTGATCATCTCCGGCCCGGCATCGGATGATGTGGAAGAATACTATCGTGTTGCACGAGTCATCAAACAACTGCGTCCGGATGAATATGAAATCAGTGAAAAAGACCGCAACGTCTACCTGAACGATAACGGGCTGGACCACATCGAAGAAATGCTGGGTATGGTTCTTCGTGACCCTTCCCGCCCGGAAGAGATCACCATCGAACAGGAACGCATGATGAGCTATATCGAACAGGCGCTGAAGGCGGAATTCATCTTCAAGCGCAACAAAGACTACCTGGTCCAGTCCGGCAAAGTCATCATCATCGACTCCTTCACCGGTCGTCTGATGCCCGGACGCCGCTGGTCCAACGGTCTGCATCAGGCCATTGAAGCCAAGGAAGGCGTCAAGGTTGAACCGGAAAACGTCACCTATGCCACCATCACCCTGCAGAACTACTACCGTATGTATGACAAGATCTGCGGTATGACCGGTACGGCGCTGACCGAAAAGGAAGAGTTTTACAAGATCTATGGTCTGGACGTTATCCCGATCCCGACCAACCTGGAATATACCGCCCGGCAAAAGGGCAGTCCGCTGGTCGAAAAAGAAGCAAAAGACGAGGATGGCTATAAATATACTTACTATGCCGATCCGAAGAACCCGGGCAAAGCCCTTTATTACAAACGCAAAGACTATCCGGATGTGATCTACCGCTCGGAGGAGGCAAAATTCCGTGCCATTACCGTCGAGATCCTTTACAACTATATCAAAGGCCGCCCGCAGCTGATCGGTACCGCATCGGTGGAGCATTCGGAATTCCTTTCCGGGCGGCTCACCCGTGAGCCGCTGCGCCGTCTGATGCAGATCCAGATGATGCGCCGGGCATACATGAACAAAAACAACATCACGGATTACGAAACTCCGCTCAAGGATTTCGAACCCTTCAACAAAGCGCTGCAGAACATCCAGCCGGGTGATCTCCGTCCGCTTGCCCGCGAGCTTGGCATTCAGCTGAGCATCGAAGACCCGGATAATAAGCAGCTGCTGCTGCAGGAATTCCGCCTGGATGAAGAAGATTATCCCCGCTTGCTGGAAGCAGCAAACGGCGGTATTCCTCATCAGGTACTGAATGCCCGCAAGCATGACGAAGAAGGCATGATCATTGCGAAAGCCGGTGCCTTCGGTTCCGTGACGATCGCTACAAACATGGCGGGCCGCGGTGTTGACATCAAGCTCGGCGGTGAACTGGAAGAAGATGTACTTCGTGACACCAATCGTGTCCTTTCCAAGCTCGGACAGGATCCCTACAATATGACTGTTGAGGAACGCTATCATGCGGTCATGAAGGTGGACCCGGCAGAATATGGCGTATATGAAGAATCGATCCGGGCTTATATCGAGTATTATGAAAACATGCTGAAGGTCCGTGCTCTGGGTGGTCTGCACGTCATCGGTTCCGAACGGCATGAAAGCCGCCGGATCGACAACCAGCTGCGCGGACGTTCTGCCCGTCAGGGTGACCCCGGCTCATCCCGCTTTTTTCTCTCCCTACAGGATGAGATCGTCCGTTTGTTCGGCGGTGAACGCCTGGAAGGAATGCTGAAGCGCATCAATATGTTTGATGAAAACATCCCGCTGGAGCACAACATGTTTTCCCGGGTGGTCGAACAGGCGCAGGAGCGTGTGGAAGGCACGAATTTTGATGTCCGCAAACATACTCTGGAATATGATGATGTGCTCAATACTCAGCGTCAGAAGATCTATGCCCAGCGCGATCAGGCATTTCTGAAGGATGATCTGAGCGAAGACATCCTGGAAATGCTGAGCGCCGATCTGGATAACCGCCTGAGTAAAGCCGAATCCGAGGAAAAATGGAAGCTGGCTGCCTATCTGGACAGTGTCCAGCCTTCCATGCAGATGGATACCCAGTTCCTGCCTTCTTTCACACAGAAGATGATCATCGATCATCTGCGATCTCACATCGGTTCCGCACCGGAAAAAGAGGCCTTGATCGATGGGCTTGTCCAATTCGGACAGGTAGCTTTCAAAGTTGAACAGGCAAACGGGCAGGAGTTGATGGAAAAACTGGTCAGCAGCTCGCGGGAAAATTATGCCGTCCAGCTGCAGGAACGCAATGCGAACTTTGACCTCTTCTGTGAGACACTGGATGACAAACTCAAACAGATTTCCGATGCTGTTGATGAAGGCCAGGTCGTGGAAAACCTGAAACCTGCGGATGTGTTCGCAGATGCCTGTTCCTTTGCCCGCACCCAGTTCAAACTTTCCAACGATCAGCAGCGCAGACTGGCTGAGGGCGATGGTGAAGTGATCGAAACACTTCGCGACCAGTTGGAAGAGCTGCTGTGGGCATCTTACCGGCAGCGGCTTAACCTGCTGATCACCAACCGTATGGAAGGCGATTATGTGCCGGTGGAGGAAGAAATTGAAACCGGAAACTGGGATGCACTCGGCCGGAAGATCATGGATGCCGTACAGGATGGATACGCGTCACGCTGTGACCGGCTCTACGGCAAACAAATGCAGGTCCGCACGGATCTTTCCAATGCGCTGATCAATTACAAACAAACCGAACTGACCGACCAGCAATGGTCTCAGCTTACCCGTGTGATGACGACCGGACAGCGCTTTACCTTTGATGCAAAGACCCATCAGAAGAAAGCCAAAGAATATCACCGCTGCAATTTTACCTTCTTCTGCGGCAGTTTGCTCGAAGGCCTGAGCCGTGATCAGCTGCGCTCTAAGATATGGGATCACTATATTGAATCCGAAAACGGACTGAAAGATATTTTTGGGAAGATCGACTGGTCCCGTGTCCGCTCCGCGAACGTGACACTGGATAAATTGCCGGAAAATCAGCAGGAAAAACTCCGTGGCGCATTGGGCGGCGAGTTTGACGCGATTCAATCTCTGCCTCCTGTAGAAATTCCGGAAGCAGACACGGAAAAGATCCGCGAAGTCTTCGGACAGCGCATCCAGAATGAGGTCAACCGCAGCGTGTTCCTGCAGTCCATCAGCAAACAATGGGTTGATTACCTGACCCAGATCGAGGGACTGCGTGTTTCGATCAGCATGGAGAGCTACGCACAGAAAAATCCTTTGGTGGCTTATAAAACCAAAGCTGCCGGTATGTTCGCGGATCTGCTCAACGACATCCGGCAATCGGTTGTGGAGCATATGTTTGTCAGCCTGCCGCGGGTCAGTATGATGACGGCGGTTCCGAAGGTTGAAACAGCGGAAGAGAGTGAAAAACCGAAAGCGGTCGAAACGCCGAAAGCAAACAAACCCGCGGAGAAATCCGGCGGGAAAAAGAAAAAATAGTAGTTAGTTGTTAGTTGATAGTTATTAGTTGATAGATAATGAGGAATGAGGAAACAGGAGTCAGGAGTAAAAAGTAGGAGTCAAGTGTTAAAAATCAGTTTTTTTTCCTTATTCCTTACTACTTACTCTTTACTCTTTAGATAAAACCTATGAGCTGGGATGTCTGGGGACATGAATGGGCGGAAGCCCTGCTGAAAAAACACATCGCAGGCGGTTTGACACGCCATGCGTATCTTTTTACGGGCGCTCCCGGCATCGGCAGAAGGACGCTTGCCCTGGCTTTTATCAAAGCGCTTTACTGTCAGGATCCGCCGGAACCCGGTGAGTTTTGCGGCAGCTGCCGGAACTGCAAACAGCTCAGCAAGCTGCAGCACACCGATTTGTTTATTGGTCAGTCGGCAGGACAGGGCGAAACGCTGAAGATCGATACGGTCCGGGAGATCCAGCATAATCTCAACATGCAGCCTTATGCTGCCCCCTGGAGGACAGCGCTGTTCCTGCGTTTTGAAGAAGCCAACATCAACGCGCAAAATGCCCTCCTCAAAACACTGGAAGAGCCAACTCCGCTCTCGAAACTGATGCTGACCGCCAGCAACGAAAATGCGCTGCTCCCCACCATCAGCTCCCGCTGTGAGGTTATCCGTCTGCGCCCGATGGCGCTGAACGAACTGGCGGACAGGCTGGAAAGCTCCCGCATGATGCTCCGTTCGGACGCCCTTCGGCTGGCGCATATGTCTGCCGGCCGTCCGGGTTATGCACTGCGCCTGGCGGACGATCCGGATGAGGCGGACCGCATTGTGAGTATTGCCTCAGATGGTGTGGAGCTCCTGAGCGCGGACACGCTGCAGCGCTTTGCTTACGCTGCGGCGTTCAAGGATGTCAAAAAGCGCCCGGTTTTGCGGGAGATCCTTCAGGTCTGGCAGTCGCTCTTCCGGGATCTGCTGCTCCTTTCCGCTTCCGGGCAGGAAGCAGATCCGCCCATCAGTTTTTTGGAATTGAAGGATGAGCTGGAAAAGCTGGCTGCCAAAGGTGATCCGGAGGTGTTCCGGAAGACGCTGAGCGAGATCAACCGCATGATCACCTATCTGAACGCCAATGCCAACCTTCAGCTGCTGGCAGAGAACCTGCTGCTGAACCTTCCGAACCTGTGAGGAAATTCATGGAATTTGAAGATTTATATGATAACATTTTTGACATGGAAGGGGTTCCTCAGCATCCTGCCTATCACGGTTTCTCCTATGGAGTGCTGATGGTGGAGGATGGCAGACCCTTGATCTGTTTTTATGTCAACGAGCAGGCAGACCAGAAGCTGCAGTTTATTCTTTCCAGAGGAATGCTCCAGTTCTATGTCTCCGGGGGACGCAAAACGGAAATCTTTTATGGCTATGTTACCGACGGCACACAGTTTTTCTGTGAAGAACAGCTTTATCCCCGTGAAAACCAATGGGAAGGAGGCTTTTCATGAAAGAATGCACGCATTGCGGCGGGCCGAACGCTCCCGAAAACCGAATCTGTGATTACTGCGGGATGGGTTTTGATGAAGAAACGATTCCCGAAGGGTCCATCGATCCCCGGGAACAGGCAAAGCTTGACCGGGAGGCCTGGATTGAGGCTAACCGTGAGAAGGATCTCGTCGAGTTCAATCTGGACAGTAAAAATGACCAGCATGTTAACGTGAACCTGCCAAACGGGCAGACGATCCGCATCAATGACCCGGTCGAAAAAGCTGCTGCTCTTGCGGGAACGATTTTGACCGGTTCGGCTGCTTCAACCTTAAAGAAAGTTGGCGCCGGCGGCATCAAACTTCCGAACATCGGTTTGGAAGGGGATGACCCGCGTTTCGGTCCCGGTTCTCCGCACAGGAACCCCGGTCCTCGTCCCGGACCGTCAAAAAAGTCCGCGGGATGTCTCACATTGGCGCTGTTGATTATTCTGATCATCGTTCTTGGACTTATAATCATCTAATTAGGGAGAAAAAATTATGACACTAATTGAAGAAGCAACAGTACTCCTGGAAAAAATGCCTCAAAAAAAGCAACTGATGGCAGTAGATTTTCTACGGATGATAAGTAATAATTCCAACAGATCAGAGAATAAGGATATGAAGCAAAAGGCTGCACCATTCAAAAGAACGGGACTGTCAGATTTCAATCTGCCGGATGATTTTGACGAACATTTTGATGATTTAAATAGTGAGATTGCCTCTTTATTCAGCGGAGATAACGAATGAGATACTTGTTGGATACTCATATTTTATTCTGGGCAATGAGTGAAGAAAACAAGATACCGGAAAAGATACTGGACCTTATAAATAACAGAGAAAATGCTTTTTTTTCAGCATTGCATCAGTTTGGGAAGTCGTAATAAAACATGAGAAAAATCCGCAGAAAATGCCAGTTAGTGGTCAAAAATTTCTAAATGAATGTTTTAATGCCGGGTTTATCCCTTTGTCTATAGAATATGATCATGTCTTGGCTGTAAGTAATTTACATCGGAGTAATAATGAACCTCAACATAATGATCCTTTTGATAAATTATTGATTTCTCAGGCAAAAGTTGAAGAAATGATATTTATTACACATGATAAACTCCTTGCTGGATATAGTGAAAAATGTGTAATGACAATATAAATAACGTAGTAAATAAAGAAGGAAAACAAAATTATGGAAAAAAACGAAAAATCCGTTTCTGATGAAAATCCCGGATTGGACAATACAGAAGAAACTGAAGAATACGCAAATCTGGATATCTGTCCGAATTGTCTGGAGCCGAACACGGAAAACCTTGCTGTCTGCAAATATTGCGGCATGCCCCTTCACAAGGGTGTTGATCCTGATTCCTTTACGGCACAGGAAACGGAAGAGGAGCTTGCTGCCAACCGTGCGGCGGCTGTACCGGAACAGCCAAAAAAGCAGAAAAAACAGGAAAACGGGTTCCGCCGGGTCATGCCCTGGCTGGGCCTTTACCTGATCTACTATGCCATCACGGGATGTTTTGACATCAACCGTCAAATCAAAGCGGCAGAAGCTGAAGGTCAGACAGTCAATACCGCGCTGGCTTATGGGGCGCAGGTCATCTGGCTGGCTGCCGGTCTGTTGATGGCCTGGCCGCTGATCAAGAAAGGCTGGCGCAAGCTTCGTCATCTCCCGGATGAAGACGAGACTGAAGAACAGACTGAAACGGATAATACGGAAGTTTCTGGAGAAACCGGCACTGCCGCGGAGCGTGATGAAAATTCAGAAGCGCTTCCCGAAGCTGCCGGAGAAGAGACAGGACCCGAAGCCAGCGGTGATGAAGCTGATGAGACCTCTGAACTGGAAGCAGATGCTGAACCGGCAGATGTTAATGATGAAGTGCCGCAGGAACCTGATACCACAGAAAACAGGCTGATCAATGAAGACGGAACCGAAGAAGAAAACGCAGACGCAAACTGGCTCTGAGCAGCCGGAAAATGAGCCTGAAAAATTCGGCTTCCCCGGGTTGTTGGGGATCGTCCTGATTGCCGGTGCCCTTTACAATGTGCCTGCTATACTGAAAGTGCCCAAAACGACCGAAGAACAGATGATGCTTGTCGTTGTTCTGGTCATGGCGCTCGGTGGGGTGATCCTTTTGGTTTTTGGCAGGAAGAAATCAAAATAACTGTCTGAATGCTGACAAAATAAAAACCCGCGTTTCGCGGGTTTTTATTTTGTCAGTGCCGAAGGTGGGAATCGAACCCACATACACAAGGTACACGATTTTGAGTCGTGCGCGTCTGCCAGTTCCGCCACTTCGGCTCAACACTAATTCTATTTTATACCGAAATTCCATGCCGTCAAGGATTCGACCCGAAAAAATGACGGAAAACCGTCCCCATTGCCTCACGGAAGGAACTAACCGCATTATAATTAGACGCGAACAAGACAAGATGTAAGGAGCAAGTGATCCATGAAATTAGGTATTGTCGGTCTGCCCCAAAGCGGAAAAACCACGATTTTTAATGCACTGACCCGCGGCACTCAGCCCACGGGTACGGTTACCGGAAAAATAGAAGTTCACGAAGCCGTTGTTGACGTCCCGGATGAGCGCGTTGACAAACTGGCGGAAATGTTCAACCCGAAGAAAACCATCTATGCAAAAGTCACCTATGATGATATTTCCGGTTTGGACGGAAGCGCCAAGTCCGGTATTTCCGGTGAACTGCTGAATAAACTGGCGCAGATGGATGGCTTTATCCATGTCGTCCGCTGCTTCGAAAATGAAAATGTCGTCCATCCCAACGGTTCCATTGACCCGCTCCGAGATATTGAATCTATGGAATCTGATTTTATCCTGAATGACACGATTTCTGTGGAGCGTCGTCTGGAACGGCTGCATGACGAAAAGAAAAAGGGCGGCGGCCGGGATAAAGCTGTCATCGACCGGGAAATCGAACTGTTTGACAGGATGCACGAATGCCTCAGTGAAGAAAAGCCGCTGCGCTCGCTCGGGCTTACCGATGAAGAAAAGCGTTCCCTTTCCGGTTTCGGTATGCTCTCCCTCAAACCGATCCTGATCCTGCTGAACCTGGATGAGACCCAGGATGCGCCGGCTGTCCCGGAACAGGGACCGGAGACCATGATCTCCGCCATCCGCGGCAAGATCGAAATGGAAATTGCCCAGCTGCCGGAAGAGGATGCGGAGATGTTCATGGAAGAATACGGCATCACCGAGCTGGCGCTCAAACAGGTGATCAAGCTTTCCTATGACCTGCTGGACCAGCAGTCCTTCTTCACTGCCGGGGCGGATGAATGCCGAGCCTGGACCACCTCCCGCCATGCGACTGCACCGGAAGCTGCCGGTGTGATCCACACCGACCTGCAGAAGGGCTTTATCCGTGCGGAGGTGATCGCCTACGATGACCTGATGGAGCTTGGTTCCATGAACGAAGCGAAAGCCAAGGGAAAATTGCGTCTGGAAGGCAAAGAATATCCGGTCAAAGACGGAGATATTCTCAACATCCGCTTCAATGTATCGAAATAACAGACTGAGATCAGGAGATAAGATCATGCTGGAAGTTGGAACCAAAGCGCCGGAATTCTCCCTGCCGGACCAGAACGGGGAGATGAGAAGTTTATCGGATTACAAAGGACAAAAGGTCGTCCTGTATTTTTATCCAAAGGATATGACCTCCGGCTGCACCAGCCAGGCCTGTACCTTCGGAGAGCTTTTTCCTCAGTTCCGGGAAAAGGGAGCGGTCATCCTGGGCGTGAGCAAAGACAGTGTTGCTTCTCACAAAAAATTTGAGGAGAAATACGGCCTGCCTTTTACACTGCTTTCCGATACGGAGCTGGAAGTCATCAAGGCTTATGACGTCTGGAAGGAAAAGAAAATGTACGGGAAAACGACCATGGGAATTGTCCGTTCGACCTACCTGATCGATGAAGAGGGAACCATCATCAAGGCCTTTGATAAGGTGAAAGCGGCTGAAAACCCTGTCCAAATGCTGAAGGAGCTTTGATCAAAAGATTGGCAAATAAGACTGTTACCTTCGAATTATTATTGAGTTTGTATTGATTATAGCAATACAAATGTTGTATAATTAGAGCAGGAGGATCATCAAATATGGCAGTAAAAACAGCGAATGTAATGGCTCGAGTGGCGCCGGAGGTTAAATCACAGGCAGAAGCGATCATGGAGCAGCTTGGAATACCCGCTTCTGTTGTGATCAATTCTTTGTATAAACAAATTATCATGACAAAAAGCATTCCTTTTGTCTTTTCCATTCCGCAGCAATCGTTTATGCTTGACGATATGGATGAGCAGGCTTTTGATGATATGATGGAAATTGGTTATCAGCAGGCGGTCTCCGGTAAGGTAAAACCTGTCAAAGAAGCATTCAGTAAAATCAGAAAGAATCTGTGATTTCCATGGGCAGGGAATACAGTGTAGAGATTACATCAATGGCACAGGAGCAGGTTTTTCAGATTGCTCAGTATATCCTCAGAAAATTTCAAGATCCTGAAGCTGCAAACCAAATTGTAGATCGATTGGAATCTGCGATACTGAGCCTGGATAAAATGCCGGAAAGGGTACCTCTTGCCGATATAGAACCATGGCGCAGCAAAGGGTTGCACAAGTTTATTGTCGGACATTATATTGTCTATTTTATTATTATGGAGTCTGAATTACGGGTTCGTGTCACTGCTGTTGTTCTTGGCAGAATGGATCAGAAGATACAACTTGATCAGATGGAATTATAGATGAGCTATGAAGAATTGTTCCGGCCTTCTACCGTTACATCACCGGTAGTGATCGGAAAGAAATGAACAAATCCGTAGTAAAACAGGCTTTTTATAAATCCCTGCCGGTGATGGCAGGATATGTTGTGCTGGGGATCGGCTTCGGGATCCTGCTGCGCAGCGCGGGCTATGGTGTGCTGTGGGCATTTGCCATGAGCGCCTTCATTTATGCCGGCTCCATGCAGTATGTCGGTGTCGGACTGATCTCAGGCGGAGCTTCCATCCTGACCACAGCCTTTACCACGGTCATGGTGAACGCCCGGCACCTGTTTTACAGCATTTCCATGATCGATCGCTACAAAAATGCGGGAAAATACAAACCTTACCTGATTTTTGCGCTGACCGATGAGACCTACTCCCTGCTCAGTGACGGACACGCACCGGCGGAGGGCGATCCGAATCAGTATCGCTTTTTCGTCTCGCTGTTTGACCAGTGCTACTGGGTGACCGGATCGGTCCTGGGAAGTCTCCTTGGTGCGGTATTGCCTTTTTCCACCGCAGGGATCGAGTTTTCCATGACTGCACTGTTCATTGCCTCTTTCACCGAGCAGTGGCTGAATACGCATGACCATGTTCCGGCACTGACCGGGCTGGTTGGCACCCTCCTATGCCTTGTCGTCTTCGGACCGGAGCGGTTCCTGATTCCGGCCATGCTGCTCATCACCTTGGCGCTAACGTTGTTACGGAAGAGGGAGGAGCGGACAATATGAACGCGGCTGTTCTTATTGCTGTTATGGCAGTTGTTACGGTGCTTCTCCGTTTTCTGCCCTTCCTGATTTTCCGGAAACAGACTCCGGCCTACATCACCTACCTCGGCAAGGTGCTGCCGAGTGCGATCATCGGCATGCTGGTGATCTATTGCCTGAAGGATATTAGCCTGGCAGTGCCGCCGTATGGCCTGCCGGAACTGATCGCGGCTGCCTGTGTAGTCGGTCTGCAGGCCTGGAAGCGGAATTCACTGCTCAGCATCCTCTCCGGTACCCTTGTCTATATGGTTTTGATTCAAACTGTGTTTTGAGTTAACGCGGCCTGTTTTCGCTGACTCAGATTTGAGTCAGCAGAACAGGCTGCGTTGGCTCCATGAGGAATTAGTCAAATGGAAACAATTGAATGCATTCTGAACCGCCGTTCCTACCGCGGGAAATATAAATCGGATCCCGTTCCGCGGGAAGATCTGAAGCTGATCATGGAAGCCGGATTGGCTGCGCCTTCCGGCTGCAACAAACAAACGACATCATTGATCGCTGTGGATGACCCGGAAATCCTGCGCCGGCTTCATAAAGTCATCAACCCTCCGGTCGGGGAGACTGCTCCGGCAATGATCTGTGTTCTCTCGCAGCGTGTTATCGCTTATGCTGACCGTTGCTTCGCAACGCAGGATTATGCCGCGGCAATCGAAAACATGCTGCTCGCCATCACCGCGCTCGGTTATCAGAGCTGCTGGTTTGAGGGACACATCACCGACAAAGACCGGATCTGTGACAAAATGGCGGCTATCCTAAACGTTCCGGAAACTTATGACCTTGTCTGTTTCCTCCCGGTTGGACGCGCTGAGACAGACCCCGTTCTTCCCAAAAAGAAACCGTTTGATGATCGCGCCCGATTTAATTCTTTTCAAAAATAACTGTAGGGCACCTCTAAAAACTAAAGGGCGGGGGTATGGGGGCGGCAGTTATTGCCTGCTCCGTAAGGTACGGGCTGACGCCCGAATTATATTCGGAGCAGGAGCTTCGCCCCACGGAAACCTCCCGAGGAGATTCAGAGAATTTATTCTCTGAATCTCCTCGGGACAGAGAAATATTGGAGTTTTTTGAGGTTCCCTGTATCATGAAGAATTCGCTGAAAATAAAAATGATCCTTTTTCGCTCTTGTACAAACAGCAATTTTATGTAAAATTATTATCAGGAGTTTTTATGCTGAAAGTTTACGGAAGTGATTTGTGCCCGGACTGTGTGGCATGCAAGACGGCGTTCGATGCCAACGGTGTGATCTATGATTTTGTTAATGTTACTGAAAGTATGCGAAATCTTAAAGAATTCTTAAATATCAGAGATACAAATCCGGTGTTTGATGATGCCCGCCAAAAAGGTTATGTAGGGATCCCGGCTCTTCTCAGGGAAGATGGCAGTATTACCCTGGACTGGGAAGCATACCTTAAAGAGAATAGTAATTATGTTTCTGCGAATCTTAAAACAGGATCTGCCTGCCGAATTGATGGAACCGGCTGCTGATTTATCATAACGCAGTCTTATGAACCGTATCCTGATAATAAGAAGGAGTCTGCCTCTTTGTGGGGCAGCCTCCGGGTTTAAATCAAATATCCTAAAACCTAATACCTGAAACCTGAAACCTATTCTCCCTTATTGCTGAACGTAACGGCAACCGGCTCTCCCGGGATGTTGAACTCCGAATAGGGAACCAGGGTGAACTGATAGCCTTCTCCCTCGGGAATGGTCTGGAACTGGACAGAGCAGGTGAGACCGTCGCACCACGCTTCATCGCGGGTCAGGTCACCGACAAAGAGCCATTCCCCGTTACTGTCGCTGACACCCACACGGAAGGAAACCACGTCCTTCCCCGGGTCCGTCCAGATGATCTGCTGGTTGTCCGGGTCCAGCGAGAGATTTTCGGAATCTCCAATAAACTCGATGTTCACTTCTCCTGACTCAGACAGGTCCGCCACAGAAAACGTGCGGTTATCCGATCCCCAGAAAATGTCATTCCAGCCATAGGTGAGCAGCGACCACTCATAGCTTTCACCGGCTTTCAGCTCAAGTTCAGGTTGATAGCTGCATAGCTCGACGCCACAGGTTTCAGGAGTCACATCTGTCAGCAGCAATTCGGTTCCGTCGGAATGTTTGATCTCAATCTGATATTTCGAAGCGCCCATTACGGTCTTCCAGGCAAAGGGCATTTTCGGGTCGGTGATGGCGCCGTTAGGGGCGATGATGCAGCTATCTGTGTTCAGGTAGGTGCCGAGATTACATTCCTCACAAATGACACTGAACGCTTTCCAGGCAGACCAGTTGGAAGTGGAAGCGCTGTTCCGGCCCTGCACGCGCCAGGCATAGCTGCCGCTGGCAAGATAATCGTCGGAATCCAGCTGGCAAACTCCGTTCATCCGGCCGACCAGTTCGGTACTGTACCATTTGTCAAGACAGATCTGTCCGGTTTCCTGGTCCATGATCTGGATGTGGTAGTCAGTGGCATTGTATCCGGTATCCGCCCACTGGAAGGAAAGCGCTTTGCTGTTGGGAAGCACGGACCCCGGAAGGTAGGCCTCTGAGGCAGGGATGAAAGCATTCACGGCAAAGCTGACCTCTTCGGATGGAGCTGTCCCTGCTTCATTGACGGCTGTCACAGTCCAGGTATAGTTGCCGTCGGATGGCAGTTCTTCGAAGAGGATGCAGCGCCCGGCCTGACAGGTCCAGTCATCAGCCGGCAGTTCCAGCACGATCCCCTCATAACCACGGTCGTTCGCGTAGGCAATTTCATAGCGCTCTGCGTTTGCGGAAGGAGCCCAGTAGAAGCCGACCTCTTTGGAGAGAGCGTTGCCTCTCGGCGCTTCCGGGACCGGAGTCTCCGGGACCTCTGTCACAGGTTCTTCGGTTGGTTCCGGTGTGGTTTCTGCTTCGGCATCTCCGTTTTCGGCTGCAGTTTCGCCATCTGTTGAATCTCCGGAAGGAACTTCTGTCTCATTCATTGCGCTTTCTTCCCGGGTGATCAGTGCGATTGCGCCGTCTCCTTCTTCAGATGAAAGCTCTGCTCCCGGGATCGCGGTTTGTTCCGTTTCGTTTTCGCTTTGTGCATATACGGAGAGTCTCCCCGCGCTGAATACAGTTATTGTCAGAATGAAGATAAAAAGTAAAAAGAGGTTTCTCTTCATGCGGTGTTTTTTCCTTTCTGTGTCGCTTAACTACCTATATATTATAATTGACTTCCGGCAGGCAGACAGGCATAATATCGAATTTGTCGACGAAGCATACTTTTCTGAATAACCCGAATAAAAATCTTCCCCTGTATTTATTTATTGTTTTGTAAATTGCACTACAATGTGGTATGATTAAATGTGAGGCAGGTGTTGGTATCTGCTCGAACAATAATTACTATAGACAATTCGATTTCTCAGTGGTGTTAATCGTAAATAGGAGTTATATTATGATTAAAAGTGCAACCGTAAGCGCCCGGATCGATGAAAAAATAAAAAACGAAGCGGAAAATATACTTCAGCAGCTGGGGATTCCTGTTTCAGTTGTAATCAATACGTTATATCATCAAATTATTATTCAAAAAGGTGTGCCTTTTTCTATGATGCTGACAAATCATCCCGATGTGGAACATACTATCTCCCAGGAAAAGCTTGATCGAAAACTGCAGCACAGTTATGAACAAGTTCAAAGGCGGCAGGGGAGACCAGTGGAAGATGTATTTGCAGATATCGAACGGAAACATTCAGAAATAACGGCAAAATGAATGTGCTTGCCTGATAGAAAGTGGTCTTGATGGATGAATTTAGTATAATCATTACTCCTGATGCAGAAAAAGATCTGAACGAACTTGACGATTATATAACATTCACACTTAAAGCACCGGATGTGGCTGTTTCTTATATCAAGGAAATTAAAGAGAAACTTCTGACACTGAGAAATAATCCGAAAAGGTATCATTTGGTAGATGATGAACCATGGCATACGCGAGGTGTACGTCGTATGAATATTAAAGGGCATGCTGCATTCTATAACGTTTTGGATAAGTATGGCGAAGTTTATATTCAAAACATCATCTATCAGAAAAGAGATATCAACAGGGTTTTAATGGAGTTCTATCGGTTTCCAACGGAAAACCAATAGAAACTCTTTTTAGAGTCCCTGCTGGAAGTTGACGACAGCTTCTCCGCTGAAAGTGGTTTGGTGAATTTAGGTTTTCCCGAATCTTCAAAAAGAATATGTAAACTGACAGCTGTCGGCTGCTGCCGACAGCTGTCCCCTATATCCTATATATATTCTGAATCCTATATCCTGTATCGTGAATCCTACTTCACCGTCTCAATGCGGATCACGTTGGTGTTGCCTGACTGACCGCTGGTGTCGCCGCCGGTCATGACCACGGTGTCGCCCTTCTGCAGCTTCAGCGCGTCTTTTGCCAGGCGCAGTGAGAAGAAGTTCAGCACTTCCATGTTCGGGAAGTGCTCCGTCTGGATCGGCCGCACGCCCCAGGAAAGCGCCAGTTTGTACCAGGTGCGCTTGCTGGTGGCAAGTCCCAGAATGTCGATCGGCGGGCGGAAGCGGGAGACCATGCGAACGGTCAGTCCGGAATGGGAACTGACCACGATGCCTTTGGCGTTCAGGTCGATGGCCATGGTGCAGGCCGCGTGACTGATGGCATCGACAGAGGAACGGATCTCGAAGGTGTGTTTCTGGAAGTCACCCTTGTAGTCGATGTGTTCTTCGGTCCGTTCGGCGATTTCGCTCATCACCTTGACGGCCTCCACCGGATATTTCCCCGCGGCAGATTCACCCGAGAGCATGATGGCGCTGGTGCCGTCATAAACTGCGTTCGCCACGTCGCTGATCTCCGCGCGGGTCGGGCGGGGGTTGGTGATCATGCTTTCCAGCATTTCGGTGGCGGTGATCACACGCTTGCCCAGCAGCCGGCACTTGGTGATGAGATGTTTCTGGATGGCCGGCAGCTCGGTGAAGGCAACTTCTACGCCCAAATCACCGCGGGCGACCATCACGCCCTCGCAGACCGAGCAGATCTCGTCAATGTTATCCACGCCTGACTGGTTTTCGATCTTGGCGATGACGTCGATGTCGTCCCCACCGTTTTCGTTCAGGAAAGTCCGCAGGTCGACCAGGTCCTGTTTGCAGGAGACGAAGGATGCTGCTACAAAATCCACCCCGTTGCGGATGCCGAAGAGCAGGTCGGATTTGTCCTGGTCGGAAAGGTATTTCTGGCGCATCACCTTGCCGGGGAAGGACATGGACTTGCGGTCGGAAAGCATACCGCCGGTGATCACCTTGCAGCGCGCTTCATCCCCGTCCAGTTCCTTGACCTCGAACACCACCAGACCGTTGTTGACCAGGATGCGGTCACCGATCGAAAGGTCATCGATGAGCCCGGCGTAGTTGACAGAAACGATATCATGATTTCCGACGATATCCCGGGTGGTGAAGGTGAAGCTGTCTCCGTCCTTCAGTTTGATCTTTCCGTCCTGAAAGGTTTTAATACGGTATTCCGGTCCCTTGGTGTCCAGCATGATGGCAATGGGCAGGTTCATTTCTTCCCGAACCTGCTTGATCATGTCGATCTTTTGCTGGTGCTCCTCATGGGTGCCGTGGGAAAAATTGAGCCGCGCTACATTCAGCCCTGCCTGGCACATGGCTTTGAATACATTCGGATCGGAGCTTGACGGCCCGATGGTGCAGATGATTTTTGTCTTTCGCATAATGAACTCCCTGCTTACAGATAAACCCTGTGAAATTGATCGCTGTTATTGTTGTTTTGTAAATTATACTATGAGGATGATTTTTTTGACAAGGGGGTTTAAAGGGGAACAGCCTCAAAATCAAGTAAATTTGATATAATTGAATCACCGATACGGTACAAATGTATCACCCACCCGGCTGAAAGGAGCGAATTATGACGACCAGAAAAATAATTCTGCTATTTCTGCTTCTGTTTGTTTTCATCGGGCTGACCTCTGTGACATTCGCACAGGAGATTAACCTGGATGACATGAGCAGCGAGCAGCTCAATGCGCTGCTGCAGGCGCTTACGGAAAAACTCGGGCAGGGGGAAGCGCCGACCGGCGAAGAACCGGACATTGAGGTTCCCGCTTCCGCTGATCCGGCTGCCCCGGAAGAGGCAGAGGAGACTGTGATCACGGATTCTGATCTTCAACCCACGGAAAAGCATGTCGGACCGGTCAAAGAGGCAAAAAAGTATCAGATATATGAAAATAAGAAGCTGATCATTGGCCGGATGCCGGATTATATGTTCATCCGGAAGCCGGTTGGCGGTGGAGGCAGCGAGGAAGAAGAGACTGAACCGGAGGATCCGAAGACGCTGGAAGAGATCCATAACTGCCCGCCCGGAGCTACATACGAATGTTATACGGACCAATGGGGATGGGAGCATTGCGGCTGCGGCTACGGATGAATCTATAAAAACAGTACGGGACCGATTTGCGGTCCCGTACTGTTTTTAAACCTACTTTGTGAAGTTTTCCCAGGTTTCCTCGCTGGAGCCGATTTCTTCGCCGATCGCGTCTTCCACGTTGATCAGGATGGTGTATTCGTGGCGGGCTTCCATGTAGATAAAATCATCCTCATATTGTCCGAAGGTCATGGTCTCGTAAGCGCCGTCGGCGCCGAAGGTATCGGTCGTGTCGTACCACTCCGAGCCTACACCGTCTTTGAAAGTGTACTTTCCGTTGCCCGGCAGTCCCACGGTGACTTCATCGGACCCACCGATAAAAACGTATGAGACGGGACTGTCATCCTTGTAGACGCGGATAAAAATGGCGCTGTCTTTGGGTTGATCTACATGGAAGGTCACCTGTGTATCGCGCAGCCATTGGGTGGTGTCGTGCCATGTCTCACCGTTTTTCGGCCATCTGCGGACACATTTTTTCGCCATCTGCTCCCAGTTGCCGTATTGGCTTTCGATAAAAAGTTCATGGGCTTTGTAGTATTTTTTGTCCTGGTAGAGCTTGTTTGCCCGGTCGTAGAGATCTTTGTCCCCGGCCTGGGCGTAACTCTTTGTCTGCAGCATGATGGATGCCGGACGGTCACCGGAGAGATTGGCCGAGACAAGTGAAACACTCAGCAGCAGCACGATGAACACAACAAACAAAATAACCGGTCTTTTCATGGTGAACGTCCTCCCTTGCCTCAATTATAACGGAAAATCTTGACAGATGGGGACGGTTATCCTGCTGCAGCGAAGCCTGCACAGAAGAACTGTCACCTTGTGCGCCTGATTTGAAAGGTCATCCTGTAATTGCGCACACATGAGGACGGTTCCTGCGTGTAGGCTTCGCAACAACGCAGAAACCGTCCCCGTGTGCCGGGCAACCGTCTCCGCTGTCACTTGATAATTTACCAAATGACAGATGGGGACGGTTCCACTCCGGCACCGTAAGAACTGAGCTTCTTTCACCGGGCAGCGCCAATACGGTGCCTCCGGGCAACCGGCCCCACTGTCATGCCAATGCGGAACCCGCCTGACAGCGGGCCGGTTGCCCGACGCACCGCAAAGGATCTGTCCCTGACTTTCATCAGAATTGGGAGAGGCTCATCCTTCACATAACAATGAGGGTGCAAAGGGAACCGTCTCCGCTGTCACTTGATAATTTACCAAATGACAGATGGGGACGGTTCCACTCCGGCACCGTAAGAACTGAGCTTCTTTCACCGGGCAGCGCCAATACGGTGCCTCCGGGCAACCGGCCCCACTGTCAGGTCGAGGCAGATAATGAATTTGACAACAAACGGGAAATGGATTATAATGAAAACAGAAAAAAGAGGCGCCGCCGGTAACGGTCTGGCCTTCCATTTAGCTATAGAAAATAGCCGTTCGAACTGCCAGGATCGGGACGGCTATTTCTGTTTAATGTTTGTTTGATCAGATGATCTGTCGCGGCCGATCCGATACCCCAGCGTGAAGCTGGCGATACACAGACTGATCACGGCGATGAATTCGCTCAAAGTCAACATAGGTTCCCCTCCTTCCCGGTCAGACTCGATGCAGACCGCATCGGTACATCCCATACACGGAGGGGCTAAACAGTCAGTCCCTCCGTATAAGCCGGAAGGCCAGTCCGTCCACCATATCTGGCGGCGCCCACGCTTATTGTATCATAATTCCCGGGAGTCGGAGAGGGCGGATTTTGCAGGCTCGGAAAACAGTCCCCGGGCAACCGGCCCCACTGTCATGCCAATGCGGAACCCGCCTGACCGCGGGCCGGTTGCCCGACGCACCGCAAAGGATCTGTCCTTGGCTTGCATCAGAATTGGGAGAGGCTCATCCTTCACATAACAATGAGGGTGCAAAGGGAACCGTCTCCGCTGTCACTTGATAATTTACCAAATGACAGATGGGGACGGTTCCACTCCGGCACCGT
>JAFRIR010000046.1 GCA_017432685.1 Flexilinea sp. | reverse complement strand
TTCGGGGTCAGCGCTGCATGAGATCAAAGGCAGCCCTTTTCTTTCATTACATCGTTCCCCATCCAGGATTGTCAGCATGGGCTTAGCTGCATCATCCTGTTCGCATATCAGTCAATCCACCTCAGCATCGCCGTGGAATTTGTGTCGCGCGCCTTCCGGCTGATTCTTAACATGCGATGATCGCTTGCACAGGCATCTATCTGCGCAAACGACATTATTATACTCAAAACAAAATATTTGGGTAGGGTAATTGTGACAACGTTTACAAAGTCAGTTTAAGCGCACACGGGGACGGTTTTCCTGCTGCCGCTTCGCCGGCACAGGGCGAAGCTCCTGATCCGAATCAGAACGAGCAAAGCTCGCACCTTACGGATCAGGTTGCGAAACTGTCACCTTGTGCGCTTAAATTGGAAAGATTTTCCTGCAATTTACCGCACATGGGGACGGTTCCTGCGTGTCAGCTTCGTGACAGCGCAGAAACCGTCCCCGTGTGCGTCTTATGTTCAAGCGGGGTCAGATCCCTCCAACTCTTCGCTCGTGCTTCGCACATCGCGTGAGTCTCCGGTATCTGACCCCGAGCCTTTTACTTTACAAACGGATTGACGTATGGCGACTCCTTATGGAAGCAGCGCTCATAACCCCGGCACAGCTCATCACTGCCCAGATACTGCATGCAGATATCGTAGGTATGGAACAGCAGATATTCCTTTGTGCCGTCTTTCCTCAGCGCATACGCGCCGATCTCATCCTCGGGCAGAGCATAGACCTTCGGCTCTTCTGCCGGATGAGCTCCGTCATCCCATTTCAAATAAATGAGAAGTTTACCGTCCGGGAGTAAGTTAACATCATGAACAGATAGCGTATATTTATTTCTGATTTGTTTCACAATTCTGCCACTGTCCCCATCAAATATCTCCTGATAGCCGAAAACTTCTTTCGGAAAACCAGTAATCGCAAGTTTGTAAGCAGCACCTGTGTTCACAGATTCGCTGTTATTCAGCACTCTGAACTGAACTCCTTCCAGAATGATATCTTTTACGTTCTTCCTGACATTCAGTTCCACATTCTTCGCTTCCATCAGAATCTTTTCACCATCAACAATTTGAATCGTCAAATCATAAACAGCATCTTCAATGTCATCAGGAGTGTTATATTGTCCGCTTCCCCGAATGTTGCGAAAGACAATATTCTTCGGCTCAGTTACAGAAAGATCTACACCAAACGGAACAATATCACCGGAATCTTCCATAAAGAAAGTTTCAAGAACATATTCTCCTACCGGAAGTGAATCCAAATACTGCGGATAAAGTGTAATAATTACACTTCCACGGGAATAGTCATAATCCCGATGAAGAACAGGATAAAACTCTTTATCTCCAATCGTCAGCCGGATACCTCCGCCTGGACTGTTCAATGCTTTTTCGAAGCGGTCATAAGCGGAATCACTGCCATTTTCTTCGATTCTGGCAATCCGGAATTTTCTCGGCTGACCACTGCCAATCACATAAGTCTGATCATTCCCGGAAATTTCCGAATCATTTGAATTGTCATCAGGTGAAAGCGGAATATAAGGAGATTTCATGAAAACCGCCTGTATCTCCACATCTTCCGTACCGATCTTGAATCTTCCATCCGCCACCGACACATCACCGGATACAATCTTCCACTCTTTGAACAAATATCCATATTCCGGCGTCGCAGTCAGCGTAACTTCTGTACCAGTCATACCGTATTCCGGAACAGCAGAAGCGTTACCCATTCCATCTGAAGTGACCTTCACCGTGTGCCCCGGCAAAGGATGGATCGTAATCGCAGCAGAACCTGTTACCACACCATAGGCAGGAGCAGAAACCTGATAGTAAATGATCAGTGTACCGACATCAGTGATCGTCGGACTTTCATCCAAGTCATAGACTCCCTCTTCGAGACCATATTTAACAGTATATCCACCAGCCGGTTCCGTGACCAAAACCGTGATTCCATGCGGCTCACCATCATGCGTAACGGTAACATCTTCGGCAACTGCCACAATTCCGTTAATCGTTACTACAGCAGATCCGCTCACCGGTTCATAATTGGGAGCTGTGACCTGATAATACACCCGGAGCGGACTTTCCCAGGTTTCCGTGATCATCGGCGTTTCGGTCAGGTAATAATTCCCCTCTTCCCTGCCAAAGTTAACTGTATAACCGCTTTCCGGTTCCGTGACCGTCACGTTAATCCCATGCGGCTTACCGTCATAAGGCACGGAAACGTCTTCCGCTTTCGCGAAAATACCCTTTTCCCGGATCGTCACTGTAGCAGAACCCACCGCATCATCATAAGTGGCTGCGCTGACCTGATAATAAACCGTAAGCGTACCCACATTGGTAAGCATTGGGGATGTCTCCTGGTCATAAGTTCCTTCGGTCGTGCCATAACGAATCTCATAATCAGAAGCCGGCTCGGTGACAGTTACCGTGATGCCATGGGCAGCACCGTCGTAGATCCCTTCATATCCCGCAGCGCTGACTGTCATCGGTTTTTTGGCAATGCTGACAGTGCCAAGGAAGGTGGGATCAATATTATTGTGGTTTTCGTCCCCATCGATCCGATACCAGACATAATACGTATCGATATTTGTCCCGACCGGTACATCAGTGCTCCAGGCACTGTCATCCGGAACAGTAGTTCCGTCAGTGCCGAGGGCATATTTCATCGTTCCGCCATCCGTCAATACACCGGCGGTTATCAGTTCATGTGCTGCTTCATCGTAGACCAGACCGTTTATCACAGCCGGTTGTGTTGTAACCTGTACATCCGCCTTGTTGACTGTCACTGACAAGGTTATTGTTTCCTCTTTATAATTATCCGTTTCGACAGCGGTAACAGTTACAGTCGCCGGACCGCCGGCTTTCAGGGTAGTCAGCACACCGGATGCCGCATCAACGCTCACATATTCACTCCCCGCGGTAACGGTATAACTTAAAGCACCATCACCGACGGAGCGTTCCGCAGTGACACGCTTCCCCATTTCTCCGTATGTCACTTCCATATCCGAAGCTTCGATGGTCTGGGATAATTTGTCAACAACGGTCACAACCGCGGCAATCTCATAATCATTGTAATTCGTAGCTTCGCCTACCGGAATCGTGATGGAAGCAGTCTTTCCGACTTTTTCAGCATTGTTCACAAATTTGAAACTCAGTATTCCACCGGAAACAGAGGGAGCGCCATCCAATACAGAATCAGTGTCAGTGACCGTGACCATTCCTACCGTACCGCCGGAAGCGATCAGGCTGCTCAGATCCACCGTTCCGGCCGTTCCGTATTTCGCGGAACCGGAAGCTGATTTTAGAGAATCCGGTGCATCAGTTTTGGCAATGCTGAAAGTAGTTGTATTCTCCGCAGGCAGTTTATAGCTGCCGGCTTTCGCGCCGGTCAATCCGGAAGCAGTGGCGGTATAAGAATCTCCCGCATTAGTCTGCCCGCCTGTGACGGTGACGCCGATCAAATCATTGTTCACTGTCCCGGTGGCTTCTGCAGTCGGTGCCTGTTCCGAATCGGTAATGTAAGTCAGGGACGTATTGCTCCAGGTCAGACCGACTTCTTTTTGATCTACTGTCAACGTCCCGGTTTGATAAGTAATTTCATAATTGTCAGCAGTCAATCCCGATGGCTTGATCGTATAACTGCCTGCATCACCATATTGGGTATAGTTGTATTCATAAGCCAGCGTACCGGTCAGAACACTTTCTGTCTCGCTGTTCACAAATCCATCATAACTTACACCGTCATTTGCCGGTTCATCCCCATAGGTGATGGTTTTCGGTTTGGCTGTGATGGTCAGCGCCGCCTTGCTGATGGCAGCAGGAATGGAAGAAGCAACTTTATCGTTGTAGTTGCTGTTGCCAATAACTTTATACCAGACGAGGTAATTACCGGCATTGATCTGTGATGGAGGAGTGGTACTCCAGCTATCTGATGACGAAGGAGCAGCAGCTGCATCACTCGCTGTAACTGCATACTGCAATTCGCCGCCGGTGGTGCTGCCCGCAGTGACCAGTGCCTGTGCCACTCCGGTGTACGTTAGGTTATCAACCGCCGCAAACCCCGTGACGACCGTATCAGCTTTGTTGACAGTCAAAGTCACTGAGGCTTCACCTTTGGTAGTGTCGGAGCTGTATTCCGTCTTGATCGTAACTGCCGTATCACTTGCGGCTTTGATCGTGACCGTGGCTGTTGTCCCATTTCCGGCGACCTCTGCAACATCATCATTAGTGCTGCTCCAGGTCCAGGTTCCGGTACCTTTTCCATCATTCGTGACAGAAGCCGTCAGTGTGAAGGCATCATCACCGTAGGTTTTGGTCAGGGAGCTTTCCCCGCTGATGGTCACACCCGCATTGGTCTTATCCACCAGAGTCACGACCACGTTCACCGTGGAATTTTCATAGTTGGTAGAGCCAATCGTCACAGGCAGGGTGATGGTGTTACTCAACGCGCCGCCGGAAAGCGTGGCAGTCACGGTCCCGTCGGTACTGACAGCAAAATCGGAAACCGTTACGCTGCCGGTATTCGTTGCCGTCCCGGCTGTATAGGTTAGCGTTCCGGAATTCTCGGGAAACCCGAAACTTACATTAGAGATGCTCAAAGAGGCCGCTGTATAAATTTCCTGCTTTTG
Organism: Flexilinea sp.; assembly: GCA_017432685.1. GTDB lineage: Bacteria > Chloroflexota > Anaerolineae > Anaerolineales > Anaerolineaceae > Flexilinea. The sequence continues at coordinate 11,609 of JAFRIR010000046.1, read as the reverse complement.
AATATTCGCCAAGATCGGTGCATCAGCTTTGGCAATGCTGAATGTAGTAGTGTTTTCCTCCGGCAGTTTATAGTTGCCTGCTTTTGAACCGACTAAAGCTGATGCGGTTGCGATGTAACCTGAACCCGCATTTGTCTCTTTTCCGATAACAGTAACACTGATCTCATCTCCGTTTACTGTTTCTGTGACTGATGCTTCCGGAGCCTGCTCCGATCCGTTGAAGGTCAGAGCATCAGCGCTCCATGTAAGACCGACTTCCTTTTGATTTACCGTGAGTGTACCGGATTTATATTCCAATGTATAATTATCCGCCGTTAATCCGCTCGGAGTGATCGTATAACTTCCTGTGTCACCATATTGGCTGTAACCATAACTAAAAATCAGTTCACCCGAAAGGTTATCTTCTAATTCGTCATTGACGAAACCCTCATAACTCACACCATTGTTGCCCGGTTCATCTCCATACGTAATAGTCTGCGGATTGGCAGTAACTGTCAACGGGGCTTTGTCCATTGTCACAGTAAGAGATTGTGCCTCTGTACTGTTATAGTTCTCATTACCCTCAACCTTAAAATAAACGGTATAATTTCCCGCAGAAGTACCGGTTGGTATTTCCGTTCTCCAAATATCGTCTACAAAGTACGTCAGCTCTCCGCCGGTTGTACTGCCCGCATTGATCAATGGCTGAGCAACACCGGTATACTGCAGGTTTTCAATCGCTGTTGGAGCAGTTACAACAGGATCAGCCTTTGTAACTGTAAGAATACCCGCTACATATGTGATGTCATAATTCATTGCGGTCGTCTCAGCATCTATGATGATCACCGCAGCAGAAGGTGTGATCGTACCGGAATCGGTGGCTGATGTCGTACCACTATCTGTTAAAGTAATCCAGCTTAGAGAATCATTCGATACAATTGCCGGATTCAAAACACTTGTAACTGTCACCTGGGCTGGATCTTCATCGATACTTCCATTCAAAGGAACAGTTTGATTCTTTGCTGTAATCGTAATCGGACGCCGGGTAATTTTTCCGTTTGTGGTAATAATTTCAGACGATGGCAGGACATAATTTTCCGCATCTCCACCTTCGAGCGAAAGAGAGGGATATTTAACGGTCTTATTTTCTCCGGCATTTGCATCCTCAAAAACAGCAGCGCCGGTTATCGAAAAATTGTCGCCTTCGATTTTTTCAGGAAAAGAAACACCGGTAGTGACCAGAGTCGCGGTCGTTGTTCCATCATAAATTTTTTCTTCAACCGCCAATCCTTCTATTGTGACAGTTTTCTTCGTGATGACGCCCTTTCCGGTTGTACTTTTTGCATCCTGAGCCAGGGTATAGTTTCCTGCACTCGTACCGCCAAGGGTGAGCCCACTGAAAGTTACATTCTTATTTTCTCCGGCATTTTTGTCAGAAAAGGCTGCGGATTCCGCATTTACGGTCAGTGAATCGCCGGACACCATGCCTTCAAAGGTGAGAGATGCAGTGGTATCTAATTCAGCGTTTGTATTTCCGTCATATTCTTTTGTTACAGCTTTCAAACCGCTGATGGCAGTGATCGTTTTCGGAGAAATGGTAACGGCTGCTGATCCGTTTGCCGGGGCATAGCTGTCCGCTGTGACCTGATAATAAACTGTCAGAGGTTCGGCGCTGACATTGGTGATCGTCGGCACTTCATCCAGATCATATGTTCCTTCTGCCGTACCGTATTTGATCGTATATCCGCTCGTCGGTTCCGTCACGTTCACAGTGATACTGTGAGGCTGTCCGTCGTAGATGGGAGAAATATTGGAAGCTCCTGCAGAAACAGATTTAACAGTCACGCTGCCATTGGAAAGATTAAAATCAACACTAACATCATCATTTTTTCCAGTAAATTCTGCATCCGAGACTGTTATTTCCGTTTTACCTCCTGAAGCATTTTCGGAGACTGAAAAATTCAATTTTAGAATTATCCCATTGGAAAAGTTTATTGTATTACTATTCCACCACATCAGATGAATTTTGCCAGGAGCAAAACCGGTGGAATTTTTATCATCTTGCCATCCTGTAATATTACCATCCGTTAGCCCTGTATATGTAAGAATATCCTTATCATAATTTACCCAAAATTCGATTCCTGAAACACCGGGATTTCCTGTGAAACTAACATCAAGAGTTATCTCAGTCCCTAACAATGCTTCTGCTTCAGAAATTGACATTGTGGAAACATCTTGAGCGCCTGCAGATCCTGTAATGATTATGGAAACAATCAGTACAAATAATACTAAAATTCTGTCAAGATTCTTTTTAGACATATTTTTCCGCCCCTTTTTCACATTTAGTAAATAACAATTGACCTGTCAAGAATATATCGTTGTAAGCGAACAAGATCTTTTACAGTTATTTTTCCATCTCCGTTTGTATCCGGATTGCCAAAAATTTCAACTGATCTGTCAAGAATATATCGCTGAAGACGAACAAGATCTTTTACGGTAACTTTTCCATCACCATTCAAATCTCCCGGTAAAAAGCTGTAAACTGTAATCTTCCCTCCCTGAATAACACACGTAAAATCATTTTCCATTCCATTCGTAATATCAGAATCAGTCAATGTAACGATTACATCCCCATCATCAACTTCTTCAAGCACGGAAAACTTTAATTTCAATATTTCACCATTAAAATCCGTATCATTGTTTCCTTGCCATAATAAGCCTGTTCCATTTCCTTCTCTCAACCAGCCTTCCAAACCGGAATCTTCATATCCCAGATAAGAGAGTTTGGAAATATCGTAATCAACAACAAAATTGATTACTCGTATTCCCGGGTTGTTTTCAATGCTCACACCGATAGTGACTTCTTCCCCGGGACGGGCGCGTTCAGAGGATACGATCAGCTTCACACGATTGTCATTCTCATCTTCGGCGTAGGTATAGGTATAAGTCTTGTTGGACGTGATCGCGGTGGCCGTATCCGGTTCGGTATCCCAGCTGCCCTCCTTATAGGTCTCGTTCGGCTTGCTGCCCACCGCCGGGATTTGATCCGCAGTAAGCTTCAGCGTATCTCCCTCGTAACCATTCAGGGTTACCGTCTTGTCCGCGGTCGTTTCATCATCCCAGGAACCATTGACCACCTTGAAAGTTACCGTACGGGAAATAGCGTTTTTCGGCGCATAAGTATAGGTATAGGTTGTGTTTCCCAGGATTGGATTTTCAGGATTCGGAGTTGTATCCCAGCCACCCGATTTATAATTTGCAGCCGGGTTGGTTCCCACCGCCGGGATCTGATCCTCCGTCAGCTTCAGGGTATCGCCCTCATAGCCGCTCAAGGTCACGGTCTTGTCGGCGTTGGTGCCGTCATTCCAGGTTCCATTGACCACCTTGAAGGTCACAGTACTGGATATAGCGTTCTTTAGTGCATAAGTATAGGTGTAGGTAGTGTCTGCCGTTATTGCCGTCTCCGTGGAAGGGACGATCCCCCATTCTCCGGAGGTGTAGTTCGTGTACGGATAACTTCCCACAGCCGGAATCTGATATGCAGCAAGTTTTAACATGTCGCCTTCATAGCCGGTGAGCGTGACCGTCTTATCCGCGGTTGTGCCATCATTCCATAAACCGTTGATCACTTTAAAGGTCACCGTATGGGAAACAATTGTCTTCGCTTCATACGTATAGGTATAGATCGTGTCTGCGGAAATCGCTGTCTCTGTACTCGGGGCGATATCCCATGAACCGGCTTTATAATTTGCAGCAGGTTTGGCGCCCACCACCGGAATTTGATCTGTGGTCAGCTTCAGCTCCTCGCCTTCATAGCCGCTTAGTGTCACGGTCTTGTCAACAGTCGTGCCGTCATCCCAGGCGCCATTTGCCACTTTAAATGTCACGGTACGGGATATTTGAACCGGTACCACCAATGTCCCGTTGGCAAACTCATATCCGCTGAAAAATCCCCATCCCTGATAAACAAAACCTTGATTGGTAGTTTGATTATTGTTAAAAAACCAGATACGGGCATCCGTAACGCCATAATCGGTCATGGCTGTTACCATGGTACCGTCTCCCCGTGCAATACCGATGAAACTGACATCCTGACCATTTATTGATCGTTTCCAAACAAGAATCGCTCCGCGGGGAGCTTTGTTCCAGCCGTCAGCCATGTTGGATGTCCCGGCATCTTCATTATTGAGGATTGTGATAGCTCCGGTTGCGACAAAATCGTTGGGCTGGGTTATTCTGCGAATGCCATAGGCATCGAAGACCAGATATGAAAGCGTCGTATCATTCGAGGTATAGTCATATCCGTTTTTTGTGCCTTTTATGTTATCATCTCCGGTTATTCCCTGCTCCGCCCAGGAAGTCGCATCATTTAATGATCTTCCGGTTAATGCATTCGTATTAAATTTCAATCGGACATCTGTTGTGGTATTGGCAGTGATTGTCCCACTTAAGGAAGCGGAGCCATCTGCAAGACCGGCATAGGAAAATCCATTATATGACTGGATATTGTCAATTCGATAACTGGTCCCTTCCGGGAGTGTGGAATTATAGTAATCCCCCTCATTTTCAGCAACAAGGTTACCATTAATATAAACATTTGCCGTTCCAAAACCATGTATCCAGCCATTATTTACACCATCCAAAACCCCGTTTAAATCAAGCGTACCATATCGTCCAATTCCTTCGATAACAGATAATCCGCTAATAACTCTATCCGGGTTATAGTATGTTGTTCCTTCTACAGTAACCGGACCATCTACCTCTTGATTTACCGCATATTGTGTTTGATTTGGAGCCCAAGGATCACATCTTCCAGTAAATATTTCATAATGAAGATGGACACCTTCAGCAACTCCGGTATCTCCTGCAATTCCTATGACAGTGTTAGTATTTACCGATTGTCCATTTGAAACTGCTACACTTGCTAAATGCTGATATTCTGAGTAGAATGTAACTCCATTTATTTCATGTTGAACAATGACATATTTTCCTGCAGCGCCATTTACATAATCATGTGAATCAACCACACTGCCCTGATAAATAGGTGTAACATTCCAATTACCAGAAGAAGACACACAATCAGTTGCGAAATGTCCTGATGTGCTTATATCTATGGATCTATTGGGTATAAAACCACCAAGGCTAACTTTAGTATATCCAGATAATGGGTAGCTAAAAATCGAATCAGCATTAGTTATACGAAAAGAAACGCAAATATAAATTAGCATAATCATGAGAAGTAAAAAGAAACGGCGATGGATGGAAAATTTCATAGCTCTTGTCTCCCGGCTTAAATAAAAAGTGCGCAAGCGATAGAGCCTGCGCACGAAAAACGCCTGCTCCATTGCTGCGACACAAGTAATATTTTGACGCTACACAAGAATGCGAAAATATTCGAGCCTGCGTTTTTGCCGGGTAGCAAAAACACATCCTTGTGGAACGTCATTAAGAGACGCAAAAATATTCACTTGTGTCGCATCTATAATCTTATCATATTATTTGATTTTTAGGGGAAACTCGTTAGAAGTTTTTTTTGGCGAGGATTTCAGTTGTTTGTGGGCAGCGGCCGGTTCTACCTGTGATCAGCAGAAATGATTCGGGTGGTAAGAACAGATATGAAAAAGGAGACTGCCCCATAAAGAAACAGTCTCCAACATCTCTCCTCGACAGGTTATCAATCAAGCGATTTGGAATTCCTGGAAAAGCTGATTGCGGAATTCAGAATCGTCAACAGCACGATCCAAATCTTCTGTTCTTCCCTGTTTCAACAGAATTATCATCAGTTTTCCCATCCGGTTCTCACCTCGCACTTCACCATTTGTTTCACTCGTTTTTATCACTTTATCAAGCCATTCTGACATCGTGTTCACCTTCCCTTCCGCAACTTCTTCGTTAATCTTTTCCTCAAACCGTTTTTCTTTATCCATCACATTCAGCAGCCGGAGCACTTCCTGAATATGCTGAACAACTTCATTCCCGGGGTTATATTCCCCCTTTTCCCTCATCTGAACAAAATAATCCGCAACCACCCTGAAATCGCTTTTGAACAGATCAACCTGTTCCCGTGTCAGATATGCGATCTCAAACAGGTTTATTTTTGTATCATTGACATACGGGCGAAGTTCTTCCGGTATTTCCAGCGTTTCATATAACGTCGTTGGTTGGTTCCATCGTTCTTTATATCCGAAATACAGCACGATTGTTATCACAGGATACGGTTTCTCACCCTTCCGTATACTGTTCATCTGCGCCCGGTATTCCGTTCCGTCATAACCCAAAACTCTCAAGACCATATACGGATCCGGATCCGTCTGGTTTTCTATTCCGATGCAGGCAATCCGGATGTTCTGCTTCTTCCAGCGTTTGACCACATCTCTTTCCAACTCGCGGAACTTTCTATCTGCTTTATAGAAGGAATGAGGATTTTGATCTTCCAAATCATTCGGATCCACGATCTGTTTTCCGTTAAAGAGAAGCACGTTGAGTATATCCGCGAATACATCGTTGTAGGATTCCAGTGTTTTTTCGGTTATATCCTTTTCGCCCATCCGCACTCCTTTTATCTTGCATCTATATCTATATTATACCCAATTAAAATATTAAGGGGATCTCTAAAAACTCCAATTTTTCTCTGTCCCGAGGAGATTCAGAAAATAAATTCTCTGAATCTCCTCGGGAGGTTTCCGTGGGGCGAAGCTCCTGCTCCGAATATAAATCGGGTGTCAGCCCGTACCTTACGGAGCAGGTTATAACCTGCCGCCCCCATACCCCCGCTCATTAGTTTTTAGAGGTGCCCTTAATATTTCTGTCTTTAAGGTCAGTTTCATATTTTTCTGCACAGCTTACAGCCACTTTTATCGCATCTGTTATTCTCATTCATTATTTCCTTCATAAAAAAAGGCAACTGTTACACCGCAATGCAACCCGCTGCCTTCTTGTTTGATTGGTATTTCCGTCGTCCGCCGACACTCGGCTCCATCGAATATATCTTCTGCCGCTTTGTTTCGGGTTTTTCCTGTGAAAATTCAGCGGACGGGTCCCGCAGGGGCACAGGGGACTGGTTTGCGTGCCGTCGAGCCATCTGCTAAAACGAGCCTTGTTCGGCACACAGACCTGTCACCATGCGCAAGGAACATGCAACGGTGCAAAGAGTACTCTGAATTCGCAAAAGCGAATTCCGCTGCTTTTGAAGATTGTTTGCTGTTTTTCCTTCTTCTCAGCAAACTTTGATTGCCGGGCCCATACCGGGGACAGGTCTCAGTGCCGATGAATGCAATAACTGATCAAAGCTCTGACGGCACAGAGACCTGTCCCCTGCGCATGTCGCCAAAGGGAAGCTCGTCCTCCCCGAGGGCCGAAGGTCCTGCGCTGCATCAATCGAGCGAAGCTCGCACCTCTCAGCGCAGGTTTGGAACAGTCCCCATACGGGTACTGACCCTCTTTTTGCAGCGGGAGGCAGCATCCGATAATCGCCTATAGATATGCGTTTATGAAAACAGGTGCTTTGTCTTCATTAATTAATGGAGCTCATAATTGCGTGTCATTTCTCTGAGTCGGAGGGGTCGGATTTTGGAGGATCGTGCGCAGCCTGAGCCGAAAGGATCTGACCCCGCAGACTCGGGAACCAAGCCGAGGTATTGCTTCCCGAAGGTAAGCTCACAGACTCAAGAGAAGCGCACAACGAGATACGCCCCTGCTGTGCGGGCTTCGCCGCAGCAGCAGAAACGTCTCGTCGTGCTACGCTCAAGCGGGGTCAGATCCCTCCAACTCTTCGCTCGTGCTTCGCACATCGCGTGAGTCTCCAGTATCTGACCCCGAGCCTTCATGAGTCGGAAGGATCACACCTGCCATTTTCGATAACCGGCCAGAAAAGCCTTCCCGGGCATGGCTTTTTTTCCGGGAGCCTGCAGCTCATCCAGCGCCAGCAGACCGTCGGCCGCTGCGATAGCAGGCAGACCTTTCTCAACAGTGCGAGTACCGGGAGTCAATCCTTCCTTTTTAATTACAGCATGCGCCTGATAAACCTTGAAGGTCTCTCCATCAATTTCAAACATGGCGCAGGGCCAGGGGTTATAAGCGTGGACCTTGCAGACCAGCGCTTCCGCACTCTGTGTAAAATCCAGCATCCCGTCCGCTTTTGAGATCATGCCGGTATAACAGGCGCCTTCTTCCGGCTGCGGCTGCGGCAAAAGCCGTCCTGCCGCGTAATCCGGAATCACCTCGATGAGCAGTTCCGCGGCCAGATCCGCCATTTTCGCGGAAAGGGTCACAGTCGTATCATAGGATTCAATCGGCAGCTCCCGGGCTTTGAGCATCGGACCGGTGTCAATGCCGGGATCCATCTGCATGATGGTCACACCGCTCACAGTATCGCCGTTCAGGATCGCCGCCTGGATCGGGGAAGCTCCGCGCCAGCGCGGCAGCAGAGAGGCATGAGCATTCAAACATCCCAGCCGCGGCAGTTCCAGCACATTTTTCCGCAGGATCTGCCCGAAGGCCATCACCACGATCAGGTCCGGATCCCAGGCCTGCAGCTGTTCAATAGTGCCGGGAACTTTCATACGCTCCGGCTGGATGACAGGAATATTCAGCGCCAATGCGGCTTCCTTGACTGCAGGCATCACGATCTTTTTTCCCCGTCCGGCCTCACGGTCCGGCTGGGTAACGACACCCACCACGTCAAAATGTTCTGCAAGCGCTTTCAGAGCAGGAACAGCGATTTCCGGCGATCCCATAAAGACAATTTTCAGTTTATCCATGTTGCTTCCTATTTAAAAAGGGTGCCGGGCACCCTCTTCATTATTAATATAAACCCTTATGGTTTCAGTCTCTGCGGCTACGGGCGGGGACCCATATTGTCCGGACCGCCGGGAAACTGCGGACCGGCCGGGTTTTCCATCGGCCCGGCTGCTGTCTCCGGTGTTGCACCGTCGCCTGTATCCGGGACCATGCAGCGGAAACCAACATAATAACTGCTGGCCAGGTTCAGATAAGAGCGGTTCGCGGCACGGGTATAAGCTGCATAATTGTTGATCTCTGTCGATGCACAGGAACCGCCACGCATCACCCGGGCGCTGCCGTTTTCCGGACCGGTCGGATTGCTGACCGTCGTACCACTCAGCTCTTCTTCCGCCTCAAGGGTCTGATAATAATTGGTGCTGTACCAGGTGGATGTCCATTCCCAGACATTCCCGGCCATATCCATCAGGCCATAAGGGCTCTGCCCATCCGGGAAAGAGCCGACCGGGAACAGGTCAAAACCATTTCCTTCTTCATCCTGATAGTCAGGAATGTTCGCCAGGGCATTTTCGTAATCCGGTTCCTCATCACCCCAGGGGTAAATGCGTCCGTCGGTACCGCGGGCTGCCTTTTCCCATTCATATTCGGTAGGCAGATGACCGCCCATCCAGGAGCAGAAGCGTTCTGCCTGTTCAACAGTTACATAGGTGACCGGATTGTTTTCCAGACCCGGACTGTAAAGGGACATATAATAACCCTGATCGCAGACGCCTGCTTCCACACAGCGCAGATACTGCCCGTTGGTGACTTCCGTCCTGTTCATCCAGTAGCCATCCAGGTAGACACGCAGCTGAGGAGCCTCTTCTTCTGCATTGGCATAAAGGTCTTCATTAAGATTAGAGCCAAGGATAAAGTTTCCGGCAGGGATATAAATCATCTCCGCACCGCTGCGCTGATCGGTATAATTTTCTTTCAGCAGCGGTTCCGGCGTTTCGGTTTCCGGTACAAGTGTCGGATAGGGAGTGGCCGTCGGTTCGGGCTCTTCCGTCTCTTCTGTCTCTGTTGTATCGGATTGATCAGTACCGGTCAATTCCTCATCCGGATCACTGAAAGAGATCGGTATTTCAAACTCCTCTGTTTCCTCGACAATCGGTTCTTCCGTTTCTTTGGTTTCTTCCAGATCGATGAACACCGGGGTATAGGTTGGATAAGGTGTCTGGGTCGGCCAATTTGCAACCGTTGCTGCCACAGCCAGTTCTTTTTCAATTGCCATCTCCGCTTCCAGGACAGTCATGCTTTCCCGAACCCAGTCAACAGTCGGAGTAGGCGTCGCTGTAGAAGGAACGATGTTACCGAGATACTTTTCCCGGACATCATCCGGAATCAAACCGAATTTTGCAGCCGCATAAATGCCGCCGGCAAGCAGCATCAGGGCAAGCAATACCAGCAGGATGATGAGCGGAAGTCTGTCTTTCTTCTTCTTTTTCTCTCCGCCGTTCTCTTCTCCGGTCCGCGGGCGGTTTTTACGGATCAGTTCGATCTCCTTCTTTTCGAGATTCAGGTCTGTGCTCTCCGGCGCGTCACCATCCACCCGGATCATGGAATCCACCGAAGTTTCATCATAGATGCGGATTGCGGCAACTGATGCCGGGACTTTGGCATTTTGGAGAGAAGGAGAACTCAGCAGCTGCTGGACGATGGTTCGCGGAGCATTATCTGCCGCGGCGGTCAGGATTTCCTGCTTCCCGATGAAGGTATCCAGCGATGCACTGCACAGGAGCAGAATATCTCCGCTGCGGACTTCAATCCCGTCATAGACATCGGTGGTGATGTCTTTGACTGTACCGAGCGCAGAGGCGATATCGGCGCCTTTCCCTTCCGGCCCGTAAGCTTCTTCTTTTGTCAGTTCACCGCTCTGTACCTTTTCGTCGACTACAGCCGGATCCTCCGTGATCTGGAACACCTTACCGTTTCGGATGATATATGCCCGACAGCCGCCGACAGTTGCGATAGCCACTTTACCGTCCGTCACGGAAGCGGCAATTGCCGTGGCTGCCATCGTATCGTTCTGGACTTTGGCGTATTCATAAATTTCATTATTCGCTGTCCGCATGGCAAGCGCCAGCTTGTTTGCGTCAACGTAATCGTAAGAATGGAAATATTCGTACAGGATCTTTTTTGCGGTAAAGCGTGCGCTGACTTCCGGGAAGGAAGTGCCTTTCAGACCGCTGGCAAGTACATAAAGGTTGGAAGCGCCGACAGTGCCATCCGGTTCTTTTTCATAGAAACATGAATATTCGGTTGAAAAATCGCTGCTTCCCTGGAAGGTGTCTGCATACCCGGCGGAATAGACAGTTGTTTCGGGATCGTTGTTTTCCATAGGTTCTCTCTCTCTCAAATTAAACCATTGTCAGGGCTGCCGGAACAGTCCTTCTCCCCATTATAATACAATCCTTAAGAAATTCGTGATTTTTCTTTTATTTTAAGGAAAAAACCGGTAAGGCAGTGAATGGAAAATCAGCGCCGACACGATAAACGTCACAAAGAAAACGGATTTAACTCATTACATCTTCAAGGAAAATTTTTTCAATATCGTCAAAAAAATGCGTTATAATAAATCCACAAAGACTGCGGAGGAAATCCGTTTGTTTTTGCTTGCATAAGGCCTGTAATGATCCGGGCCTGATAAATCCGGCTGTGCCGGTACAAATTAGCGTCCGGTTTTGTCGTTTAAGACCGAAGAAAACATAAAAATCAGGAGTTACTTTTCATGGCACGTCAAATGGTTACAATCGATGCCAATGAGGCCGTCGCTTATGTGGCTTACCGCATGAACGAGGTCGTCGCAATCTACCCGATCACTCCGTCTTCCCCGATGGGCGAATTTTCGG
>JAFRIR010000045.1 GCA_017432685.1 Flexilinea sp. | reverse complement strand
TTCCGATCCCTGGGCGGATGCGGCTGTGGCAAAACAAGAGTATGGGGTGGATCTGGTTCCGTTTGCTGATTTGCCGAAAGCTGACTGTGTGATCGTTTCCGTCGGGCATAATGATTATCGTTCTATGTCCATGATGCAGCTCAAGGATCTGTTTAGACCGGATACTCCGGATGAAGAAAAAGTCCTGATCGATGTGAAAAGTCTTTACAGGATGGATGAACTCAAAGCCTCGGGCATGCGATTCTGGAGATTGTAAAAAAGTTGAAAGAGAATTTGGTACTGGATAAAGCGAAATAAAAAAAATGCTTACATCAAGAGAAACCACAAATGAAAAAGAACTGATTGTTCATCTCTTTAATAAGAGTTCATTTATAGATGATTATATTCTATTTATGGAGAATCATTTCGATAAGTTCGATCATATGTTTGTAATAGAAGGTGATTCGGAAGGTATAGAAAAAAATGAAAAAATAATATTTATTGACAGTTATCTTAATTATACTAATAAGAACAATATAGCCTTATATAGAAAAATAAAAGAAGCAAAAAAAATCATTATTTCAGGATTATTCAGTAACAGACTTAATTTGTTATTTTTCCTGTTTCCAAATTCAATTCTGAAAAAAACTTATATTCAATTTTGGGGAGGTGATTTTTATGTTTATAACCGCGTTGTCCCCTTTTATCACATTAAATATCATTTATTGCTATTTATTAAGAAAAATATCATAACACGATCGGCTGGGATAATTAATTTAATTTCTGAAGATTACGACATGTTAGTTAGAATAATGAAAATAACTAACAAAAAACATTTCGTGGCACCAGTACCGGCGGAATCAAATCCTTATAAACACATAATTTCCGGAAATAAGGTAAGTGACAGAATTCAGGTGCTTGTCGGAAATTCTGCTACTGAAACTAATGGTCATCATGAAGCTTTCACACAGCTGATTCCTCATAGTTCTTATATTGATGTACATTGTCCACTTTCTTATGGCGATAATGATTACGCTGACCAAGTATGCTCTGAAGGAAAAAGTTTGTTCGGTGAACATTTTTTCCCTGTGAAGGATTTAATGTCTAAAGAGGATTATATAAGGTTTTTGTCAACAATGGATTTAGGAATATTTGCTAATAACCGACAACAAGCATTGGGTAATATTTTAATAATGTTGATGACAGGGAAAAAAGTATATTTGCGAAAAAATACTACGATGTGGAAAAATTTTTTAAATACGGAAAAAATAAAAGTTTTTGATTTTTCAGATATCTCGACATTATCTCATGATGAATTATCTGCTCTTTCTGAAGAAGATAAAAAAAATAATGCTGAAAGAGCTAATCTTTACCTATATGGGTCAGATAGAATCATGAAATGGAATAAAGTTTTTTCAGATTAATAGTTACATTTTTAGAATACTTATTTCTGTTGACAATAATATGCAATCAAAAAGAAAAATAATCAGTAACCTTTTTTGGCGGTTTGCTGAACGTACAGGAGCACAATTGGTCAGTTTTGTCGTTTCTGTTGTTTTAGCGCGTCTTCTCGGTCCGAATGATTATGGAACCATTGCACTGATCACTGTATTTATTACGATATTGCAGGTTTTTGTTGATAGTGGTCTTGGAAATGCACTGATCCAAAAAAAAGATGCTGATACTGTGGACTTTTCCACAGTATTTTATGCTAATATTCTTTTTTGTGCGTTATTGTATATTATTTTGTTTATTTCAGCACCGTTTATTGCATCGTTTTATAGAGAACCATCTATGGCTCTCTATATCAGGGTTTTAGGTATTACCTTACTTATTTCAGGAATAAAGAATGTTCAGCAGGCATATGTCTCAAAAAAGTTGATATTCAGAAAATTTTTCTTTTCTACGTTGGGAGGAACAATTATTGCAGGCATCGTTGGAATAATCATGGCTTTCCGAGGTTTGGGTATATGGGCTTTGATAGCACAACAAATAGTGAATGTTACAATAGATACCTGCATTTTGTGGATTACAGTAGAATGGCGTCCAGATAGAGTTTTCGATTTACAACGGCTTAGAGCTCTTTTCAATTATGGATGGAAATTACTTGTTTCCAGTCTAATTAATACTGTTTACAAAGATATCCGTCAATTAATTATTGGAAAGATATATACACCGGCTTCACTTGCATATTACAACCAGGGCGAGAAAATACCTAATTTAATTACAACAAATATCAATAAATCTATTGATAGCGTATTATTTCCGGTTATGTCTACCGTTCAAGATGAAAATGAACACCTGAAAAAAATGACTCGTAAATCAATAATGGTTAGTGTTTATGTTATGGCTCCAATGATGATTGGTTTAGTCGCTGTGTCTAATATTTTAATTCCATTGTTGCTCACAGAAAAATGGCTTCCTGCAGTTCCGTTTATGAGGATTTTTTGTATCACCTATTTGTTTTATCCTATTCATACGGCAAATTTGAACGCAATTTTGGCTATGGGACGAAGTGATTATTTTTTAAAGCTCGAGATTATGAAAGTTTTTGTTAGCTTGACCGCCTTATTCGCGACGATGAATATCAGCGTCGAAGCGATGGCATACAGCCTCCTGTTCACCTCTGTTGCCAGCCAGATCATCAATTCCTGGCCGAACTGGAAGCTCCTGAATTACAGCTATATCGATCAGCTGAAGGACATTCTTCCGACCATTCTCCTCGCGGTTTTTATGGGCGGGTGCGTTTATCTGCTGCAGTTCCTCGGTCTGCCTGATATCATCACCCTGATCCTGCAGGTTCTTTTGGGCGCTGCCATTTATATCGCCGGGTCGATGCTGTTCAAGCTGGAAAGTTTCTCTTATATACTTGAGATTCTCAGGAATATGCAGATAACGAAGCGGTTCTTCCGTAATAATGGCCCGGATCGAACTCATTGAATACAGCGTTTGAGCTTTCCTTCAAAACATTTTGATCCCGGCAAATGCGAATCGTTTCACGAACAGCCTTTTCCGTCCTTCCGTAAAGCCGGATCTGTTCATCGAAAACGCGGAGGTCTGATTTTCGATGAACAAAAGAAAACTATAACATCGTAAGATACCGCTTCCGGTCGGCATCTGAAATTTTCAGAGCATCCATCGCCTGCTGTGCTGTCAATTTCAGCGTTTCCATTAAATTGCGGATCGAAGATAATTTTTCTTCTTCGCGTCCTTCTTCACGTTCCTGTTCGCGCAGCAGCTGTAACTGATATTCCTTGTCAAATGCACCGAACATGATATTTGATACCTCCTCTTTGGCAAGATATTCCTTCAAAACATTTTGATCCCGGCAAATGCGGATCGTTTCACGAACAGCCTTTTCCGTCCTTCCGTAAAGCCGGATCTGTTCATCGAAAACGCGGCAGAAAACGATATACTGGTTGAGGATATCTCCCTGTTTGCTGTCGTAAATTATTTTCACCCGGACATCCACAAAGACATGATCGGGATCCGTAATCCCAAAAATATCTTTGGAAAGCGATATTTCATCGGGCAAATTCTTCCGGTCTTTGGGATAAACGACATAAAGTTCCGGATGCGGTATTTCAAGCTTTTTCGCACCGTATACATCCAATTTATTATTCCGGATATAGCGCTGATACGTTTCCCCGAGATAAGGTAAAAAACGAATGAGAACATTCAATGACCAGGCGGATTGCTCTTCAACCAGGATCATCAATCGGTTGCCGATGATAAATCCAAGATCATTATACTGTGCCCGCAGGATCTGATTCTCCAGTGTCACCAGAGTAATGTCCTTTACATCCGTAATATCGTCTTCGGGATGGAGCGCGGCGTATAGCTCCAGAACATATTTCGGGTCACTGAATAAATTGCAAAAGACACTGTCTTTCGAGTTGCGGTTGACCTGATGATCCAGCGGTGTCAGTACAGCTTCAGCCATTTGTTTCGGTGTTCGTTCAATGTTCATACATGCTTCACTTTCTGTCATTAATTATAAACAAAATAAAGGGTATCGTCAATAGGAGTGATTCAGCGGAAAATCAATGGGGAGTAGTGAAATGAATTCATTTACAGGAAAAAAACTGCTGATCCTCGGCGGCATGTATCAGCATCGGAAGCTTGTCAAAAAAGCCAAAGAACTCGGGATCGAGACCTGGGTGACGGATTATCTTCCGTTGGAGGAAGCCCCGGCGAAACAAATGGCCGATCATGCCGAAATGATCAATATCACGGAAATCGATCGCCTGGTGAAGCTCTGCAGAGACGAACATATCGACGGCATCATTGCTCCTTACCTCGATGTCACGCAAAAACCCTATCAGCAAATCTGTGAACGTATGAACTGGCCATGCTTCGGAACCGCCCGGCAGCATGAGATCCTGACCGACAAACAGCAGTTTAAAGCATTTTGTGAAACGCATGGCGCGGATATCATTCCCGGATATTCGGAGGAAGATCTTGAAAAGAGAAATATCGAATATCCCATACTGGTCAAACCATCGGACAGCAGAGGTTCCCGCGGTCAGACCATTTGCCGGAATAAAGAGGAAGCGGAAAATGCGATTCGTTTCGCTCAAAAGGAATCAACCAGCGGGCAGGCGGTCATCGAGAAATACATGGAAAACAAACAGGATCTGCAGCTGGTCTATCTGGTGATCAACGGTGAACCGCTTCTTTACAAAGTAGAAGACCGGTATACCGGCAGCCCGGATGAAGGTTTGGATAAAATTGCCACAGCCTGTATCAGTCCTTCCAAATATGAAAAAAAGTATCGGGATCAAATTGATGCCAAAGTATCCGGGATGATCCGTTCGATCGGGCTCCGGAATTCTCCAGTTTTTATTCAGGCATTTATGGACGGAGATGTGGTACGTCTCTACGATCCGGGAATCCGCATGCCCGGTGATGACTATGATGATGCACATAAAGCGCTTACCGGCATTGATATTCCGGAATTGCTGATCCACTTTGCGCTGACCGGTGAAATGCCTGAGTTTGCTGCAGGTCAAATCAAAAATAAAAGATTGAAGGGATACGCCGTGATGATCCTTCCCTGCCTGCGTCCGGGAAAAATAGCTAAAATTGAAGGTCTGGAATTGATCGATACCCATCCAAATATCGTCACCTGGTCAACTGCACATTTTGTTGGTGATGCGATCCGGGATGATGTCAAATTACGACAGCGCTATGGGGAATTTGTCATCACCGCTTCCGATAAAGAGCAACTGCGAACGGTGATTCAATGGCTGTATGAGACACTGCACGTTTATGATGAAACCGGTGAAGAGATGATAACCGGCAGGTTTGACACGAAACTGCTGGATGATTATGAATGACAGGAGGCAGAACGATGACAAGAGATATGAGTTATTTGAAAGATTTGCCCATCGCGGTATTGGGCGGCGGTGCGGTCGGAAAAACCTGCGCAGCTGACTGCAAACTTGCCGGACGAGAAGTCCGGCTTTATTCCAGAAGTGTACAGTCCATTGCCAACCTCGAAAAAACCGGAATCCTGCTGGACGGGGTTCAGCATAATCTTTATGGATTTGAACGCTCCGGGAAAGCCTTCCTTGATGTCGTAAGCACTGACATGGAAAAGGTCGTCAAAGGTGCAGGCTTAATCATCATCGGCATTTCCGCCCATGCCCATGAACATTATCTGAAGACTCTGGTTCCCTTGCTCGAAGACGGTCAGGTGATCCATGTATTTACCGATAACTATGCAAGTCTTCTGCTGCGCAAATATATGCATGAAATGGGATGTACGAAGAAGGTGATCGTCGGCGGCTGGGCATCAGCGCCCTATGGAACACGGATCGAAAAGATCGGTGGCTTCATGATGCCTCATGTTGGGGCCAAATATCGCGCGATCACGCTTCGCGGGGCGACACAACCGATGACCGATATCGACGATTTTATGGAATCCGTCAAATATCTGCCCTGTATGGATGCTGTCACGCAGGGAAATGGTCCGGTGAAGGGTGATACCATGCTGGATATCGGGTTCTCCAATGTCAACCCGGTGATCCACGTTCCTGCATCTGTGTTAGGCGTCTCCAGCATGGAAAACTGGTCGCTGGTCTATGGCAACGAACCCGATTCCTATTCCATGTATTCCCACGGACTCTGTCCCTCCATCGCACGGGTGCAATATCAGTTTTATCAGGAAGAAAAAGCAATCGCAGCTGCCATCGGAATTGATATTCCTCATTATGACTATGAAATGTTCTTCTCCCGCCGAACGATTCTTACGCAGGAATATATGGGGCTGAATGCCGAAGGAAAAGACAACGTCGTCTTCCCGCTGGACAAACCCTGCAATGAAGGCAACGTCGGGCCGAACAGCATTGAACATCGCTATTTCACCGAAGATATCCCCGTCGGCTGCAAGATCTATCATGATCTTGGCGTGAAATTCGGAGTCCCGACGCCGATCATCGATTCCATGATTTTTCTGGGTGGTGCAATGCATGAGAAAAATTATTTCATCGAGACCAAATACAATCTGGAATACCTGGGTATTGGGAATATGAATCAGGAAGAATTGCTTAGTTTTCTCTACACCGGTCGGGGGGGGGGTAGAATATAGATTCTATATATTTATTGTTCTCTTCCGGTATTTTATTTATGCCTCTGAATTTATTATAAATGAATACAACGATTTTGCGGACAACAGCTTCATTTATGAGATTAATACTGATTCGGCACTAAAGCAAGTTTAGCCCTGCCTGTTGTTGGATTGAACACATGTCAGGCAGCAAAACTGAATTTCCTGTGTCGGGTTGTTGAGTAATGAATCTTTTTTCTTGATTTTTAGAGGTGTGAATGATCATGGATAGTTTTTATTCACGAGATGAACTGGAATCTTTAGGATTCAGAAAAATTGGAGATAATGTAAAAATCAGCCGCAAATCATCCGTTTACGGTGCGGATAAAATGTCGATTGGCAGCAATGTCCGTATTGATGATTTTTGTATTCTCAGTGGAAAAATTGAAATCGGAAACAACGTCCATATTGCTGCATATACAGCACTGTACGGAGGAAGCTGTGGGGTAACGGTTGAAGATTTCGTAAATTTATCTTCAAGAATATGTATATATAGTGTTAGCGATGATTATTCTGGTGAATTTATGACAGGGCCAATGGTGCCGGATTTATATAGAAATGTAAATGAAGCGCCGGTCTATATTGGAAAGCATGTGATTATGGGTTCTGCATCAATGGTTATGCCTGGTGTAAATATTGGAGAAGGATGTGCATTTGGGGCATTTTCTTTCATAAATCATAGTACTGATCCATGGACAATAAACGTCGGGATACCATGTAAAGTAATCAAACAACGAGATAGAAATGTGTTGAAACTTGAATCAGAAATGAAAAGACATGATGAAATAATTTGACAATGCAACAGAGGGTGACAAAATTAAAAAAGCTTAATCCATATTGCCAGGCCTGTCCCGGATGCACAGAGAATGGTGTCGGCAATGCCGATGTGTTCCATAAAGTCCAATTTTTCCTCTTGATTTTCCGCTGAAAACATGGTATTCTATAAATAGAAACAGTTTGTAAGGGACGGACGTGATGGCGGAAAAAGTTGAAAGGGATCACTGGCATCCGGGGTTCATCGGGGCGATGGAACTGGAATTTCGAAACGATAGATCGGATCTTGATTTCGAAAGAGAGCATCAGCTCAGTAAAGAGCCGCTGAAGATGGATCTGCTGATCATCAAGAAACGGAAAGACGCAGTCATCGAAAACCAGATCGGAGCTATCTTTCGGCAGTACAATATATTCGAGTTCAAGTCTCCCCGGGACAGTCTGACGATCGATGACTATATCAAAACAGTCGGATATGCGTATCTTTATAAAGGACTCGGAAAACATACGGATGAGATCCCATTTTCAGAATTGACCGTCTCATTGGTGCGGGATGTCATGCCGGAGGGACTGTTCCGATCAATCGAAAAAGAAGGCGGAAGAATTGAAGAACGGTTTCCCGGAATTTATTATTTCACCGGTGTTGTCGGCATTCCGACGCAGTTCATTCTGACCAGCCGATTGGATCCTGCACAGCACACCAGTCTCCGCCTGTTGACGGAACACGCGCGGGAAGACGATATCGTCAGTTTTCTTCAGTCCGCGGTAATTTTGAAAGAACCGGGCGATCAGCAGAATGTCGATGCGGTATTGACTGTAAGTTCGTCAGCAAATTACGAGGCATTCGAAAATGCGATGAAAAGAGGTGAAGATATGAGCGATGCAATGTTAGAGTTAATGAAGGATGCGATACAGGAAAGAGAACAGAAAGCTGTTGACAAATCACTGGTTACTGTAATCAAAAATCTCATGAAAAACAGTGGCTGGGATTCGGAAAAAGCAATGAATGCAATCGGCATTTCCCCAGCGGATCAGAGCCGCTACGCTGCATTATTATAAAGCCGGATATACGCCGATGTCAGTCAGGTGAACAGCATTCAGAAACGAACGGGTGCGATTCTTGACGGCTTTCTGTTGCTTTTGAGCCATATTTGAATTAATTCTGATTGAATTTGTAAACGATCCGATTATTTTCGTAAGTACTAAATAAATTTCATATTTGGAATATATAGCACAGGTATTTATTTCCTGTGCTTATTTTCTTTTGATTTCGATCAATAAAAATCCCTGCCGGAAGAAAAACTGCGATAAAGGAGAAATCATTGGACGATACCATTCTCGTTACCCGCTCATCCATGCCGGATATTGACGAATACATGGATGAGATCAAATCCATGTGGGAGTCGCACTGGCTCACGAACATGGGACCGGAGCACCAGAAACTCCAAAAAGAACTATGCTCGTTTCTGGGTGTGGAGAACATCGAACTGTTCACCAACGGACACATGGCGCTGGAGCTGACGCTGCAGGCAATGGGACTGCAGGGCGAAGTCATCACCACACCCTTTACTTTTGCATCCACGACCCATACCATCGTACGAAACGGACTCGAACCTGTTTTCTGCGACATTGATCCTGTCACCTTCACCCTTGATACCGATAAACTGGAAAACCTGATCACCGACCGGACCTGCGCCATCATGCCGGTGCATGTATACGGAAATATCTGCAATGTGGAGGAGATCGACCGCATTGCCCGTAAATATGAACTGAAGGTGATCTATGACGCTGCCCATACTTTTGGGGAGACCTATAAAGGGAAAGGGGTCGGCTCATTTGGAGATGCCTCCTGTTTCAGCTTCCATGCCACCAAGGTGTTCAACACGATCGAAGGAGGTGCGGTTACATATCGGGATAAACGGCTCGGGGAAAAACTTTATGAGCTCAAAAACTTCGGTATCCATGGCCCTGAGGAAGTCAGTGCCGTCGGCGCCAATGCCAAGATGAACGAATTTTGTGCTGCGATGGGATTGTGCAACCTCAAGCATGTGGAGGAGGAGATCTCGAAACGAAAAATCGTCGTTGAGCGTTACCGTGAACATCTGGAAGGGATCGACGGTATTCAGCTGAATGCCTTTCAGCCGGAAGTCAAAAGCAACTATGCCTATTTCCCGGTTATCTTTGAGGAAAAGATCTTCGGCTCCAGCCGCGCGGAAGTGTTCGATGCGCTGGCCGAACAGGGCATCATCGCCCGGAAATACTTCTATCCGCTGACCAATACCTTCTCCGCCTTCCACGGAAAATATGACGTGCGTGAGACGCCGGCCGCACTCCACATCAGCAAACGCGTCCTGACACTGCCGCTTTACGCCGATCTGTCACTGGAAGACGTTGACCATATCTGCGGGATTATACTGAAATTGAGAAGCTGAGGAATCCATGAAAGGAATAATCCTTGCCGGAGGCGCGGGTACGCGCCTCTATCCATTAACCTTGGTCACGTCCAAACAGCTGCTTCCGGTTTACAACAAACCCATGATCTTTTATCCGCTGAGCACATTGATGCTGGCGCGGATCCGGGAGATTCTGATCATTTCCACACCGGAAGATACCCCGCGCATCCGCCAGCTGCTGGGGGATGGCTCGCATCTGGGTCTTCAGCTTTCCTATGCCATTCAGGAGAAACCGGAAGGGCTGGCGCAGGCCTTTACCCTCGGCCGGGAATTTATCAGCTCTGATCCCTGTGCGATGATCCTCGGCGACAACATCTTTTACGGGAACGGGCTTGGTGCGAAGCTGGCTGAGGCAAAACAATCCGCAGAAAACGGCAAGGCGACCATATTCGGTTATTATGTGGAAGATCCGGAGCGCTTCGGCATCATGGAATTCCAACGCATCAATGAAGGAGGGCGCGCACAGTATCAGGTTCTCAGCGTGGAGGAAAAGCCTAAAGAACCGAAAAGCAACTATGCCATCGTCGGGTTATATTTCTACCCTGCCGGCGTCAGCGATATGGCGGCGCAGGTACGTCCTTCGGCTCGCGGCGAGCTGGAAATCACCACGCTCAATGATATGTATCTGCAGCAGGGTCTGCTGAATGCCCAATTGCTCGGCCGCGGTTTCACCTGGATGGATGCGGGTACCTTCGACAGTCTGCGGAAAGCGACTAATTTTGTCTGCATGCTGGAGCAATATCAGGGAATGTCGATCTCAGCACCGGAAGAGATTGCTTTCCGATATGGTTGGATCGATGAGAGTAAATTGGCTGAAAGTGTTAAAAAATATGGAAAAAGTCCTTATGGTGAACATCTTCAGGCGGTTCTCGAAAATAAGATCATTTTGTAATGATCTGCCTCACTTTTCCTGAACGTAGTTCTTAGACATCAGACGTTAGACATTAGACTTTAGACTTTAGCCATCGGATTATCCCAAAAGCCGCGGAAACGCGGCTTTTGGGTTTAAAAATTCGCTTACAGTTGTCGGTGTGGAAAAAGATAAAAGCTTCCCGGTTCCTATCCTTCTTCGCGCTCTGCCTTTCAAGGCCGCGTTCATCGGAAATGGTATATCACAGGTTCAG
This sequence comes from Flexilinea sp., assembly GCA_017432685.1. GTDB lineage: Bacteria > Chloroflexota > Anaerolineae > Anaerolineales > Anaerolineaceae > Flexilinea. The sequence goes on along the minus strand of JAFRIR010000045.1, from coordinate 20,934 downwards.
GTGTCGGAAGCAGTTCCCGGAAACTGCTCCTCGTCAGCTTTATTTATTTCTCCGGATCTGACACCTTGCTTTCGAGAATGTCAGCGTCATCAGCGGCTTCGTATTCCGGGATAACCGGCTCAAGGGTATCTGTTTGAGCATCATCGTTGACCGGCTTGATTTCCGGTTTTTGAGATTTGACGCTGCCTTTCAGGCGCAGGAAGATGACCTGAATAAAATAACCAAGGGTATAGATCACTGCGGCTATCTGAAGGATAAAACCGAAAACAGGGATCTTCCGAAGGAGCCAGAAAACCAATGCACCGATCAGCGAACAAACCCATTCATTGGCAAGCGTTTTATTGTCCGTAAAGCGGGGAATCAGTGTGTTCGCGAGCGTCATACCGGTAAAAATCAGGGCATAAATACAGACGACCGCGAAAAGGAGCCCCAGCAGCCCGGCGGAGGGGAAACCGAACCCGATGAACAGCAGTACCAGAATGATGCCAGGAATCACGAAGAGACCCGCAAAGCCTGAACCAAGCATCGGGAACGGTCTTTCAAGCAGCATTTTCCCGGGTTTACGTAATTCCTGTCCGCCGAGCATCAGGCACAGCAGGACAGAAAGCAGTAACTGACCGGCAAGTCCCCGCAGGAAGGAGCCGAAGCGGGATGTGGTCGATTTCTTTATCTCGACAGTTGATTCTCCGGTTTCTTTTACATCTACTGTTTCTTTTACCTCAATGTGCGTGCCTTCTGAATCCACGTTAACATTGATTTCCTTGACGGAATCGTCTTTTTCGAAAACATAGTTCCCGACTTTTGCGCCGGAAGGAATGGCGGGTTCACTTCCGCTGTGGACAGTGAGCGTGCCGTCAATGAGCAAATTTTCGCCAAAGATGATTTTGTTCGCGTAAATGTTTGCATCTCCGCGGATCTCACCATCGAGAGTGACATTTTGTCCGGCCAGGTTGGCACTATCAGCAGTCCCGCTGAAATACAAATTGCTGCCGGCGAGGTAAACCCCGGATGCGGTGACGCCTGACGCCTGTACGTTATAACCGGCTGCTGTGATGTTGTCTGTCACGTCCACGCCGTTGAGGGTGATCGAAAAGGCACCGGCTCTCAGCGACCCGCCGACCGTGCTTTCATTGAGGGTGATATCCCGTCCTGCAGCCAGGAAGCTCTTCCCGATCTGATAGCCGTCAAAGACCCGGCTGCTGCCGACCCAATACAGATCTCTTTCTACTGTCTGAAGCGCAGGGTCACTGTCACTGACGAAAGAATTTCCGGCGCTGTCTGTCTGGGCTGAAGCTGTCAGGCTCAGCATGAACAGTAAAACCAAAATCAAAGATGCGATATTTAAAACTTTTTTTCTCATTATCTTATTCCTCATTTTCTGAATTTGAGCTGTACGATATCCTTTCCGGATATGCTTAGACTCAATTTCAGGCTTTGATTATACTTCAATACTGTTCGAATCCTCTAAAAGTCCTTGAGATTATATTCTCATGTTTCCAAACTTTCGTTAGACAGTAATAACATTTCTGTTGATTCACCTGATGCGGAAAATGGCAACACCGGGTTCTTTGTCCGACTGACGGTCCAGAATGCTCCTCAGGATCGACATCGAGATGTCATCGCTCATGCCGGCAAACAGGTCGTTATCCGTTGAAACAAGCCTGTGATCCACTTCCAGCTTCATCTCTTTCCCTTCCTCACCGGCATCCAGCCGGAGTTCGATCGTAGCCGTCTGGTGATCCTGCAGGATGGGAAGCAAAGCCGATGTGACCAGTTCTTCAACCGCCAGCTGGCATTTTGCCGCAGCTTTGTTCCCCATAAACTGGCGCCGGCAGAACTCTTCCAGTGAACCCATCATCTCATACATATCCGCCCAGGCGGAAACGCTGTACTCCCAGCTGCGGATGCGGTAGATGAAGTTCCGTGTCCTTTCTTTCTGCGGATGATTGAAGATCTGATCCGGCGTTCCGTCCTCATAAATACCGCCCTGATCCATGAAAAACACCCGGGTGGGGAGGTCCCTTGCCAGGCGCATTTCATGGGTGACGATCAGCATGGTCAGGCCGGTCTTGGCGAGATCTGCCATCACGTTCAGCACTTCCGAAACCATGGAAGGGTCGAGCGCACTGGTCGGTTCATCAAAGAGGATGATCTTCGGATGCATCGCAAGAGCACGGGCAATGGCCACGCGCTGTTTCTGCCCGCCGGAAAGTTCATCCGGATAATGCCGGGCTTTGGACTCCAGCCCAACCTTCCGCAGCTGGAGGATCGCTTCCTCATAGGCATCCTTTGCTGATACGCCTAAAAGCTGCTGCTGGGGCATCATGATGTTTTCCGCCACCATCTTGTGAGGGAACAGGTTGAATGACTGGAACACCATCCCCATCTTTTCCCGGACTTTGGAAAGGTCTGTTTTCGGATCACAGACGTTCACACCGTCCACCCAAATCTCTCCGGAGGTCGGTGTTTCCAGACGGTTGATGCAGCGCAAAAAGGTGGATTTCCCGGTGCCGGAGGGTCCGATGATACCGACGATCTCCCCGGCTTCAATGTTGACATTAACATTTTCCAGCGGAACAGAATTCGGATATTCTTTCCGCAAATTTTTGATTTCGATCAGGCTCATCAATCCACCCCCTTGATTTTGTGGCTGTCATGCTGTTTTTCGAGATATTTGTCAAAACTTTGGAAGATCCTGGTGACCAGCATTGTCAGCAGAAAATAGATCGCCGCAATGGAAATGAGCGGGAAAAAGGCTTCCATGGTCCGGCTGCGAATCAGGTCCCCTGCCCGGGTGAGTTCCAGAACGGTGATGTAACCGGCAACGGAGGTCTCTTTCATCAACATGATGAATTGGGAATACAGCAGCGATCGGTATAAGCCCTTTGATTGCGGCAGGATCACCTCTTTGAACGCCAGCGCTTCATCATAACCCAGAGCCAGGGCTGCCTCCCGCTGGCCGCTGTCGATGGAGCTTACCGCATTCCAGATGATGCCGTAGGCCCGGGCACAGTAGATCAACGCGAAGCCGACGATGGCAACGAAGACCGCGGAAATGTTGGCAAAGCCGAAGACAATAAAATAAAGCACCATCAAAATCACTGCCGCGGGAATGCCCGCGATCAGAGAAGTATAGATCGAGATCAGACGGTTATAGAAAGGTTTGTTCATCCTGCGGACAAACACCAGCCCATAAGCCAGTGCCAGCCCGATGAGCGCGGCAGTCACGGAAATGACAACGGTCATTCCCAAACCGGAGAGGATCATTTTATAACGTCCTTCTTTGACAAAGGTCCGCTCAAAGCTTTCCGCAAGCCCGGTGAAAAAGTTTTTGTTTTCAGCAGCCCCGGCTGTATCGATCCGCCTGATCAGCATGGTGAAGTAAGCAGGCGCGTAGGGGGCGAAATCCATGATCTCGGCCCGTTCAGCCGTGATGACGATGTCCCCGATGGCCATGTCCGCTTTCCCTGCCTGGATCGTCGGCATCAGCGCTCCGAATTCCATTGGGGTGAATTCGACCTTGAGATCCAATTCTTTCGCCACGTTCAGCAGGATCTCAACATCAAAGCCCATCATTTCATTGTCTTTCCCGACATAAGACATCGGTTCAAAGGAATCAGCGCAGGCAACACGGACCGTACCGGCGTTCCCGGGCCAGTCCTGCTGCGGCATTTTCTTGACGGGGTCATCGCTCAGCATCCATTTTTCCCACAGAGCATCGATGGTTCCGTCTGCCTTCATACGGTCGATGATCTCTCCCCAGACATCCCGCTGCGGGTCACCCTTCGGAAAGGCGAAACCAAAGTTGCTGTCGAGATAGTGATCATCCATTTTCACCAGATCCGGGTTGTGAGCGGCAGCGAAATCGATCAGGGCGTTGTTGATGAAGATCGCGTCGATCTTTTTGGCTTTGAGCGCCAGGGTTTCGTCCGGCATGGAGGCAAAATAAGCAAATCCGCCGATGTCGGGGATTCGGGCGGTGATCATGTCTTCAAAGGGCATGCCGGTGAGCAGTCCGACGGTCGCTCCGCCCATTTCATCGGGACTCTTGAACTCCGGTTCCTGGGCAAAAACAATCCCGGTGGAGAGCAGATAGATCAGCAGTACAGCACAATAGAAGATAACCTTATATTTATTTCTCATATTGGTCCATTCTACCATAAATGATGGTGACTCATCGCTTTTCTGCCGTATCAAAGCTTCCCGCGAACCGGACGCTTTCAAATGCGCTGACTGCGCTGATTTGTTCATCCGTGATTCCCGTCGTGTCTTCGACTTCGATCACATAATAATAATTGCCGAGACGGCTTCCTTCGGGACGGTCATGAAGGGAAACGATTTCCAGCTCAGCGTCATTGACAGCAGTAATGATCTCACCGATCTCACTTCCTTCACAGCTTGCCACAAACACAGCCCGGGTCAGTTCTTCATCTTCCGTCATCGTGTCGGAAAGGATGTAAAAACGGGTCTTGTTTGCATCGGAGATCTGGACATTTTCCGCAAGGATCTCCAGCCCGTAAAGCTCGGCGGCTCCCGGTGCGGCAACGGCGGCAATCGACTTGTCCTGCTGCTCTGCTACATATCCGGCCGCGGCTGCGGTGCTGGGCATTTCCCGGGTGACCGCATCCGGCAGGTTTTCCGCCCGCCACTGCGCGCTTTGCGTCAGCCCCTGGGCATGAGAGCAGACGGTTTTGATATCCTCCAGTGAAGCGCCCGGCACGCCCATCAGCGTCTGGCTGATCGGCAGCACGACTTCACCCACAACATAGGCGTCCTCAGCAGCAATGAGTGCGTCTACATAGTTCACGACAGCGCCGCCCAGTGTGTTTTCCTGCGGGATCACGGCATAATCCGCATCACCCGCGAGCATGTCCGCAATGGCATCGTTTACCGTCTGCTTTGGCAGGAACGCTTCTCCGTTCCGGAACCAGAACTTCGCGGCTTCTTCCGTATAGGTGCCTTCCGGTCCGAGGTAGCTGACCTGAATGGTGTCTGACGCTCTGCTATTTTCGGTAGTTTGGGCATATACCCCGCTTACAGCCATCGCGGTCAGGATGCAAAAAAGAATGAATTTAAAGCATTTTTTCACGAGAAATTTTCCTTTGAATCTTGTTATTTCAGGCATATTATTTATACCTTTCCCTAAATTATAACCCAAACAGATTTTGATATTGTCTTTCCTGTTTTTTGTTTTGCTTTTAAATGATGTTTTCGGTATAATATTGCAAACGTTTACAAATGTTATAAATGTCATTAGATTCATATGATGTTTTTCAATTGTTGATTTTTACATTTTTTATATAATTATAAACACTCTGATTTGGAAACCTGTCAGAGTGATTTATGTGTGTAAGCAAAATCAGGGAGGAAAGATGAGAGTTTCTACAGGAAGAAAAGTTTTCAATATTGTTGTAAGTGCAATTTTACTGATCGTCGCTCTCTTCCCGATTTACTGGCTCATATCACTGGCCTTCCGTGATACAGCCGAGCTTTCCGGAAACATCTCCATCCTCCCCAAAACATTTACCCTTGAACATTTTGTAAAGCTCTTCACAGAAAGAGGATATGTCAACATCATCAAAAACAGTCTGATTGCGACAATCATTTCTACGGTGTTTTCACTTGCATTCGGTCTGGCTGCCGCTTATGTGATGGTCCGCAGCCGTTTTCATCTGTGGGTGAAGGCTCCGCTGACTGTCTGGGTGCTGCTGATCCGCATTCTGCCTCCGGTAGCGTTCATCATTCCGCTTTATACCACCTTCAGCAATGCCGGTATGCTGGGAACCCGTATTCCGATCATCATGGCATGTATTCTCATCAATCTGCCGCTCATCATCTGGTTCATGATGACGTTTTTCCGTGATCTTCCTGAAGAAGTGGAACAAAGCGCGAAAATTGACGGAGCTACCGAATTTCAGCTGTTTTGGAAGATCGTGCTGCCGTTGGTCGCCCCGGGAATCGCTGCTATTTCCATGCTTTCCTTCATGTATGCCTGGAATGAATATACTTATTCGGTGATCTTCATCCAGAAATCATCTTCTTACACCATCCCGATTTCCCTGGCGCTGCTGAACACTGAAGATAACCTGACTCAGTTCGGTCTGGTCGCCGCGGGTGGTGTGATTTCCGTGATTCCGATCACCCTGTTTGTTATCTTTGCTCAGAATTACCTGATCGCCGGCCTCTCCAGTGGTGCGGTGAAGGAATAAAAATGTGAATAACCCTGTACCAACAGGGAATGAAGATGCGGTTGATCCGCATGAAAGAAAGGATTAATATGAAGAAAATCGCTGTTGTTTTGTCACTCCTGCTGGCACTGTGCCTTTTCAGCACTGTCCTCGCGGATGATCCGGAAACCCTCACGCTGATCCTGCGTGCCGGTACCTATGCCGACGTTTTGAAAGAAGCTATCCCGGCTTTCGAAGAAGCCAATAACTGCAAGATCGAATTCTCCGAAGAAACATTTGATGATCTGCACACAAAGATCGCTTTGGACGCTGTCAATGCTGAAGGCGCTTATGATGTTCTGATGCTGGATGGTACCTGGATGACTGAATTCACCGAAAACGGTGTACTGGCCAACCTGAGCGAATTGGGCTATTCCTTCGATGAAGATATCATCCCCGCCACCACCGCTGCCGGTGTTGACGCTGATGGCAACATCTACATGCTGCCTTACTATGGCAACGTTACCATCTTCATGTACAACAAAGACCTCGTTGACAAATACAACGATGGGGTTGTTCCCGCTACCTGGAACGGTGTTCTGGAACTGTCCCAGAAGATGAAGGCTGATGGCGTTGATGGCTACATCCTCCGCCAGGGTGCCGGCGACCCGAACGTCACCGACTTCCTCCCTGTTCTGAAAGCTTTCGGCGGTTGGGTCCTGAACGAGGACTTCACTGAAGTCACCCTGAACACCCCGGAAGCCAAAGCTGCTCTGGAATTCTACATCGACCTCTACAAAGCCGGTAACCTGCTGGATAAAGATAACATGGTCGCTGCCGTCAACAACGGTTCCGCTGCCATGGCAGTCGGCTGGCCGGGCTGGGGCGCTGCCAACTACACCGTCATCCCGACAAAGGTTTCCGAAGATTCCGAAGAACAGTACACATCCATCTATGGCTGCTGGTTCCTTGGTATGGCTGAAAATTCCGCCAAGAAGGATCTTGCTCTGAAGTTCCTGGAATACGCAATGGATCCGGAAGTCCAGCTTGCGACCGTTGCCGATGGCGGCGTACCGTGCCGTGAATCCTCCCTGCTTGCTGAATCCACCCTCGAGATCAAACCGAACCTGGCTGTTGTTTACGGTGCACTTTCCACCGGTACCTATCGCCCGGCAGTTGGTTTCTACACCGACCTGGTCAACACCTTCGGCCCGTATCTCGACAGCGCTGTCATGGGCACCATGAGCGTCGATGATGCACTGGCCCAGGGTCAGGCTGCCTGCGAAGCTCTGCTTCCGTAAGATTTGAAAAAATGAGGGAAGGTTCCACCGGGAGCCTTCCCTCCTGAATCTGTAAGATCGTAATAAAAAATAAACCAGAAATCGGAGAACATCATGAACGCAAGTATCGCAAAAAATAAAAACCAGGGCTTTGATCAGGACAAGGCATTCCCGCACATTTTGATGGCTCCGACGATTCTCGTCATGCTTGCGCTGACAGTTTATCCGCTGTTGTTTACGGTTTATTACAGTTTTACAGACTATAACCTTCTGAAGAGCCGAAAAAACGGTGTGAATGTTATCGGCTTTCAGAACTATGTCAAACTGTTTCAAAACCCGATTTTCAGAACCGCTATCCTGAACACAGTAAAATTCACGATCTGTGCGGTCCTTTTGGAGACCATCATCGGGCTGCTGATCGCCCTGTTCGTCAACAGTCTGCCGCGTGGGCAGAAGGTGATGCGTACGCTTCTGCTGCTGCCCTATCTGCTGCCGACTGTGACCGTTGCCCTTGCCTGGCGTATGTTGTTGTCCAGTAACTATGGACCGGTGATGCAGTGGCTGGTAAATATGGGATTCAAAAACCTGTCCAATTATAATGTTTTCTTCCATGTCGAAACGGCATTCTGGGCGGTTTTGGCGATTGATGTCTGGCAGAGTTCGCCTTTTGTATTCCTGCTGTGCTATGCCTCACTTCAGGGTGTTCCTACCCAGCAATATGAAGCAGCCGAACTGGATGGCGCAAACATTTTCCAGAAGTTCTGGTATGTGACGGTCCCGAACATCAAAAGCGGTATTTTCCTCTGCCTGCTGCTCCGGACGATTGACTCCTTCCGCCTGTTCGACAAGGTGAACATCCTCACCGGCGGCGGCCCGGCCAACTCTACCACAACCATTACGCAGTATCTTTATACCTTCGGGATCAAAAACCTTAACTTCGGTTTCGGATCTGCCGGTGCGCTGATTATGACGGTCATCGTGATGATCCTGGCGATCCCTTACATCAGGAACGCCATCAGCAGCCAGAAATAATATTTCCGTAAGATCTAAGACATTGGAATATAGACCTTAGATGTTAGACCTCTAATGGCTAAGGTCTTTTTTTTATATGTTATCTTATGACTAAGCTCTATGGTCTAACGTCTAAGGTCTCAGCCTAACACAGAAAAACCCGGGCTGTGCCGGGTTTTCTGTGAGAAGAAATGTACTTAATGTTATTGAAAAGATGTTTATCAGGAGTTACATAATTTCAATGTTTAGTAGTTAGTATTAAATAACTATCGATAGTATAAGTTATTGATAGCTAACTGTCAATAGATTTCATAAAAAATAGTGATTTAAATGCTTTGTGTTTTCGCGGTTTTCGCTTATACTTCTATAATAATCAGGCGAACTGACGGAAATGCAAAGGAGCACGGAAGAATATGGCAGCGGTATCGAAAGCAGTTGTGACAGTGATCGGGTTTGACCGGAAGGGCATCATCGCCCAGGTCAGCGGTGTTTTGTTTGAGTGCGGGATCAACATTCTGGAGATCTCTCAAACCATTGTGGACGGGATGTTCAACATGTTGATGATCGTTGACCTGTCGGAACCGACCTGTTCGTTTGAAGAGCTTCAGGACAGGCTTTCCGAACTGGCTTCTGCTATCAGCGTTCAGATCCGCATCCAGAAAATTGAGATCTTTGAAGCGATGCATCAGATCTGAGGAGGAAAGAAATGATTCAATCGGATCAAATTTTACAGACCCTCCACATGATCGATGAGGAAAAGCTGGATGTCCGCACCATCACAATGGGCATTTCCCTCTTCAACTGCGTATGTGATGACAGCCGTCGGCTGGCCGCCCGGGTTTATTCACGCATCGTTCGGCAGGCGGAAAATCTGGTGAAGGTCGGTGAGGAGATCGAACGGGAATTCGGCGTACTGATCGTCAACAAACGTATCGCGGTAACCCCGGTCTCACTCATCACCGGGGCCATCAATGACCCTCTGGTCATCGCGCGGGCGCTGGACAGGGCTGCCCATGAAACGGGTGTGGATTTTATCGGCGGTTATTCCGCTCTGGTGCAGAAAGGAATGACGGAAGCCGACCGTCGTCTGATCCTCTCCATTCCACAGGCACTGAGCGAGACAGATCTGTTGTGTTCCAGCGTGAACCTGGCTTCCACCCGTTCGGGAATCGACATGGATGCGGTGCGTCTGTGCGGTGAGTCGATCAAGACGCTGGCGGAGAGAACGAAGGCTAAAGACGGGCTTGGCTGTGCCAAGCTGGTGATCTTCGCTAATGCGGTGGAGGACAATCCCTTTATGGCAGGCGCTTTCCATGGGCCTGGAGAAGGCGATTGCTCCGTTTCTGTCGGCGTCAGCGGTCCGGGTGTGGTGAAACGGGCGCTGGAAGCGGTGAAGGGCGAATCCTTTGACGTGGTCGCGGAAACCATCAAAAAGACTGCCTTCCGTATCACCCGGGTGGGGCAGCTGGTCGCAATGGAAGCCAGCCGGCGGTTGAACGTTCCCTTCGGGATTGTGGACCTTTCGCTGGCGCCGACTCCGGCCGTCGGAGACTCGGTTGCGCATATATTGGAAGAGATGGGACTGGAAAAGTGCGGCACGCACGGTTCCACAGCCGCACTGGCGCTGCTGAATGATGCGGTGAAAAAGGGCGGGGTGATGGCCTCTTCCCATGTCGGGGGACTTTCCGGTGCTTTTATTCCCCTTAGTGAGGATATCGGGATGATCGAGGCGGCTGCTTGCGGTGCGTTGACATTGGATAAGCTGGAAGCCATGACCTGTGTCTGTTCCGTCGGACTGGACATGATCGCTGTGCCCGGTGACACGAGTGCGTCAACGATTTCGGCAATCATCGCTGATGAGGCGGCGATCGGCGTGGTTAACAACAAGACCACTGCTGTGCGCATTATTCCCGCTCCGGAGAAGAAAGTCGGGGATTTTGTTGAATTCGGTGGGCTGCTGGGGAGGGCTCCGGTGATCCCGGTCCATCCGTTCTCATCTGAGGTCTTCATCGCCCGCGGAGGCCACATCCCCGCCCCGCTGCACAGCCTGCGGAATTAGTGTCCTTGTCGGGGCCGTTCAAAACATGAGGAGCGCATCATTGATACAGTCTTTTTGTGCTGGCTTCGCAGCAGCGAAAAAACAGTCTCACTGTGCTTCGTTCTGAGTCGATAGTTCCTGTCAATACCAAAGGGGGCGGTTCCCTCCGGCACCACATGAATCGGCAGACAGAGCCGTTCCCTTTGGTAATCAAATACCTGCTGCCTAATACCTAATCCCTGATACCCGAAACCTAACCCCTAAAACCTATTCCCTATATCCTATTTCCTATTTCCTACTCTCTCGTCGCTCCGGTCAGCTTTCCGACGAGGACGCAGAGACCGAACGCCAGAATATCCACTGCCACGATGGTGGAGCCGACCGGGGTCCCTGCCAGGATCGAGATAATGATGCCCGATGCGGCACAGATCACGGAGATCACTGCCGAGCAGATGGTCACGCCTTTGAAACTGCCGAACAGGCGCATGGCGGAAAGCGCCGGGAAAATCACCAATGCTGAGATCAGCAGGGAGCCTACCAGGTTCATCGCCAGCACAATGATGACGGCGACAATGACCGCGATCAGCAGGTTATAGCGGTCGGCCGGGGTTCCGGTAGCCTTGGCGAAAGCTTCGTCAAATGTGACGGCGAAGATCTTGTTGTAAAACAGCACGAAGATCAGCACCACCAGCGCGGAAAGCACTGCGCAGAGAATTACTTCTCTTTCGGTCAGGGTCAGGATAGAGGTCGACCCGAACAGCGTGCTGCACACGTCGCCGGAAAGGTTTGGGGAGGTGGAGAAGAGGTTCATGAGCAGGTAACCGATTGCCATTGCTCCCACAGAGATCATGGCAATGGCAGAATCGCCCTTAATGCGCGTATTTTGACCGGTCCGCAGCAGCAGAATAGCGCTGAGCACGGTCACAGGCAGCACCAGCATCATCTCATCGGTCAGATTGAGCACCGCGGCAACGGCCATGGCACCGAAGGCGACGTGGGAAAGCCCGTCCCCGATGAAGGAGAAGCGTTTCAGCACCAGTGTCACTCCCAGCAGAGAGGAGCACAGCGCGATCAGCACCCCAACGATCAGGGCGTATTTTACGAATGGGTATTGGAAGTAGAGTGTCAGTTTTTCGATCATAGTTTTTCGTGGTCAGTGATCAGTGGTCAGTGACTGGTCTTCAGCCACTATCCACTTATTATATACTTTTGAGTCGATATACTCCTGTTTCGTCCCGAAGAACACCTCACTCCCGATATGCAGGATGTGGCTGGCATAACGGACGGCGGAGGCGATGTCGTGGCTGATCATGATGATGGTGATGCCCTCGTGGTTCAGCGAGCGGATCAGTTCATACATCTCAGTGGTGACCTTCGGGTCGAGACCGGAGACCGGTTCATCCAGCAGCAGGACTTTCCTGGTGGCACAAAGCGCCCGGGCCAGGAGCACCCGCTGCTGCTGGCCGCCGGAGAGCTCCCGGTAGCAGGTGTCTGCGAGGGCTTCAATGCCCATTCGCTGCATGTTTTCCTGTGCCTGAGCCTTTTCCTGCCGGTTATAAAACGGACGGAGCCCGGTCTGTCCCTGGAATCCGGAAAGGACGATCTCCCGGACAGAGGCAGGAAAATCCTTTTGTACGATGGTCTGCTGGGGCAGGTAGCCGATCTCGTTCTTTTTCAACCCGTCTCCGGGGATGATCTCGCCGCTCATCGGTTCCCGCAGTCCCAGCAGCGTCTTCATCAGCGTGGTCTTACCGGAGCCGTTTTCGCCGACGATGCACAGGTAGTCGCCCGCGTTGACGCTGAAGTTCAGGTCTGTCAGGATGGCCTGGGAGTCATAACCGTAGGATAAATTTTTCACCGTCAGCAGCGCCATCACTTCACCTCCAGAGCCAGTTTCAGAATGTTCAGATTGTTTTCCATGATGGAAAGGAAAGTGGCGCCGTTCTCAATGGCTTTTCCCGTGACGGACTGGATCGAGTCCAGTGTCAGGATCTCCTGATTTTTCGCAGCGGTATTTTTCACGATGGTTTCTGCGATACGCCGGTCGCTTCCGTCAATGGTCAGCACGGTTTTCAGACCCAGTTCATCGCACTTCTGCGCAAGGAAACTAATGGTTTCGAAGCTGGCTTCGGTCTCTGCGGAGCAGCCGGAAAAGGCGGCGTAATAAGTTAGGTGATAGTCTTTTGTCAGGTAAAGGAACGGGAAGCGGTCTCCGAACAGCAGGGTGTGGACCGGCGCTTTCCTGATTGCCTGCGTGTACTGCTCATCCAGATCCGACAGTTTTTCATTGTACGAGGCGGCATTTTTCTGATAGGCGCCGGCATGTGCCGGGGCAAGTGCGCTCAGTTCGTTGGCGATAGCCTCCGTTATGGCTTGTGCGTTGCGGAGAGAAAGCCAGACATGTTCGTCATAAGTCTCTTCTTCCTCATCCTCTGCTTCGGTCTGCATGCCCTCGACAGTTTCCTCATAACGGGCTGCGTCGCCGATGACGTCGATCATTTTGATGATCCTCATGTCCGGGTTATTGGACTGTTTCAGTGCGTCTGTGACCCATTGGTCGGATTCTCCTCCGACATAGATGAACAGATCGGCGTTGGAGATGGTCAGGATGTCCTCGACGGAGGGCTGGTAGGAATGCAGATCTACGCCGTTGTCCAAAAGGAGGGTGAGCTCAGCGTCAGCTGTAGTGTCCGCCAGAATGTTTCGGGTCCAGTCCCATGCCGGGAAGATCGCTGCCACGATGTGCAGTGCACTGTCATTGTTTTCGCTTTGTGCTTTGGGTGAAGTTCCGCAGCCGGCCAGGCAGATCCCGGTCAGCAGAGAGATCAGTGTGCAGAGGAAGGTTTTTCTCATGATTTGCGTTCGATTCAATTTATGTCCCATTACTCTTAATTTTTATCCCATTTGAAGCGAAAAATCAAGATTTTTGGATTTGTTATCAAATTAATGTGACAAAGAAATCGGTAAGATTCCCTCACTCACTTTTTCATCTTTATTCAAATATTTCGTGTTATACTAAATGCCGACTGGTCCGGCGCCGGGCGTTGCGCGGCGTACGGAGACTGCCAAATTTACTTTTTAGGAGCAATGTCATGGCTTTAACAAAAGATGAAAAAATCCAGTTTGCCAATGAATATGGTAAACACGAAGGCGATACCGGCTCTGCTGAAGTCCAGATCGCCATGCTGACCAAGCGCATCAAGGATCTCACCGATCATCTGCGCACCAACAAAAAGGACGAGGCGTCCCGCCGCGGTCTGTTCAAGATGGTTGGCCGCCGCCGCCGTCTGATGTCTTACCTGCGCCGCACTGATTACGCATCCTTCGCTGCGCTCTGCGAAAAACTCGGCCTTCGCGTCAGATAATTTTCATCGGTTCGTCAGAGAGCAGAAGATTCTTCTGCTCTCTTTTTGGGTAGAGCAGGATTCAGGTCTCCGGTTTCAGATTTAAATTTCCGGAATTCAGTTTTCCGGAACCAAAAACACCTAAGAATTTTGCTTTCAACCCTGAATATTCATGCAATCTCACAAGCGGTCGGGCATTGAAAAGAAGTTGTCAGTGGCCGGTGGTCAGTGGTTGGTTTAGATCGAAAGACGCGAAGCGTCATCCGATTATAAGCTAACCTCTAACCCCTAACCCCTAACCACTTCTCCTCAGTTCCTGACCTTGTGAGATCACTCACCGGACCGAGGGTTGGTCCGAGACAGGAAATTTATGGAACCTAATGCAAAACAATTTACTGCCGAAGTTGACGGAAAGACCGTCATCTTCGAGAGCGGTATGCTGGCCGGACAGGCCGGTGGCGCCGTTACCGTTCGTGTCGGCGACTCCGTCGTGTTTTCCGCGGCGACCATGGGCGCCGAACCGAAAGAGGGACAGGATTTCTTCCCTCTTACTGTTGAATATGAAGAACGCCTCTATGCAGGCGGCCGGATCCCGGGCTCATTCTTCCGACGTGAAGGGCGTCCTGCGGGTGATGTCATCCTGACTTCCCGCTTGATCGACCGTCCGCTGCGTCCGCTTTTCTCGCAGGACATCCGCAATGAAGTGCAGGTGATCCTTTATTCCCTTTCCGCTGACTTCGTCAATCCGCTGGATATCATCGCCATCAATGCGGCTTCCGCTTCCCTGATGATCTCCGATATCCCGTGGGACGGCCCGGTGGGCGCTGTCCGTGTAGGCCGCATCAACGGCAAACTGATCGCCAACCCGACCTATGACGAGATCGAACAGTCCGACCTGGACCTGCGTATCGCCGGTACCGCTGACGCCATCCTGATGGTGGAAGCCGGATCAAAAGAAATTTCCGAAGAAGATATGGTCGAGGCGCTGATCTTCGGTCAGAAGGCGATCCAGCCGCTGGTCGCTGTTCAGAACGAAATGGCTGCTGCCATCGGCAAACCGAAACGCGAAGTTCCGCGCTTCAAACCCGACCAGGATGCTATCGAAGCCGTGGTTGCCAAATACAGCCAGACCATGGATGACATGATGAGCGCTCCGCACACCAAGGCGGAACTGGCTGCCGAACTCAAAGAACTGAAGGCTCAGGTCGTTGAAGAATTTGCCGGCGAAGATGACAGCAAAAAGTCCGATTATGCCGAAGGATTCGAAGAAGCTTACCGCCGTGTGGTTCGTGACCGCATCCTTGCCCGTCACCTGCGCCCGGATGGCCGCGGACTGACCGAGATCCGCCCGATATGGACCAAGGTCGACGTAATGCCGCGTCCGCACGGTACCGGTCTGTTCACTCGCGGTGAAACCCAGGTGCTGACTTTTGCCACCCTTGGTACTCCCCGGGATGCACAGGAGATCGATACCCTTTCCCCGGTTGAAAACAAGCGCTATATGCATCACTACAACTTCCCGCCGTTCTGCACCGGTGAGTGCAAACGTGTCGGCGGTCAGTCCCGCCGCGAGATCGGTCACGGCGCACTGGCAGAACGTGCCCTTGTGCCGGTGATCCCAAGCGAGGAAGAATTCCCTTATACCATCCGTCTGGTTTCCGAAGTGATGAGCTCCAACGGTTCCTCATCCATGGGTTCCGTCTGCGGGTCCACACTGGCCCTGATGGACGCCGGTGTACCGATCAAGGCTCCTGTGACGGGTATCGCCATGGGCTTGATCAAAGAAGGCGACGATTATGTGATCCTGACCGATATCCAGGGCGCGGAAGATCACCTTGGCGACATGGACTTTAAAGTTGCCGGTACCGAAAAGGGTATCACTGCCATCCAGATGGACATCAAGATCAAGGGCATCACCCCGCAGATCATGACCGAAGCGCTGGCACAGGCTCATGAAGCGCGCCACTTCATCCTCGGCAAGATCCTGGAAACCATTCCGGCTCCGCGTCCGGAACTGAAGCCGCATGTCCCGCGCATCACCACCGTCCAGATCCCGGTCGACAAGATCGGCGCTATCATCGGCCCGGGCGGCAAGAACATCCGTCAGCTGCAGGAAGATACCAACACCAAGATCGATGTGGAAGAAAGCGGCTTGATTTACATTTCCGCTACCAATGCCGCGGATTCCGATGCTGCCCGTGACCAGATCCTCGGTCTCATCGAGACCCCGATCCTTGGCAACATCTACACCGGCAAGGTTGTCCGCATCACCGATTTCGGCGCTTTTGTCGAGATTCTGCCGAACGTTGACGGCATGGTGCATATTTCTCAGCTGGACAGCGAACGTGTCAACGCCGTTGAGGATCTGGTGAGCCTCGGTGATGAACTGACCGTGATGGTGACCGGCATTGAAAACGGTAAGGTTCGCCTTTCCCGTCAGGCCGTTCTTGAAGGGTGGACATTGGAAGAAGCCCAGGCTGCTGACAGCAAAAAGGGCGGAGCCACCGGCGGTTCCAAGGGCGGTAACGGCGGTGGACGTCGCAATGATAACCGTGACCGCGGAAACAGCGGGAATGACCGCCGCGGCAATGATCGCCGCAATAACAACAGACGGTAAACTGAAACAGAATCAAAAAGGGCCTTCAAATAAATGAGGGCTCTTTTTTACGGAATCAATGACGCATCCAAATAAACAAAACAGCTCTGAAAACCCTCAGGGCTGCTTTTTATGTGTGCCGGACATGGCACGATTCTAACGGTTGGAAGTCCCGTCGCGGGTAGTTACCGCCAAGCGTAGTGAACTGCAAGCCTCTTTCAGTAATGAAAGTGGGGGGAAAGCAGGGTAGCAAAGCCGAGGAGCCTACGTACAGAAACCGGATATATGAAGTAATATGGCTAAATGGCGGTTTCGGCGGCTGGGGAATGGGACATCTTCATGCTCCGATGATGCACCACGGTCCGCACCATCATCACATGGGACACGGTCCGATGGGACACGGTAGGAGATGGTAACCGCAGTGTGAATTTTGACAGAGTGGCCTTGCAGACCAGGATCCTGCAGTGAGCCATTCTCTTTTTCTTGCAAATAATCTTTCTTGTGACACCGGACGGGCATGATCCAGAGGAACATACGGATTTTATCTCCGTTGAGAAAACCGTCGATAATAGATAATCATCTGTGGCTGAGATACAAACCGGAAAACACAATATAATGGAAATTGAGATAAAAAAGATTTATAGAAAGGCAGGTAAACATATGGCAAAAAAACAGACAGCAGGCAGAGATCGTTTGGGAGAGCTTGCCCCCAAGTTTGCTGAACTGAATGACGATGTTCTTTTTGGTGAGGTTTGGTCCCGGGAAAAAGAACTTTCCCCAAGGGATCGCAGCATGATCACGATTGCGGCCCTTTTTTCGGCAGGGCTCTACCCTCAGCTGAAATCCCATCTCATTCTGGGAAAAGAGCATGGAATCACAAAAGCGGAAGCGGTGGAAATCGTGACTCAGCTCGCGTTTTACTGCGGATGGCCAAAGGCATGGAGTACATTTCCGTTAATTCAGGAAGTCTTTGGTGATGACCAACCATCCGATCTTCCCCAGGGTGTACCATACAATCTGCTCTTCCCGGTCGGACAACCGAATGATGCCTTTGCACAATACTTTGTCGGGCAAAGCTATCTGGCGCCGCTCACCCTGGAGCAGGTACCTTCATTCAATGTAACTTTTGAGCCGGGATGCCGGAACAACTGGCACATTCACCATGCGGATGAAGGCGGCGGACAGCTTCTGATCTGCGTTTATGGCAGGGGTTGGTATCAGGAATGGGGGCAGGAACCGCGGGAACTTCATCCCGGAGATGTGGTCAATATTCCGCCGAATGTAAAGCATTGGCATGGCGCAGCAAATGACTCCTGGTTCCAGCATGTCGCACAGGAAATTTCCGGCGTGAACGCGAAAACCGAATGGCGTGAAGCTGTTTCTGATGAAGATTACAACAAATTGAAATAAGGAATTTTTCATGAAACATTTATTGGTTATTATTCTTGCTGTATGCACATAAAGCTCAAGCAATCATTTTTTCATCGATCCGATCAAACAGTTTCCGGTATCGGGATTTCTCTGAATCCAGGCAGGCAAGATAATAATCGGTTTGGCATTCCGGATCAGAAAGCTTTACATTTATTTTGCCTTCCGGCACATCTCCTCTGTGAATAAAATAACTGGAAGAAAAGGAAGGATAAGAAGAATTAGCTATCAATTCACGAAATGATGCCGCTTCTATTTGAGGCAGAAAATTAAGGTTGGGGATACCACTCTCGTTGATTTTCTGCCAGAAACCAATTGATGTATAAAGCAGAATCGATTTTCCCGCCAGATCCTTTAAATGGATCTCCGGATAAAAAGTCAGCGGGTCGCCGGGCATGAGCGAAATATAAAGTTCCTCGTGCCCGCATTTTTTCGCGTGAATCAATTTATCTTCCGGTTTTTGGTGCAGCACGGCGAGGTGATATTCGTGATCTTTCAGCCCGTCAATAAATCCGGCATCATCGCCCATGTACGATGAGATCGTCATGCCGTCAAAAACAGCTTATGTATACCTGCCGTACGGATATGATGATGCCGATACCGAAACAAGATATGACATCATCTATCTGATGCACGGTTGGGGCGGGCATGCCGGAGAATATTTTGAGTATGGTACATTGAAAAACACCTTTGATAAAGGGAGAGTATATGCAGCTGAAAAACCTTTTAATGATGCATTTTTTAATTCTGATTCTGTCATTATCAGCAGGCAGGCACACAATATACGGCCAGGAAAGAATCTATGATACCGGTTCAAAGATTTCCGATGTGATAACCGATCCCGCTTTTGGTGAATGGGGGCGGCTGCTTTTTCCCGTAAACAAGGGGTATTACAGCGGAGACCGGCTGAATAATTTATCGCTGACCTGGTATGGGAAAATGGATGTCAACGAGACTGTTGAGATCGTCAATACACTTCGGGAGCGGTCAGCGGCCGGGAAGACAGTATTCTTTGATATCTATTCCGAAGCGGAAAGAGCGGCAGATCCGGAGAAAAGGGATACGGGGTTGTTTTTCTTCCGGGGAGAACCCGGTGCAAAGACCGCGATCTGTAACGCCGGCGGCGGATTTGTTTTCGTGGGAGCCATGCAGGACAGCTTCCCACACGCATTGGAACTGAGCAAAATGGGCTATAACGCCTTTGCTTTGATCTACCGGCCGGGATGGGATACGGCGATGGAAGATCTGGCTCGGGCAATTACTTTTCTTTATGACCATGCGGAAGAGCTGGATATTAACATGAACAATTACTCGCTTTGGGGTGGTTCCGCCGGAGCAAGGATGGCAGCGACGCTCGGAAATGAAGATTATCTGCGGTATTACACAGGCAGATCCGATATTCCGCAGGCGGCTGCTGTCATCATGCAGTATACCGGGCACAGTGATGTCTCATCAAGTGACGCCCCGACTTATGCCTGTGTCGGAACAAGAGACGGGATCGCCAACTGGCGTACGATGCAGAATCGTTTGCAGCTGCTGGAGGGTTTCGGCATACCGACTGAATTTCACAGTTACGAAGGCTTAGGGCATGGTTTCGGTCTGGGAACCGGTTCTGTCGCGGAAGGCTGGATCAACGATGCTGTGGCATTCTGGGAAAAGAATGCTCAATAAGGAATTTTGAAGCCTATCAAAGCTTCATGGAATAATTCGGGACAAATACTGAAAAAAAGAATAAAAAATGCTAAAATATAGAAACCGACAATCTGTCGGTTTCTAAAGGAGAATCAATGATGAAAAAGAAATCCAATTACAGTAAATTTCTGCTCCTGTGGAGTGGTGGACTGATTTCCGCTATTGGCGGAGGGCTGAGCAGTTTCGGACTCGGGGTCTATGTGTTCAACCTGACAGGAAGCGCCGGAAGCATGGCACTGGTTACGCTGCTGGCCTTTCTGCCTACACTGCTGCTTTCAGCTCCTGCAGGTGTATTGGCAGACCGATATGACCGCCGGCTGCTCATGATGATCGGAGACGGACTCTCAGCATTAGGACTGATCTATATCCTGATCTGCATGATGACCGGAGGAGCACAGCTTTATCAGATCTGTATCGGCGTCTTCATCAGTTCCTTTTTTTCTTCACTTCTTGAACCATCCTACAGTTTCACCCATGGAAGCAAAGCTGACAGTCTACTTTGACGATCCCGTCTGGGTAGGCGTATTTGAGCGCGCCGAGGATGGCAAGCTCTGTGTTTGTAAGGTCACCTTCGGCGCGGAGCCAAAGGACTATGAGGTTTGGGAGTTCGTTCTTAAACACTACTACGAACTTGAATTCAGTTCAGCCGTTGAAACCGGCATCAAGCACACGGCGGACAACCCGAAGCGCCGACAGAGGAAACCCAACGGTTCAAGCGGTTTTCGGTACCGGCGGATAACCTCTTTCGTACAGGCATATACCACCCGCGGCAACGCCGATGCAGAATTTTACGATAACAGCGAACTGAATATCTTTGAGAATAAGGCATTCTTCTATATCGTTTCCGCCGCTAATTGTCCGCAGCCTGCATCAATATCGATTCCTCTTTTCAAACGGACGGTACACGGTATACCGTTTTTATCCAAAACGGATTTAAAGCGCTGTAACCTGTCCGGATCCGCCCCGCTGCCTTCATATTTTTTTGTGTCATTGAGCGGGATCAGATTCACTTGGCAGGGCATTCCTTTGAGACGCCTGCATAACAGATCAGCATTCTCATAATCGTCATTCAAACCGTGGATAAGCGTATATTCAAACAGAATTCTCCGTTCTGTTTTCTCTGTATAATTCCTGCAGGCTTCGAGAAGGCTCTCAAGGGGATATTTTTTGTTGACGGGGATGATCTGATCGCGGACAGCGTTGCTGGGCGCATGTAAAGAAACTGCAAGGTTGACCTGATGTTTTTCTTTAGTAAACTGTTCAATGCGCGGTACGATCCCTACGGTTGAAATCGTGATCTTTCGTTCACTGATACCCATGCCTTTCGGGTCGCAGAGGATATCGACAGCTTTCATTACTGCATCATAGTTATAAAATG
>JAFRIR010000044.1 GCA_017432685.1 Flexilinea sp. | reverse complement strand
GGTTTGTACGCCTGCAACGCGCCGTACCTGCCCGGAGCAGAAAATGAGGAATGAGGAGTGAGAAATGAGGAATCTTCGTTTAATGAAGAATTATGAAAGAAGCATTCAGAATTATCAGCCTTATCGTCATGCAATTCTTCACTCTTACTTCTTACTTCTTCATTAGAAGCCAATTTCTTATTTCTTATTTCTGATTTCTTATTTTCTGTACTTCCTTCTTCATTTTCAGAAAGGGACGCAACACCAGGGACAGTCCCCTGAAGGGACAGTCCCGATTCCTGTCCGTCGGTTGTCAGCAGCAAATTCGAATTGCAATTCCCAGGATCCTGAATCCTGGATCCT
The DNA here is from genome assembly GCA_017432685.1 of Flexilinea sp. Lineage (GTDB taxonomy): Bacteria > Chloroflexota > Anaerolineae > Anaerolineales > Anaerolineaceae > Flexilinea. The sequence continues at coordinate 15,254 of JAFRIR010000044.1, read as the reverse complement.
GAATCCTTTTTCCCGGTCACTGAACACTGACCACCGGTCACTAAAATTGGCTTCGCCAATTTTTCCTTCGTCTTATAGAGCCGCATTAGCGTCGTGGCCCAGCTCAGCTGGTTGACCAAAAGACGTTCGCCGATCTCTGGATGTTTGGAGGAGAACTGCACTACGCCCAGGTAGCTCTTGCGGAAGTGATAAGAACCGACGGAGATCAGGTCGTCGATCTGCATCGGCGCTGCGGAGAGTTCCTCTCCGTGCTGGTGCAGGGTGACCAGTCCGCGGGCCATGGTCGAGACACCTTTCATGACCAGCTTGCTCAGCTGTACAAAACGTTCGGAATAATATTTTTCTTTCTTGGCGTCGGCGATCCAGCCGGAAAGAGAGACGTAAGTAAGGTTCATGACGGAAAGTGGTTTGACATCTTCCGAGGCAAAGGGATCTACCATATCCGATGGCAGCGGAGCCTGAGCAAGGATATCCCGTTCCCACGGCATGACGCAGCCGTTATAAAGGGATTGCAGTGCATCCTGGTACATGATACTCAATGTCGGGTTGTCGAATATGTTCCCTGCCATCTTTCCTCCTTCCTACATCCTACTTGTCCTTGAGTATACACCGGTAAATTAAAAAATGAAACCGACAATGTTGTCGGTTGACAATTGTTCGAATTTGTGGTAGGAACAGCAGTCAAAAATTTTACACAACATCATCAATATGCTGACAGATCTGGATATCATACCGCTGACCGAAGGCGTTGAAACAAAACAACAATTTGAGTCGCTTGTCCAAAAAGGCTGCCAGTTGTTTCAGGGTTATTATTTTTCAAAACCAATAGCCATAAATGAATTTGAATCATGTTATTCCATTGGCTCAACGCAGAAAATCAGCAATTGTACCTAAATCCGTATCACGATTTTTCCGTTGACCTGCCCGCTGTCAAGGGCAATACATGCTTCGCGGATGTTGTCGAAAGAATAGACTGCACCGATCAGCGGCTTCAAATGATGTTCGTCCAGAAATGCATAGATATCGTGCATAATGCTTTGGGCAGGGAAGTTGCTGTAAAATCCGCTCAGAAAAACGCCGTTCGGGATATCCTTGATGGGGTCGAAATGATTCCATTCATAAACTCTCCCGAGAACACCGGTATTGCAGACGATCCCTCCCTGTTCCATGTTCATCATGGTATCTTTTACGGTTTTGATGCCGATCAGCTCCAGCGCTTTGTCAACACCTTCTACTTTTCCCTTTAGGCTGCCGCTATCCAGAATACATTCGTCACATCCTGCCTGCTGCAGGAGCTGCAGCTTTGCCTCCCTGTGCGTCGTGCCGACAACCGTGCATCCAATTGCTCTCGCAATTTGAATAGCCGCATAACCAAGAGCGCAGGTAGCTCCCCGAACAAGCAGCTTATCGGAAGACTTCAACCGCAGACATTGAAACAGCGAGCCCCAGGCTGTATAGTAAGTCTCCGGAACCGCTGCCATCTCAGCCCAATCCAGCTCAGAAGAAACCGGAAAGACATGGTGGTCCGGCAGCAGGGCATACTCCGCATAGGAACCGTTGAAACTTCTGCCCATGCCGCCCATTAAAGCACATACCTTCTGTCCCTTGACAAGACCGCTGTCTGAAGGGTCAGCAATTTCTCCGACACATTCGATTCCCGGGATGATCGGCTTTTGAATATAATCATTTTCGATCTCAAATTCACGCAGGATCTGTTCTGAATGGTTCATGCCGAAAGACCGGACTTTCACAAGAACCCAGCCCGGTTTCACTTCGGGAATCGGCACATCCTTTAAAATAACATCTTCAGCCTTTGTCGGTCTGTCGAGCAGTACAGCTTTCATCAGTTTTTCCATTCCAGCCACCTTTTACTTTCGCATGATCGCTTCAACCGGGCAATTCTCCGCGCAGTTTCCGCATTGCAGACAATGGTTCGGATCGATCCTGTACGGTTCACCTTCCGTGATGACATCCTGCGGACATACTGTTTGGCAGGTACCGCAGCCGATGCAGTTGTCCGTAATGAGATACCCCTTCGGTTTGAGAACAGCATTTCCCACTGTGAAATATTCCCGGGTGATCGGTCGTGTGCTGAGACAGAAACATTCGATCGTATAATCTTTCAGACAAAACATCGTGTCGATATTCTTCGTCTCTCCGGGATAAACATTTTCCAGATATGGCTGTTCCTGATAGAGGATGTTCCGCCATTTCAACTGTTCATCTTCGGGCACTTCAAAGGCTTTACCGGAGACCCTGATCGTTTCCTTGTATCGGGTGTATCCAAGGATCTGCACCCGCCCATCGCGTTTGAGCTGCCGGGCGAAATATTTTCCCCGAGCTGTGAGAAAATAAATATCCATTCCTTCATAATGGATCGCGCTGATGTTTCTTACCTGTGGGGCGCCGTCCTCATCCACAGTTGCAAAGTCCAACACGCCGACATAGCCGAGTTTTTTGATACAGGTTTCAGCATCCATCGTTATTCCTTTCAAGCTGATGCGGGAATCAGCAGACCGCTTTCTTCTGAAGCCCAGCATTGTGGATCTCCTGCATAAAATGAACCGTTTGTCCCCTTCGCTACCGCAGGACATCCCCGGCACCAGGCGAGCAGTTTGCAGCGGGAACATTTCGAGAATTTCTCATATTCCCGATAATCTTCCATAGAAGTCACCCAAAGGTCTGCGATACGGTCATCAAAAACATTCCCGACTTTGCTCTCGGCAACCCGGCGGCAGGCGTAGACATCACCGGACGGGAGGATGGTCAGGTGACAGTTTCCGCAATTGCAGCCGCCATATATTGCTCCCGGTTTTGCATATTCCGGAATTTTGAATTCACCGGTTTCATATTGATATAAAGTCCACAGGTGATCCTTGCGGTTGAAATAAGTCTTGCATCCTTCGCTTTCATATTCTTTGATCTTTTTATCACAGATTAAAAGAAGTTTCCTGTATTCAGCAGGACTCATGCTCGCATCAAGATCACCGCCGCTGGGAACATAGCGGGAAAAAGCAAAAACATTCACACCGGCATCCACAGCCGCATCCATGATGCCCGGAACCTCCATCATGTTTGTTTTTGAAACTGTGGTCATGATGATAGAACGGATCCCTGCTCTGTTAATGCAGCCGATTTTTTCCAGCGTGCAGTCGAATGAACCGGGCTTCCGAAACCAGTCATGGGTTTCGCGCAGTCCATCCAGAGAAAGCTGATACTTTTCGCATCCGAACCATTTCAATTCCCGGCATGCCTGGTCATTCAGATGGAAAGGATTGCCAAGGATCGTAAAATTCAGCCCGTGTTCATGAATGAGATTCAGCAGCCTCCAGAAATCCGGATGAAGGATCGGATCACCTCCGGTTATATAGAAGTAAGGGGTACGGTGGTAGACCTCACCAAAATCCAGACAATTGTAAAACGTTGTTTCCATCTGATCCCATGTCATAGATTCCAGACAGGGATGTCCTCCCGAAAAGATGTAGCAATGCTTGCAGCGCTGATCACATTCATCGGTGATGTGCCATTGGAAAGAAAAATACGGATTCATACCTGTTTTGAATGTTTATGAAATAAAGGTTGTCAATGGGAACGTGATAAGACTCTCGTTCCCATTGACCGTGATCAATTATTTATCACCTGCACCGCAGGCGCTTCCGCACGCAGCCGGTTTTTCTGCCGGTTTGTCACCTGCACCGCAGGCGCTTCCGCATGCAGCCGGTTTCTCTGCCGGTTTGTCACCCGCACCGCAGGCACTGCCACACGCAGCCGGTTTCTCTGCCGGTTTGTCACCCGCACCGCAGGCGCTTCCACACGCAGCCGGTTTTTCCGACGGTTTGTCACCCGCACCGCAGGCTGTTCCGCATGCAGCTGATTTATCAGACGCCCATTCAACCAAATTCGATAATGCCATTGTTAACTCCTTTATTTATATGTGATTTATCGATTATTTTATGAGAATTCCTGCAAAAAAACAAGTACGCACTTTTTTGTAACCATAGTTACCTTTTTATAACCTCTGGACAATCATCTGAAATTCAGTTATGCTATAGAAAAGAATGATTCTTGTATTCCTCCTGGAATGTAATATAACAGATGAGATCCGGGAAGGATAAAGCATTGTTTTACAGCAGAAGTTTTTTGAGGAGAAAAGTGATGAAGACCAAAGACGAACTGCCGGAATGTCCGGTTGCGACAACTGTTCAGCTGATCGGCAGCAAGTGGAAGCTGCTGATTTTGCGCAATCTTCTTGCAAGGCCGTGGCGGTTTAATGAGCTGAAACGGGATCTCGAGGGGATCAGCCAAAAAGTTTTGACCGACAGTCTCCGCTCTATGGAAGAAGACGGGATCATCACCCGTACAGTCTATCCAGAGGTTCCTCCCCGGGTGGAATATGCCTTGAGCGAAATCGGCGAATCCATGCGCCCAATTATTTATTCGATGGAGGAGTTTGGCCGAAAATATAAAGCTATGATCAATTCGAAATGAACTGGATCAATGTCTTTGAATTCATGTCAAACCCGCGATGAAAGCATTATCACTTATGCAGATTACGTTTTTTCCATTGGGAGCCGGATTTTGGATAGATGTTGTTGGATGGAAACGCAGGTCAGGTTCATGACGGAAAGGGATTTGACATCTTCCGAGGCGAAGGGATCGACCATATCCGCCGGCAGCAGAGCCTGGGCGAGGAGATCCCGTTCCCATGGCATGAGGCAGCCGTTATAAAGGGATTGCAGTGCATCCTGGTACATCATACGCAATGTCGGGTTGTCGAATATGTTTCCTGCCATGATCCTTTCCTTTCTGCTTTCTACTTGTATTCGAGTCTATACCACAAAAATCATTTAGTCAACGGACAATGTTGTCCGTTGACAAATGTTCGATTTTGTGGTAAGGCTGAAAAATGTCGCCCGTCAGGTGACCTCAGATCGTTTATTTTCTCTATACTGTAAATATCATGTAATAAACTATTAGTATCCATTTGGATTGCCTCCTGTCTTTCTGATTTTGGCTTTCGACACCTCTTTCAGTTTATCACAGGAGGCTTTTCCGATTAGCCTCTACGCTCCTGCTTATTCCGTTCTCCCCACCACAGGTGGGAGTTTCAGCCTGTCAATTACAAAGAAGTCAAACAGGCTGTTGACGAAGCACAGAAACGCGGTGTTGAAATCTGGCAGAGCAATTTCCATACTTCAGTGTGCCCATAGCAGCCGGGAATGATGCCAACCTTGCGGCTCTCGGTGAATGCTGGCAGGGATGCGGTGCCGGGTTTGAGGATTTCGTCCTGATAACGCTGGGAACCGGAATCGGCCGTGGTGTTGTTATGGGTGGTAAGCTCCTGATTGGCGCCAATGGTGCAGACGCGGAGATCGGGCACCTTTTTTTATCGGAGATGAAACGGGTTTTGAAACCATGACCGGAACGGGGGTGAACAATGAGCACACCTGCTCTGAAGATTACGCCAGCGCTGCCGGCATGACATCAATTTACAGAAAACTCGCACCGGAAAAAAATTCGGGGTTGACGCAGAAATCAAATCCGAGCATAATTAACTGTAAGGATATCTTCAATGCTGCGAACCGTGGCAATGAGACTGCAAAAGAAGCTCTTAACAGTATTCCCCTGATTCCGTGCACGACCTGTAACTACTGTGCGAAGGTTTGTCCGATGGAAATCGGTATTTCCGGTTCTTTTACAGCCAGAAACATCTATACACTATTCGGTGACCTTGAACGGGCAAAAATGCAGGAAGCATGGCTTGTCGGAGGCCATGCCAGGAAACAGGCTGCCGCATGTATCCGGTGCGGAAGATGTGAACAGGCATGTCCGCAGCACATCAAAATCAGGGACGAACTCGCTGAAATTGCGGAGCTGTTTGGGCAGAAGGCGTAAGAATGTAATAAATTGTGTTTTCGTGAATAAAGAAGTGTGTCGAAAGAAGGTTGTGAATGCTGGAAATACGGAAGGCGGTTAAGGAAGATCTTGAACGGATCATGGAAATTTATGGTATTGCGCAGGATTATATGATCAGTCATGGAAACCCAACGCAGTGGGCACACCATTACCCTTCTCCAGAGCTGATCAATGACGATATTCGGAAAGGGAACTGTTATTTGGTTGTTGAAGAAAATATTATCCATGGCGTGTTTGTATTATGTGAAGGAGAAGAACCTACCTATGCCAAAATATTCAATGGAGCCTGGTTTAACAACGATCCTTACGTTACGATTCACAGAATCGCAAGCGATGGCACTGTCCATGGTATTTTTCATTGTGTAGTCGATTATGCAAAGAGTAAAGCAGACAATGTTCGGATCGATACCCATGAAAACAACCTGACAATGCAGCATCTGATAGAGAAAAACGGTTTTGTAAAATGCGGTACGATTATCGTTCGGGATGGATCGCCGCGTGTTGCTTTTCAGTGGGTCAGAAATGGATAACGAAGGTTTATGACAATTTCAGGAATTTTGGAAAAAATGCTGATCTTCACATTAGATCGATTTTATTCCAGAGAATATTGCCTTTTTCATCCAGGTACTCTTCATCCACATGGACCGCTTCCACCTTTCCGATAAAGAGCTCATGGGTTCCCGGCATGGTGCTTTCAACTACTGAACATTCAATACTGACAGGACAGTCCGTCAGGATCGGCGCATTTACCTTTTCCGCGTTCTGCCATTGAATATTCATCGCGGCAAACTTATCCTCATCCTGGCCTGATTTTGAGCCGAGATAGGCATATTCCTTCTCATAACCTTTCCCGGGCAGGTTGATCACAAAACATCCGTTTTCTTTGACCATGTGATGTGAGAATCTTGACGGCACGATCCCAACCATGATCATTGGCGGTTCCAGACTCACATTTGCGGTAAACCCTACCACAAGCGCATTATTCCTTCCGCCTTTATCCCGGCAGGAAACCAGCGTCTTCGGGATCGGCTGCATGCATAACATTTTGTTTTTGACTGATTTTTTCATGTTAAAAATCTCCTCTCGGAAATGAATCAATTACTGAAGGTAAAAACTGTCAATCCGATAAACAGGATCAGCGTCAGTATTGTTGAAAAAGATATCGTGGTACCAGTAATTTTTATAAAGCTTTCCGCGAATACTACGGAAAAACGCCGCGAATGCTGGAAACCGCAAGAAACAACAGCTGATGAATCTTCTCAGAGATTCCGAAATTAAAATGCTGCCGCAAATGCAGTTGATGTGAAACTTTGCGGCAGACTTTGATTTATGATAGAAGACGTTCGATTTTTTTATAATATATAGAATCTCATCACTTATTTCACATAAACAATGTTATCCGGGGTTTCCGGATAATACTATACGTGTAACGTATACCGGAGCCGATTATGGTCGATACATATTTATTGGAGCAGCTGTCTGCCGTATATGAATGCGGAACTTTATCGGCAGCATCGCAGAAGCTTCACCTGACACAACCGTCGCTCAGCCGATCAATGCAAAAACTCGAAGCGATCCTGGCTTTAAAACTGTTTGACAGGCATAAAAACCGGATAACCTTGAATGATAACGGTGTCCTGGCGGCAGAATGTGCGAAACAAATTCTTGCTGAGGAACAGCTTATGATCAATCGAGTCCGTGAGCATGACCGTAGTAAGAGAATGATCAATGTCGGAACGATTGCTCCGGGACCAATGTTTGAACTTTCTCCGCTGCTTTCTTCAATCTATCCGGATAAGACAATTTCTACAGAATCACGGCAGAAAGAAGAGTTGATCAACGGCTTATACGAAGGGACATATGGCTGTGATTTCGATATCTCTGCCCTGATATGTGAAATCCGGCGTTGTAGTTGTTTCCGATATTGGAGCAGCGGATAAATCATAGTAAACTGTCAAGTCCGAGATCGAGGGTACAATGGTGGATGAATTTCACTTTTGTATAAACAACTGGATTTTGCCGAATTTGCACAAAAAACGAGCAGTTTTTCCGATTTTTGATTGAAAAACTGCTCATTTTTAGGTTTGGATGTGGTATTTTAATGAAAAAAGAGAACTTTATCTCTTTAAGTTCTCTTTAGCGGGAATGACGGGAGTTGTTCCCGACTAAAGTATACAAATTTTATGAGGTATCCCCTTCGTAATTTAAGTATACCGTAAAAATTCGATCTGAAACGCTTTTCAAATAAATCTTTTCACCAGCCAAGGATATTTTCAAAACTTCATAAAGAAAGGCCGAATGCCGGGCGCATAGATTCTATTTGTCCACGAGAAATTCCACAGTTTGCAGCGATGCGCTGCCAATTGCCTTCCACTGTATTTATTATTTCAGCTGTTATTTTCGCTGCTTCATTTTTTCCGATCCCGAACCGTTCCGCTGTATCAATTGCCAAATCAATATTTATTCGGTTATCTGATTCATTTACGTTCAGAGACAATTCGTCTCCATACGGGACAGGGTTTACGTCATACAGCGGTGATAGTCTCCAACCACTACGTGAAAGAATAAAAGCATGGTTCCGTAAATGATCATCTGTATTCGACACCGCCATATTAAAAACGATCCGTTGCCATAACTCTCTCAGGTCCGATTTCGGGTTCGCGCCATAGGCTTTGATAAAGGCAGCGATGTCAAGATAACTTACACCATCAGCAGCCGATGCACCGTCTGTCTTTCCAAGCAGCGTCATGGCAGACGCATAATGAACCCGTATCGATCCGTGTCGATCAAAGCGTTTTACAAGATATGTACTGCCATACCGTGAGTATTTTTCCAAACGTGCTTCCGGAACAGATAATCCGCACATGGCAGCTAACTCATGTACGGTCATTTCCCACGCCCCGCTGTCATTTTCGTCATCTTTTGATGGGAATTTCGCGATCCAAAGATGCTGTTGCTCATCAATGACCGTAGCCTTGGGTCGTGCGCCACCCAAAGATGAACCTGGCTTTATCAGTTGATTTAGCCATTGTTCCGATAATCCGGATTCATCATAATTTCTTGAAGCTTCTTCCAAAGAACGAAGTCTCGCCCAGGGAGGGACAGCTGTTTCTCTGTCATCAGCCAGAAACGGTCCACCCGAATCAGATTTGAAACGAATTCCTCCCATCCGTGTTTCATCATAAACACCTAAAAGGTAATCGCTGTCATGTAGTTTCCGTGGTTTTCTGCCTTCTTTTTCAGCGAGGATCCGCTCCCGTTTATTCATCAGAACACGTCCCCAACGGTCAGGTGAAGCATCAGAAAATAGTCCAAATATTTTTTTAGCTGATGGGAATTGTCTTCCGGGAAATGGCATCAACTCAGGATCCAGACTGATCGAAAAATTTGTTTTACTCAGCCAATCTCTGGAATATTCAAAAGCGTAACTTTCAGTGCCGCGGATCACCGAGATGTATAAGAGTCCCAACAGACTTGGTGAATCTGAACTGAAACTGTCGTACACATAAACCATTTTCTGCTCGGACGTCATGACTCACCTTTATTGGATGCACGTTTTCTTGTCAGAAGTCCCATATCCTGAAGATGCCTGCCCAATTCATCATCTTTTGCAACAAGCAGCAGATCTTTATCCATGTTATTCAAAGCATGCAGGACAGCTGCATAAATTCCCATTGCAACTGCCGGATTACCGGACTCAACCTTCCATAAAGAAGACCGGCTGATGCCGGCACGTTCGGCAACCAGAGCCACAGATAAATTCCGACGGAGCCTTGCCAATTTGATCTGTTCACCCATCGTTTTGAGAATGTCTTCAGTTGCGGGAAGAATATTATATGCTGCTTTTTTCATTGTTGATCCTTATGTTTGTTATTATAAAGTTTATTGCAATAAATGTATATAATAACAAACATTATTTTACATTATTTAATTAGGAGTGTCAAGCATCAAATATGTGCGGTCGGAGCGAGTTTTGTAATCAATCATGAACCGTTTCCACGATTCCATCTACTTCTACATGGGCAATAAACCGATTGGGACGGTCAATAAAAACACCCGGAATTATGTTTTGATATTGCAAGGCTTTTCTTCACTAATATGCAGCAGCAATATTTTCCGTCAGGTCATCATCGGATGCAGAGCGGTCTGAATGGTGAGCATGAGTAATTTGCTGTAATGTCCGAATTCTGGCTTCAACGAATTGAATGATCGCTTCGATACGGTTTTCGTCAATTGTCTCGGCGGCTATTTCCGAGGACAAGATACCGGTAATCATTTCACGAACATCCGAAAGCCGGTCATAGTCGATCCAGGAAAGGTCCCAGGCCAGTTTGAGCTGTTCTTCATGGTGCTTCTTGAACGGTTTGCAGATGATATCGTCACCGGCTGCAATACGTCGGGCGACTTTGTTGTAGCCAAGTGACGATCCGCTGTCATAAATCGGAGCCATCCCGAGCCATTCAAGTGTCTCCGCGTTGCGCAAGGCTCCAAAGTTATTGTAGTGACGATCTTCATTGGCGATGAGATAATCCAAAACGATCATGCGGTCAAGGAATTCGACCGTGCCCGGTATCCCAAGTTCAGTGCAGCAATCCACAAAATGCTGCCAGGTCGATGTCTCATTGCGTTTCTTTTTCGTTTGAATGATCCGCCATGCAGGGATCAATTCTGTTTTGGAGGTAATGAAATCCTCGCACAAACTGTATGGCTTCCCATCGATCGAAGTTACAGTGTACGGAATATGAGCGATCCTGAGACGATCCATTATTTCCGATGCGATCACTTCATTAAATGGCTGCTGGAAGAACGGATCGGAACCGTCCTTGATCAAATAACGCTTCCCGTTAATAATTTTCCAGCGCTTTTTGAGATTGCCGTCCGAGGTGCTGTCCGGAGAATTGAAATCCAATATTGAACTTTTTGGCTTCGTTTCAAACAGGATATCCCCGATATCTTCGGAAAAGGAATTATTGAAAAAATTGATTTTCTCCCATAACAGGTCAGAACCATCCGGTTTGATCCAATACTGATCGGAAAGACTCAGTCCATAGCAGCGCATCAGCAGCTGTTTGGAGTCAACGATCCCCAGTATATCCAATGCATCGCGCAGCCCGGAACGGCTTGCCGGAATCGCTCGATCTGTCCACCATTGATTCAAAGCGGCTCTGCTCAGATTGCCTTTCGGATCCGCGACACCGACAGGGAGATGCTCAGGAGCGCTAACCTTGAGGATCTTTGAAATAAATCCACTGTCACTGTCAATATCAATTTCCGCTGCGGAAACTGTACGGTGCATTAAGGTACATTTCATAGAATTATCACTCCCCAATTATTCCGCAAACAAATCATCCAGCGTTATTACATGGATAAAGTCACTGAAATATTCATTATGTTTCAAGCCATACGTTGTAATCAATGTATTATGGACTGCTGCTTTTTTGGAAATTATTTCATGCAGCATATTGTTTCTTCGTACTAATGTAAAATGATAATCTTTGTTAACTGCGAATAAATCACTGTAGAATTTGATTTCACACATGTTAATGATATTATCTTTTCTGGAAATAATCAGGTCAATTTGAGTTCCAGGTTGCTCTTCTGTACCTCTTTTAGACCATAATGATTCGATGGTTGAAACACCGCTGATACCAAGAGCCATTTTGATTTGCTTTATATGATTGAAGCAAACATTTTCAAATGCATAACCTCTCCAAATGATAACCGGCTGAGAATCCGAGATATTAACCCAATCGTTGAAATTTATATCTTTATTGTCTTTCACAAAATGTAGGTAAAAAATGCAAAAAGGATCAATTAGCTTGTAAAATGCTTCTTTTTTACCGTTCCCGAATGAATGATATTTAATAATGAAATCCCCCGCAATAAGTGCATCCAGGCAATCAGAAAATTTACCGTTTGTAGGGATTCCGGTCTTTTCCAATAATTCTGTTCTTGTCAACCCCATATTCTTTGTACTCAATGCAATGATTATCGATTTAATTGTCTCAGGATTTTCGAACAAAGACGCAAATAACCGGTCAAATTCATTTCTTAACGGGGCATGACTGCTGAAAAACATTGCATTGATGTTTTGCTGAAGGCTTAATTCCCGGTCAAAATAATTTAAATAAAATGGAATACCGCCTGCCATCATATAACTTTGGACAATATCATATCTTGACATTACGATTCCTTTTGATTGAAAGAATTTTTCAGACTCAAATAAGGAAAACGGTTCAAGACAAATTTCATATGTTACCCTGCCATAAAGTCCGCCATGATTATTGATAAGCTTATCCAGAACCCAGGAGCTGGAACTGCCGCAAACAATGACCATGATATTTTTATGGTGACAAGCCCAACCATTCCAAAATGCTTCGAATCCCATAATAAAACTGGATTTTGGAGTATCAAGCCATTGAATCTCATCAAGAAAAACAACAAGCCGGCTTTTTCCATCATCTCTTTCCATAAGAAATTCTTCGAGCAGATAAAAAGCATCCAACCAGGATTCAGGGTTTTTCCGATTTTTCATACCCTGACTATTAAGCGATCGGTTGAAATGCTTCAGTTGATCTTTCATCCGGCTTCTTCTCTTCGTTTCTGTGGATAATTGATCATCAATCGGAGAAAGACCGGAATGACGGAAAGTAATTCTGTTTTCAAAAACCTCATCCACAAGAAATGTCTTTCCTACTCTTCTTCTCCCGTAAATTGCAACCAGTTCGGCTTTAGGGCTTTCGAATAATTCATTCAGTTTTTTTATTTCTTTTTCTCTGCCTATGATCATACCATACCCTTAATTCGCTATAAATGTCCACGATTCAAATAATCATCCTGTTCATGGACAATTATAACAGGTATTTTGAATAGATACCAGGTTTCTCAAGGTTTATGAAGTCATTCATGCTGATGTAAAAAAAACAGCTTGGTTTAGATCATCGAATATGTATAACACCAATTTGCGACCAATGAATTAAATGGGTATACAGGACTTCGTGTTATTGACGCTTTCTCTGCGATAGGGAATATCTTGCGCATCCAGAAACGCTGCCATTCCACTCGGTCCTTCTTTCCGGCACATATCAATGGAATCTTTTTCTTCACTTTTTTCTCACTTAGTCGGTATTATTGTATGAAGTTTGCGACCGGCGAAACCGACACGGGTGTCATCATCAGCTGGCATGCAGAGGGTCCCAAGAACGCGGAGACTGATTTTATAAATGCCGCAATGCTTCCGCACGGAATTGCTATTAATCCTCTGAACTGGAAGCGCGACGAGACGTATGCACCGGCAAGCATGAACCTTGGCTCGATCGTGATGGACGAAAAGACTGGTGCAACCGAGATCCGCGACATCGGCGGAGACGCGCAGGTGAACCTTGCCCGCGGCACGGTCGTGACACACGCCAAAGCCATAGCAAACGAAATGGTAGAGTTCTCCGGACCAGAGAGCTTCCACCAGGACGACTATTCGATCTTCTACAACAACGTCAAGGACAACGTAGCCAAACGCATCGCGCAGCTTATCTGAGCAGCGCAAAGTAAAAACCTATTTGCCCACAGCGTCTCTTCTTCGGAGGAGACGCTTTATTGATCTTTGAACTGCGGGATGTAAGCAATTCTTTTGCTGAATTCAGATCAAAATGTCTGATCTAATCATCCAGCCCGCGTTTTTCATTGCGGACATCCTGTTCCTGATTATCCGGGCAGCGTCTGAAAAAAACTGATAATAGTTCAATTCTTGATTTCTATCGTTTTCCCTGTCGCCACTCATTACTAACTTAGGAGCCTTGCAGCCTGCCTGTGAATGATTTCCTCTACCAGGACAAGTCTATCTTCATGCAGATTATAACGGCGGTGGCGTTTGAGCTTATAATTTAATAGTTTTCTGAGATTGTTTTTGTGCTCATGCGTGAGGACTGATTTTGCAGTCCCAATGAAATCATCATATACACAAGGCTGCAGTGTGTCTGCATACCTGGAAATAGAGTCTTTATCCTGAAAATCAGGGCCCCAGGCGTAAGTCAATAGAGATAATCCATGATCAAATAATGGCGCCGGAGCTGCAATAGTATTTGTCCGGTTATCCACAAGAAAACCAAAATTCCCGTAATGGCGATCACTGTTCAGAATCACCGCGTCAAATACGATCATGTCATCAAGCGCTTTGAGATATTCCGGACCCAGCTGCAGATAGTACTCACGGACAGCCCTCATTCCTCCGGAACGAATGACCCTGCCGACCGGAACGAAAGAATATTCCTTGCTTGTAAAAAGTTCGCATGTGGAACAGAGAATACCTTTCCATTTTGAAAGACCGTAAGGAATTGCGTTGATAGAAAGCGCTTCTGCGATCTGCGCAGCATAAAACTCTGAATAGGGTTCGTTGCCGGTATTAACGGCGCCGCTTGTACCACCCTTATACAGTCGGATCACCCCGCTTTCACGCCGCCAGCATTTCGGAAGCATACCGTTGGTTGTCAGCTCCGGACTTGAATTGATGATCCCGTCGCTGCTGCCGAAACCGGTAAAAGCGATTTCTCCCAATATCCGGCTGATTGGATTGTCGTAAAGATTATATTTTTCGAAGCTCCCTTCAAAACCTTCTTCAGTTACCCAGTAACAATCATTCAGACTCAGGCCTTTGGAAATCCGAAGAATATCGAAAGGACGGTTCAGACTGAGACCGAGAGAACTCAAAATAGCAGAAACATAGGCGCGATTTCTGGGAATGGAACGATTCTTCACCCAGGATTCGATTCCTTTTGGAGAGATTTCCTGAAGATCAAGCGGCAACAACTGTTTATTATCTTCATCTGTCCATAAAATATGAACATCCGGTTCTGCTCCGCTTTCTGCACTGAACCGTATAAGAGGAGTGTCGAAATGTTTCAATTCGTAAACCATATTATTGTTCCTTTTTACGTTGTCAGTATTCAGCTGCTTTTTCTTCTACTGATTATTCTTCACTTTATTTTCTTATGATTCTGTCAAAGAAACCACACCTTGCCACTTGTCAATCGTTACACACTTACCGCTAAATTAGTGCTCCTTGTATTTCTTTGCAGAATCTCATTCCATACTCTTTAACCATATCATTTTCACTGATCTCACTTTTAAGAAGGGCTGATTTCGGATTCTGCTCTTTTAAATACTTTTAACCTGAATTATTCATAAAATTTTGATTCATCTGCGAAAAGCCGAATAAAAACAGGTTATCTTAAAGAAATTTCATTCACCTGATAAGTGAAATAAAACGAAGAAAGGACTTCCGATTTGGTATAATATTTATATCGCAAAAAAAAATACTCCAAAGGAGAAGTCCCATGTCTATT
>JAFRIR010000043.1 GCA_017432685.1 Flexilinea sp. | reverse complement strand
GATGCACCACGGGGTTTCGCCGTCTTCAACCATCTGCTTGCTCAGTTCGACCATTTCGTCCCAGGTGGTCGGGACTTCGTAGCCGGCTTCAGCCCAGACTGCCGGGCGATAGTAGACCTGGGATTTACCGTTGTTGCGGGCCCAGATACCGGCCATCATCGGTTCGCCATCGGGACCTTCCATCATGGCAAGATCGAGCCAGGCCTGGCTGTAGTTTTCATTCAGCCAATCTTCGCTGATGACATTGCGGACATCGATCATATAACCCTTCTTGGCGAGGTTGCCCAGAAGACCCGGCTGCGGGAAGTCAGCGATATCAGGGGCGTTGCCGCCTTCGACACGCATCTGGATGGTGGATTCGAAGTCTTTGTTACCAACGTAGACAATGTCGATACCGGTAGCTTCTTCGAAGGGTTTAATAGATTCTTCGAAGAAAACCTGGTCATTGTCAACAAACGGGCCATCGAAAATGACCTGAGTGCCACTGAATTCGCCGTCATAGGCGCGTTCCAGATAGCTCTTCTCCTGAGCTCCGGCAGCGCAGAAAACGCTGACGAGCATCACGAAGACCAACAAAACGGATAACTTTTTCATATTGTCTCCTATAATTTCTCTCCGGTTTCCCGGAGTTGACTCACAAAGAAACGCATAATCAAATTGAACGCACAAAAATTTTACACTTGATAGGGTTTTTTGTCAAAACATTTCGCGAAGCTAAGAGCTTAATCATAATTTCACATGACAAATGTAATTTTAACATTAAAGTCCGTTATTACAGAAGCAGCGAAGAAGTCTCATAGACAAGGCTAAAAATTCAGGGAACAGTCCCATAAAGTGACTGTCCCCTTGTTTTTTGTTCTGAAAGGTTACGCTTTTTCCGGTCCTTTATATTTGAAGCTGAGCATGGTAATGTCATCGAACTGCTCCGCTCCGGCGACGAAGCTGTTGATCCCGTCCATGACGTTACTCAGCACTTCTTCCGGATCAGCATCCGGTTTCTTGTTCAAAGCCTCAAGCAGGCGATCATTGCCGAACAGCTCCTTGTCTTTATTCGTAGCTTCGGTCACACCGTCAGTATAGACAAAGAAGCTGTCTCCAGGATGGAGCTCAAACTCATGTTCACGGAAGGGGATGCCTTCCATGGTTGCGACTGCTGGTGAGTGGCGGTAAGAGATCAGTTCATAACTGCCGCCAACCCTCCGCAAGGCCGGGTGTTCATGTCCGGCATTGGCAGCCGTACCCTTCCCGGTCGATATTTCCAAAACTCCGACCCAGACAGTGACGAAAAACTCCGCGTCATTGCTTTCACACAGCTGGTTATTCACATTCGCAAGCGCTTCCGACACCTTTTCGCCGTTCTGTAAATGAGACTTGATCAGCACACGGGAAACCATCATGAACAGCGCCGCAGGAACACCCTTACCGGAAACATCCGCCATGACGATACCGATGTGATCATCATCGATCATGAAGAAGTCGTAGAAATCACCGCCCACTTCCTTGGCCGGCGTCATGGAAGCATAAACATCAAACTCAGAGCGGTTCGGGAACGCCGGGAACAGGCGGGGAAGCTGGCTGGCCTGGATAGCCGTCGCCATGTTCAATTCCGCACCGATCCGCTCCTTTTCCGCAGTAACAGTTTTCACCTGATCGACATATTGCAGCGTCTTTGCTGAAAGATTCGCAAAGGACTCCGCCAGCACTTCGATCTCATCACCGGTTTGCAGCGCAGGCTCCATCCTGAATTGAAGGTTGTCCCCACCCAGGGAAACGACCCGTTTTGTCATCGTTTCCAATGGAGTCACAATGCGTTTTGCCAAAACCAAAGCGGCGCCGGTTCCCAGGACCGCAGCAACGATCACCAGAATGATGATCACGCGCTTCGAATTGTTCAGTCCTTTGTCGAATGAGTCCATTGCGTCGTTGAGAATACTGTCGTAGGCCTCTTCCATCCTGATTGTCGGCTGATCGGTCAGCTCCTTGCTGACGGCGGATACAAGCACCCAGCCGACGGAATCGATCGGAGCGCCGGCTACATAATAATCGGTGCCATCGATATTCACGGTTTGAATATCTGTATTTTGCATCAGCGCACTGCGAATAAACTCCGCCAGTTCCGTGTTATCCGATTCTCTCAAATCCTCGGAATTCGCTCTCACTTGAAGAAGGCCTGTTTTCATCGGTGAAAACACCACATGACCGCTCCCGTTGACAATGAACACGAATGAACCGTTCGCAGTGGCCTCATTCACCGCCGCAGCCATGTTATCAAGGAAGAGATCCGCACCCACAACCGCAGCCAGTTCACCGTTTTGATAGACCGGATACCCCAGCATGATGCCGATCTGCCCGGTGAACACATCCTGAACGACATCGGTAAAGAACAGGCCGCCGGTCTCCTTCGCCCCCGCATACCATGCACGTTCATCGATCGAAATGAACATCATGTTTCCATGCTCATCAAATTTGCCGGCGGAGTTGTTGTCTGCCAGCAGCATCACACCGTCCGGAAGCGCGATATAGCAGGAATTCAGCCCGCCGATTTGATAAAGCGAAACCAGCATATCGGACATATTGGCAGCCAGACCAAGGCGGCTGTTCACCTCCGGATCATTAGGTTTAGCATCCTCATCGACCAGCAGCTGAACCGTGATTTCGCCATCCTTTGCGGGATCAGGCAGGGAAAACTCATGAAAGGGGTATGCGTCCGGATCCGCAAAGATCTTTCCCGCGTAATCGCCGAGCATCATCACCTTTTCCGCTGCATCGGTAAACAAATCATTGGCAATGTAAGATCGTTCCCGCGTGGACTGCACCATACTGGAGGACAGGACACTGTTCATGGTTTGCCGGGAAATTTCAGCGATGGACTCCTTCTGCTTTGCGTTGGTTTCCGCCACCAGCGTTCTGAGGTGTGAAATCTGATAAAACAGCACCACAGTATAAGCCGCGATAACCAGAATGATTGAATACAGCGCCAGATTGTATATTTTTTGATAAAGACCGCCAAGGACAATTTTTCCGATTTTTTTCATTCGTGTGCTCCCGAATTCATTCTTTTTTTTGGAAATTTACTGAATTCAACGTACTAATTTTACCTGATTTTTCGTGGAGAGACGCCTGTCATGCCCGGATTTCTGATAGAACAGTGTTTTAGCATGATACATCCGTTCATCAGCAATTTTTTCCAGTTCCTCAATCGGCATATCCGGATATTCTTCCGCTGACACTGCTCCATAGGACATGGAAAGGCTGATGTTATTCTCCCCGGACCAGGCAGTTACCTCAGACTCCACGTCTTCAATAAGCTGTACCAATTGTGAAACAGACATGAACAGGAATGCCGCAAACTCATCACCACCGATGCGGTAGACCTTCCCATATGGAGAAAACAATTTATCAATGATTTTGGCAAAAGCCTTGATGGCCCTGTCTCCCGCTTCATGACCATGACGGTCATTGATCAGCTTCAGTTCATTGAGGTCGATCATTATGCAGTTCAGGTTTTCCCGCTCCTCTTTCGGCATTTCATCCAGATGAATGATCTCATCCTCATAAGCCCTGCGATTCTGAAGACCGGTCAAGGCATCGATAGAAGCATTTCTTTTTTCCCGAAAGATCCTGGCTGTCAGCCTTTTGACGAAATAGATCAGGAGAACGGATGCCAGCAGCAGGTAAAGGAAAACGATCATCATCAACAGCGGAATATCTTTGTTGATCTCCCGCACGGACTGTAAAACCAGAATGATATATTTATCGGCTTTTCCGACTGAACTGTAAACCCGCTCGTCTTTCAACACTGATTTATAATTTACAGTTTCCTTATCTTCCGGTGTTCTGACCGGAATGCCGCTCTCCGAAAGAAGCTTCCCGGTATAATCACTCAAAGTACTGCCAAGGATCTCGCCTGTTTCACTGTCAGCGACAATGATATACATTCCTGCATTGACGGGCAGTCCATCCACAACTTCACTGATCTCATTGGCATGCAGTTCCTCGATCAGCCGCGGAGGCTCGATCCCAACCTGAACCATGAATCTTCCGTCGCTGTTCCAGCAGATCGCATACATCATCAATTTACTTTCTGCCGTATTCGGAGTGACATCCTGGCACATGGACAGGGTTTTATCACTCAGCATGGGTTTAAAATACCCCATCTGATCGCCTGAATCAAAAGAATAACCGTAATACCTCGGAACAGTGCCGAAATAAATCACACCTTCTTCATTGAACAGGTGTATCTCATCGATCGACATCAGTTCCGCGATATGAGCCAAAGTGGGCTGGTCTGTTTCCATATCGGGATTGTTCTCAAGGAAATAAGCAACCGCTTTTGCTTTGGATATATAGTTTTCTTTCAGCGTTTCGATCAAAACCTGCTGTTTGCGATCATTGGAAAGGAGCAGGTTCCCGACCTGTTCGGCCATGACCTCACCGGTTTTATAAGCGTGCTGCCGGTTCAGCCTGTTGAGAAAAATGTATTGGAAAAACAACAGGATCGCTATCGCAATGATGACGGCCAAAAGAATTATGACCGTATTCGATTTTCCAATATTATTTTTGTTTTCTTTCATGAGTGTTGCTGCGCTCTCTTTGTATTATTATCATCTGAAATTAGAGAAAGGTATAGATATTTTACAACTGATAATTTCAACGCAGTAATACAATGGTTACATATGTTCCGTATTGTCACACCCCATATAAAATTCAGCCAAAGAGTCTCATCAGTGTGCGCACAAAAGGAACCATGATAAGGGAACGTGGATGGATGAAAATGCCATGTAAACAGATTTCGGTTTTTCTATGCCGTCTTCCGCTCTACAAGTGTCAGCTTCAGGTCAATGTGTTTTTCAACGGTGTTGGGATTATGGATCTTATCCAGCAAAGCTCTGGCAGCGATCTCACCGGACTCATCCAGATGTTGGCTGATGGTGGTCAGCTCCATGAAATCAGCTGCATCCACGTCATCAAAACCGATCACCGCCACATCCTCCGGCACCTTCAGTCCACAGTCATATGCTGCCTGGATCAAGCCGATCGCCATGACATCTGCCGGTACAAAGAACGCCTTCGGATAATTGCCCTTCCGAAAGACCTCAACAAAACGCTCTCGTACCAGGGCTCTGTTGATCTTGCTTTCATAAATGTGTTCTTTTGGGATGATGTGCCCGGCTGCGCCCAGCTCAGCCTGGTAGCCCATAATGCGGTCCTGGATCGTGTAAACCGAATAAGCCCAATGGAAAGGTTCGCACAAAAGTCCGAAGCTCTGATATCCGTGATCAAGGAAATAGCGGGCAGCCAGCCGCCCGCCCTCAAAGTTTTCGTTTGTAATGCAGGTGCAGAGTTCGGATTGATTTTCGATCAGGACACATTCCACACCCGCGGCTTTGACCTTCATCACATTTTCATCCGTCAGGGACAGTGAGATAAAAATGACCCCGTCAACTTTATTTTCGGGCAGGGTATTGATGAATGTATCCAGCTGCTCCTGGGAAGAGATAATGCGGATATGAATATCAACGCGTATGACGAGAGAGTTCAAATAGTTATAGATTCCCCGCAAACGCTGATAATAAGCCTGTGAGGCAAAATGCGGCGAACAAACACAAATTTTCGGAACTTTCCGCAATGAACGCATAAACTCCTCCGGTGACTGTCAATAGATCAATTGCTTTTCTTGAATTTTACGGCATTTATCTTTTTTTGTCAAAATATGTATCTGTTCAGAACCGTGGAACGCATCACGAGATACAGCCCTGCTGTGTTGGCTCCGCAACATCAGCAGATCTGTCTGTGTGTGCTTCCTTCTGATATAGAAAAACTTGTTATAATGAAAGGAAAAACAGGAAAAAATCATGCCGCGACCACAAGACCCCCTTACCATGGATTTTCTGCTGCTCGGTCTCATCAACCGACAGCCGACACATGCCTACGATCTCTATAAGCAAGTGAGCAGTTCCGAAGAGCTGAAGGCACTCTGGACCTTCCGCCAAAGCCGCCTTTATGCGGTACTGGACAAAATTGAACGCAACGGTCTCATCAGCACAACGATCGATCAGGAGGAGCAGCTCCCTGCCCGGAAGATCTGCACCATCACACCGGCCGGGAAATCTGCCTTTGAAGCCTGGCTTCATTCCCCGGTGGACCACATGAATGAGATCCGTTCAGACTTTCTGGGGAAGCTTTATTTTCTCAAAGACCGCCCGGAAGAAGAAAAAAGACACTTCATTGACGCGCAAAAGCACCGCTGCCAAACCTGGCTGTCAAACATCGAAAAAATACTCGCCGGGCATCCGGACCGTGATGACTATCTGCACCTGGTTTACAGCTTTCGGGCGGAATTCATCCGCAGCACCCTGCAATGGATGGAAACGATAAAGTAAATAAGAAATAAGAAATGAGAAATGAGAAATAAGAAATGTAGCCAACCTGCGTCGTCGCCCAAATCGGCGTCGTGCCCGCCGGAACGGTGAACGACGTCGCGCCGGAGAGCACCACGACCGTCGATTTCACGGGCAGGG
>JAFRIR010000042.1 GCA_017432685.1 Flexilinea sp. | reverse complement strand
GGCGGCGTCGCGCCAACAAAAGAGCAGGCCCGGTGTGCTTCGGCTCCGCAACAACGCAAGAGCAGTCTCCGTGTGCTCAGGTGTCAGGTGTCAGGATTCAGGTTTCCTGCTCCTTACTCCTTACTCCTTACTACTTACTACTTACTATTTGCTTATGAGTTTACACCGGGAATTTAAAAAATGGAACCGACAATATTGTCGGTTGACTTATCTTCAAAAATGTGGTAGAGCTCGGGGTCGGATTCCGCAGACTCGCGCGATGTGCGCAAGCACGAGCGAAGAGTTGGAGGGATCTGACCCCGCTTGAACACAAGGGGACACGGGGACGGTTTTCCTGATGCAGCGCAGCCGGCACAGGGCGAAGCTCCTGATCCGAATCAGAACGAGCGAAGCTCGCACCTTACGGATCAGGTGTGGTTGCGGAACTGTCACCTTGTGCGCTGTTATCTGCCATTGACCGCACATGAGGACAGTTCCTGCGTGTTGGCTCCGCAACAACGCAGTAACCGTCCCCACGTGCTTCCGTCTTCCTGAGTCTTAGGGGGCAGAAACGTGTGCTTCCCTCTCTTTCACTCGCCAATGATTACCAGGGAGAATCGCCCAGGTATACCAGAATATATTCTCCCGTATCGCGAATTTCCAACGGTATCATGTTCAGATCTTTTGCCTGATAAAGATAGTTCTCATATTTATACCATGGCAGCTCATCCGGTGTTTCCACTTCATACCCATAGTAGGATAAATATTCCTGCATCATTTTCTGATGTCCGAATGCTCTGATGTTCCAGTTGAGCAGCGGATAAACATCGGTTTCATAAATAATGGTGTCTTCGTAGCCCCAATTGAAATGATAGGCTAATTTCCGGTAAATATATCCGCCGATCATATTTTGATTTGGCCGCCTCTGGCGTTCGATATTATCTCCGAGATCCATCCCACCAACAAAGATGACCTGTTTATCGTCGAACTCAGTTTTCAACCGATACCCGATATTTTGGATGAGGTCTGCCTCGTTGTCTGACCGCTGGTTGTTCAGAGCCAGTGTTTGATTGAGAAAAACACCCTGACGATAGCAGAGATAAACGGTAAAAACCAATGCGATTTTATAATATGTTTGCTTTTTCGGGAAGGTGAGCGCAAAAATCATCATTGTCAGTGTGAAAGCGGTAAAATAATGAACCGTCAGCGCACTTCGATAGTGCATGAAAGAGCCCTGAAGCAGCGGCTGGAAAAACAGGGATATATAAAAGATGATCGAGAGCAAAAAAAGATGGAAATTGCGCTTTTTAACCGAAAGAACTACAGTACAAACCAGACCGATGAAGGACGCAAAAACGAACTCTCCGACAGGCAGATAAATGAGCCCCGTGTAAAAATAATAATGCATGGATAAATTGAAAACAGCCTGTAAGTTTTGAGTGAAATTACCTTCCAGCCAGGCAATTTTTGTGGCTCCGTTCGGTTCATATGAGAGGTTCATCAATTTAATCAGCCCAAAACCGATCGCATAACGGATCAGGACTGCCAATACCAGCGGAATGGCATATATGATGCCTTTGCGAAGCCAGCCCTTCTTCCCAAAAATGATCAGGTCCAGTAAAAGAACTGAAATGACTGCCGAAACATATAAAAAAGCGCCTGATTCGTAACTCGAAACGATGATTGTCAGCAAGCCTGCACTGATCATTGTCTTCTTTGAAAACAATTTCCGGCTGTCGTAGAGGAGCAAAATGGTAAATGCTGCGATCGATGCGTTTCCGAAGGAAATGGCATTTGCGCCGTTATAAAGCCAAATTTCGTTGATCAGCGGGTATGAGACCCAAAGGCAACTGAAAAGTGTGCAAAGAACCAGCCGGTGTTTGCTTTCACTGAAGAATATGAATAGAATTCTTGAGAAAAGAACTGCGCTGAGCAGGAGAAAGAGAATCGCCCAAAATTTGTCAAGAAACGGCATATATTCATCGCAGCTGAGAATGTCGTTCCATAAGGTCATACCCCAGCGCGTCCCGGCAATCATTGCGTTATCTTTGTGCCCGTAATGTGGCCTTGAAAGGTCGTCAATACTGAGTGTGCGGTTTACAAGGTCGAACGCGTAGGACAGACAGGTGATGAGGGCCAGACAAATCCAATAGACTTTTTTTCGCAGGATATCTTGAAAGAAAGAATGATTCAGTGAAGATTTGTTCATGTGCTATGACTTTCAGATTGTTGTATTCAATTTATAATAGCAGGTAAGAGAATCCATGGGCTGCTCCGCTTGAGCTCGAGGCACACGAATACTGCCTTCCCGTGCTGTATGCGTAGGTTTTTATAAAAAAATCTGAGAAAATGGGGCTGCTCTGTCAGCTTAGCTGAGGCGCACGGAAAGGCTATATTCGCATGCCATCGAAAAAGATGCCTGAATGCATAACATAACGGGCGCACACAGACCTGTCCCCATGCGCGCCCTCCTATTTTCCGCTGCTGAATTCAGGCAACTTTCATTTTTTCGATGAACTCATCGACGGTCATGCCGGCTTCTTCAGCTGCCTGTTCGACGGTGATGAGTTTTTTCCCGGCAAGGTTGAAGAGCATATTTAATTGGCCCTCTTCGCGGCCTTCTTCTCTGAAGAGTTCCATTACTTCGGTTTCTTTATATTCTTCGAGTAACATACCTTTTACCTCCGCTTTATGAGTTTCCAGAAACTGTTTGATGAGAAAATTATCCGGCATTTCGCTGATCGCCTGATCGATCGCGCTGATAATGGCGTTTTCATCGTTATTTTTTTTGATATTCCTGATCTTTGCAACCAGCCAGGAGTACTCCATCAGCGGTTTGCACGCCTCCATCAGTTTCTGATTTTTCCCGTAGTTGATGTTCAGCATCAGGACGGAGACTTCAATATCCGAATCTGAACCTTTCGGGAAGGAGTCGCTCAATTTCAGGATCAATTCATCTGGCTCCTTCAGTGTACCGTTGTAAAACGCGATCAGTCTGGGAGTGGGAAGCTGTAAAAGCTTGCTGCTGTATTTATTGAGTCTGCGCTGTTTGATATATTTTTCATAGAGATTACCTGCATATTGCATCATACGCAGAGGAGTATTAGGGTTGAATGTCGATTGCTGCTCAAACAGATCCATGTTGTCATAGCACAAAATGGAGACATCATTGTGCATCCCCATATACATGATCTCACGAATGGTTGTGATTTCGATGGCGGAAGGATCGGTGTAATCGGTATGATTGACCGCGTTGTAAAGGCTGAGCGTCCATGCCTTGTTTTCTTCGCTGCCGAATATAAAGGTGAATAGCCTGTCTTTGTACTGGATGTTATCCGATGCCATATCTATAACTCCGACACATGATATATATGAGTATATTGTAACACATTTGTTGCAGGAAGGAAAACGGGACGAAGGTCCTGGGAGCACACGGGGACGGTTACGGTGCTGCAGCGAAGACTGCACAGGGCGAAGCTCGCACCTTACGGATCAGGTTGCGGAACTGTCACCGTGTGCGTTGTTATCTGCAATTACAAGGTCGAATGCGTAGGACAGACAGGTAATGAGGGCCAGACAAATCCAATAGATCCTTTTTCGCAGGATGTTGTCACGAAATGATTTGTTAAGTTGTGATTTATACATAATTCTTTGGTCTTTCAAAAAACTATTCTATCTTTTGTTTCGAGCGCCAAGCATGGATGAAAATTCACATAGACCGAAGCTTTTAACCCAGTTTATGATAAGTGTTTCCAATATTGCAAATGAATATCATCCATTTCCAGTTCAGAGATTAATTCGTGTGTGTTTTTTAAAATCCTTGGTTATAAAAAATAGCTTGAAAGAAGAAAACAGGAAATAAAAACAAAGCATAGACAGGATAATTTTGAGGAAATTTGTAAATTTATTTTTCTGAATAAAAAGAACAGAAATATACAGGAAATCGTGCTGATAACAAGTGATGGCAGATTTGTGCTCCCAAACAGTTTTTTTATCGACTCGCTAAATTTAGAAACTGCGCATATGTAGAAGATGAAAACCGAGAGAATTGAAATAATCGAACTTTTTATAACGTCATTGATTTTCATAAAATTGCCTCATCCAACCGGATTGATCCTGATAAAAATGTTTCACCGTCTTTGTAGCTTCTGCTTACTTACTCTTTGTAATTATCCTTGGCGTTTATATGCAGAAAAATGTCATTCTGTCTTATGTTCGCTTCTGTTTTCGATTGCCGGCTGATTTTCGGATTCAGGGGTGAAATTCAGCCGTTCTTCTTCAATTACCAGAGGGCGGTGCATCATCCGAATGTTGATTGCTGAAATGTATTCGCCTAAGAATCCCATAAATACCAGCAAAACAGAGCACATAAAGGAAACGATAATGATTGTCGGCGCCTGTCCGGCATAAAAACGATCCCAATAGATCAGCTTCATAACCAGATAAACCAGGCCGATAATAAAACTTATAAATGCCATAAACAACCCGGCAAAGACTGCAATGCGCATACCTACTTTTGTATAACTGGTCACACTCAGCATGGCGGCGTCATAGAGGGTGTAAAAATTATTGTGTGTTTTTCCTGCGCGGCGCTGAGGCTGTTCATAGGGGACTTCTTTGCGTTTTCCGCCCAGTTCCGCAACGATCCCGCGGATAAAGGGTGTCGGGTCATCGAGCTTCCGCAGCACATCAATAAAGCTTTTGTCATAAAGCCCGAACCCGGTGAAGTGTTCGATCTGGTCGACCGAGGAAAACTTTTTGATCAGTTTATAATACAGCGTACGCATCTTGTACATCAGGCCATTTTCTTTGCTGCTGGTCTTGACACCGCAGACGATCTGGTAACCTTCTTCCCAGTATTTCAGAAAAACAGGGATCAATTCCACAGGATCCTGAAAGTCGGCACAGATGGGAATTACACAATCACCGCTCGTCTGCATCATCCCATAAACCGGTGAATTGAACTGACCGAAGTTCTTCACGTTGAAAATGGCCTTTATTTTCGGGTTTTTTGCACAGATTTCTCTCAGGATCTCACGGGTTCGGTCTGTAGAGCAGTTGTCGATGCAAACGATCTCATAATCATATTGCGGCAGCTGCTTCATCTGTTTCTCGACAGCTTCTATAATTGCGGCAATATTCTCTTCCTCGTTATAACAGGGAATCATGATGCTGACTGTTTTTCTGTCCATCGTAATACTTCCTTTGTTTCAGTTTGTTCTCTTGAAGAATGATATCGTTTGCTCTATTCCCTGTTCAAATGAATATTCGGGGTGGAAGCCCAAAGCTTTCAGAGCATTAATGTCTGCTTGAAGGAACATGACCTGCTTTTCATTATAGGGACGCCTTCCGAAGCCGATTTCCCGGGTATATCCTGTGAGTCTTGCAATATCCTGAATGTATTCTTTAAGCGGCCTGGCTTCTCCGCTTCCAACTATATATATTCCCCCATGATTGCCTTTCTGAGCGGATAACAAAATGGCCTGGGCTGCATCCTCAGCATATATGTAGTCCCATACTTGATCACAAGGAGAAAATTCGGTTTCTTCATTATTCAGCATTTTCCGGATGGCTGTACTGATGAGTGTTTCATCCCGATCATACGGTCCATATACACTGAGAACCCTGCACCAGATGTGCCGCATTCCCAAATGTTCGCAAGCCAGTCTGGTCATTTGAGATGCACAGAGTTTTGCGATACCATATCCTGTTTCGGGATTCGTTAGAGTGTCCTGCGAGAGAATTCCTTCCACCCTGCCATATTCTGCCTGTGAACCTGTACCAATAAAACAACTACAGCCGAGTGCTTTTGCGAATCTCACCGTATCCAGAGAAGCTTTAACATTTTCCAATTGAAGTTCAAGGTTTTCGCGATCCTTTCCAAAAGGTGCCATCCATGCCAGATGAAAAAAAATTTCATAATTGGTTAGAGAAATATGCTGTTTTTTCATTTCTCCAATAGCATGATTATATTCATTAATGTTAAGCCTCAGGACGCGACAATGCTCTATTGTTTCTAACTCAGCAGCACGATGAGAAGAACGATGAATTACCGCTAAAACTTCATAACCGGCATCAATAACTACCTTGATCAACGCACGACCAATAGCACCGGTCGCTCCGGTGATAACCACGCTTTTCATTGATTATCCTCACTTCACAGAATGAAATTCGCTATTTCAATTGGATTCCTTGCTATTCCAATATTTGGATAAGCGCTAATTTCATCTGGATTTTGAAATCCAAACCCATATGTAACTGCAATAAACGGGGTTTCAGCTCTCATTGCGCCTAAAGCGTCATTTAATGTATCTCCGATTAATACACATTCATCCGGAGAAGCCATCATTTCCTTCTGACAGCGTCTAACAATATCTTCTTTTTTTAATTGATTTGTATTATCTCCACCACACATTGGATTGCAGAACTCATTAAAACGGAAATGATTCAGCAATTGCAATGCATAATCTTCCCGTTTATAAGTAGCTACAGCCATACGGATGTTATGTTTTTTCAATAATTCACATAAAACATAAATCCCGTCATATGGTTTAGCCTTTAATAGAGCAGTTGTTTTGTAATATTCTCTGAAAATATCAGCAGCTTTTTGAGCCGTTTCTTTGCTACATCCATAATGATTTATGAATGATTGTTGTATTGGTGGCCCAACAAAGGTCAAAAGTTCTTTGTATGAAAGTTTATCATATTCCAATTCAGATATGGCAAATTTAACACTTTCTATAATACCTTCTCTGGTATCCAGCAGAGTACCGTCAAGATCAAATATAGCATTCCGTATCATTCGATGTACCTTATTTTCTCAAATACTTCTCTCTCTAAAAAAGGTCCCATATCATCAAGCGAAGGTGAAACAATTCTGCCATCTGGAAGCACTTTGGAAGATGATTTTGGCTCAAAATTTTGATCCGGATCAACTACAACTTCAATGATACAAGGGGCATTATAATTTATAGCTTCTTTAATTACTTCATCAACATTCTTTTCTAATTCAATATGATAATATCTGATTCCAAAGGCATCTGATAATTTCCTGAAATCAGGAAAACTTATACCACTATTTGAATCAATTCCGATAAATGGAGGTTGAAAGAGATTCCTTTGTGTCTGCCGAATAGACAAATATCCGTTGTTATTCAGAATAAAAAGTTTCAAATTTAAGTTGTTATATGCAACAGTTGCGAGTTCCTGAATATTCATCATCACACTTCCATCGCCATCAATACAAATCGTTCTATGGCTGTTATCTGAAACCGCGACACCAACTGCTGCCGGTAAGCCATATCCCATAGCCGCACAACCGGAATTTGTAAACATCCTCTGTCCTTGCTTTATCTTCGCTGCCTGGAATGTAATAACACAGGCAGCACCATTTCCACATATAATTCGATCGGTGTTATCGAGATTTTCGAATAATTTATCGATAAACACATAAGGATTTATTGGTTTTGTGAAGTCATTATGAAATTTATTTTGTACAGCTGGAAAACGATGAAGCAAATCTTTGCACCATAACCGCCAATTTTTATGTCTCATAATAGGAGAATAATTTTGGTTTAACATTGTATCAAGAAAATGATTTACGTCAACATTGATTGGTAAATCAGCATTAATCGTAGGTTTATGCAATTCTCTGGAATCTATATCAATTATAATTTTAAATGCATTTTTTGCAAAATCGTAATGATTATAGCCAATCATACGAATGTTCAATCTGCAACCAAGACTTATCAATAGATCACAATTCTGAATTGCAAAATTACCGGAACGTATTCCTACTGTACCTGGCATACCAACATAAAATGGATTATCATATGCAACTGTATCATTTGCATTCCAGGCTGTAACCACCGGAATCTGATATTTTTCAAGAAAAGCCAATAGTTTTTTTTGCGCATGAGCATGATCTATTCCTGTTCCTGCAAGAACTAATGGTGATTTAGCTTCTGATATTTTTTGTAAAATAATGTCAATAACTGATTGACTCAAGGGAGGCTTGATCCAGGCAGCCTCGATATTCCTTTCAAAATGGAGTAAATCATCAGTATCAATTTCAGCGCCCTGAATATCTAAAGGAATATCCAACCAGACTGGACCTCCTCTGTCTTTGGTGGATAAATATAAAGCCTTTTCAAGGTGATATGCTATTTCTTGCGGATTTGTAACCATTACCGCATATTTTGTCATATTTCGAACAGATTCAATAATATTGAATTCCTGATCTCCAAGTTGTCTGAGATTTAATTCCGGACAAGCCCAAATTGTCGTTTCCCTTTTAGCTTGTCCAGAGATGATAAACATAGGAATTGAATCCAACCATCCACCCATTACACCAGTAATTGCGTTTGTTCCCCCTGGACCACTGGTGACACAAACAGCTGCAAGTTTACCGGATATTCTTGTGTATCCTTCTGCAGCAATAGCGCAAGCCTGCTCGTGATGATTGAAAGTGCAATGAATACCTTCCTGATGACCAATAGCATCATCAAGATGCATAGCTCCCCCTCCAGTTACCATGAAACAATCAGTTATGCCATGATTTAAGAGAAATTGTGAAATATATTTTGCAAGTTTTATTTTCATTATTATTCCTTATATTGCAGCACCAGTTATATCCTCCTCAACATCATACGCAGAATAAGTTATGAAAGTTATATTCATACTCTTTCGATAAGAGGCAATAGATTTTTTCATATGATTATTTAAACTCACAGCTGCTTTTTTAACAAAATCATATTCCATTTCCGGGTTGTTATAATTATTTTCACGGTCAGAATAACCGTCAAATCCGGCACAAAATACTTCTTTTATTCCTATAGTGTTCAGAAATTTAATTAACATCAGAAAGGAATTATCAATAATATTTTCATCCTTTTCAAGAAGGGGTGCTCTGTTGATGACAAAATCAAAAGAACCATTCCGACAGGTTACATTTGTTGTTGCCAGTTTCTTCACATTTTTGTTTCGATCTTCTCGTAGTGATAAAGTCATATCATGATAGCGCTTTGGGTTGGTAATAAAAACACAATCCGCCATTATATCAGTGGGAAGGTAGTTAATTGAAATGATGACAGTATTTTCTGAATTTACAAACTTCTTTACCTTGTCCGCCTGTAGATGGATGTTTTTCCCGGGACCAACCAAAAGAATCTTGCGTGTACCGATAAAATCCAGAAAATCATTTATAGCTACACCGTCATTACAATGGGTATGAATAAATCTGTCGTAATAATCTTTCCCAACAGACTTATCGTAAAGAAGCTTCTTTTCTTCCGGTTCAATCGTTTCCAATAGTTGATCTACCATGGTAACAGAAAGGTTTTCTTCCTTCTCATAGTCGCTCAGATAATTAGGATGACAACGATTTTTCGCACACAGATAGTAAAATATCTTGTATCCCCATGGTGTTACCCTATAAATTCCCGTAATCGATTCATTAATGGCTTCCAGCATAGAATCAATGTTATAGTTACCATTGATTTTATTATTCAATGTCATAGCGACAAGTTCTATCGGATCATTTCCCGCACTCTTTCCCATCCCATACAAAGTTCCGTCGACGACCACATCATGCTTTCCTTCATATTTCAGGAAAGCCAATACATTTGCATAACCGAGTTGAAAATTATTATGTGCATGAAATCCAATTGTCGTCTCCGAATTCACATTATCATCCAGAATTTTATAAAGATGAAGCAGGCTGTCGCTATCCATTAATCCATAAGTGTCTACCATGGAAACAGCATATGGTTTAACATCATTCACAAGTTCAATTAGTTCCATCAAATCTTCATCTGTATAACTGGTAACTGAAACCAACTGCGAAAAGACCTTATATCCCAATGCTTTAACCTGACGACAAAATTCCATAGCAGGATGCATTTTCCCTTTTTTGAAAATCACGCGAATTCCATCGAGATATGATTCGCTGCAAGGTGCAAGATTATCGATGGAACAGGTTCCGTAATCGATCATTCCTACAACCATAGCCTTTTTTTTATTCAGCAATCCGTATATCTGATCTGCAGATTTTGTGTTTGGGAAAATTGATCGATCAATATCAAAAGGTCTGCGATCATCCAGAAAACCTACTTCAATGATATCTACATTGGCGTCAACAAGTCTTTCGAAAATAGAAACCAAATTTGAATACCCGAATTTCCAGTCGTTAAGATAGCCTCCGTCTCTGAGTGTGCAATCCAATAAATTTATTTTCTTCATATGATTCCATTTTAAATTCAGATTGATATTGTTTCGAAAGTGATCTTCTCTATGTAATCAATTATTTTAGCCGTCATTTTCAAAACAATGATTTATAAGGTGATGCAATTTGATGTTTTTTTATTTGGCGTGAAAAAAATATCACCATATTATAAATAAACAAAATTAAACATATCAATAATAATCCAAGGCTTATTAGCTGTGTTGTGATAATGGTTTGAATTGGTTGCAGTGTTAGGATAATCCCAATCAGGATTAGCCAATCTGACGATTTGTGATCCATATCGTTAAGAAATAGTATGTAAGAGGGAATCATATAGAGCATACAATAATCTCCCGAGTGAGAAGGTGCCATTACAAGAATCAAGCTAATCAACATAACACGTAACCATTTTTTTGAAGAAAATATTACACCGTATAGTAGAACTCCGAATACGATCATTTTTATCCATGAAAGAATAATTTCATTATTGATTATTATGTCAAGATTGCGAAGACAGGCCTCAAATGTGATCCCTTGATTGCTTGGATAGAGTTCTAAATTCAACTGAATATTCGTAATCATTTGCGTTATGTTTGCTCGTTTCCCACCATTGAGAAAGAAAAACGGTATAAAGAAAGCAGCTAAGCCATAGAATATTGTTCTTATTGCGTCTTTCCACCTTTTTTCAAATAATAACAAGACACCTAATGCAACGGGTGTTATTTTAAGTGCGGCAGCTAACGCAAGAGATAAAAATGCTATTTCTCGACAAAATTTGTTTTCATTATCATAATTCATTAGATAAATCAAAACAAACATCATAGCTGCAATGATAGTATTACCTCTCTCGAATGAGAAAAGAATAGGTCTTGAATAAAGCAATAAAAACGCAATTGTGATATTTGTGAAACGAGAAAATTTTAGATTGTTTCTGATGATTTCAAATAGTAATAACAAAATTCCGATTGTTATAAAAAGAAACATAATGAAAAGCAATTTTTCATTTATCATTGTTAAAAAAAATCCATTTTCATAATAGGCATCAATATCTATTAGACGAGAAAACAAATATAATAGAACATAAGTAAGGGGGGGGTACGCTTTTTCACCCAAACCTGTATACACTGTATTGTGATATGGATCCAACTTTCCCGAATAGCCAACTACGTTAAAGAAATCAGCAAAATAATCATTAAATCTGAGAAAAAATAAGTCGATTTGTTGACTGTTCATGCCTTTTGAAAAAATATCGACCAACCAAATGACCTCCGTTATCAACATAGGAATAACGAAGCCATATACATATTTATATTTTTTGAAATAATTACTCATAAATCTTCCAAACAAAAACTTCACATGGGCTAAGATCTGAACTTGTTTTATTTATGTACAAAGTCAAAAAACTGAAATCATTGATAGCAAAGGAAAAGGGTTTGATCATGTCAAAATTTCTTCCAACCTTTCTTGATTTCCTTGACTTCAATAGTATCACATTTATACGTGTTTTATATAAACTCCATCTCTTATTTTTGTGTATTTAAGATATTTTTTTTATAAAACTCTCTGAAAAAACTAATAATCAATTACATATAGCCTCATTAATAATTTTCGCCATATAATCGATCATCTCGTTGGTCATGCCGGGGTAGACGCCGACCCAGAAGCTGTTGTTCATCACAAAATCGGTGACGGTGAGGTCACCGGCGACGCGATAGGCATCAGTTCCACGGATCTGATCGAAGCATGGATGCCTGAGCAGATTTCCGGAAAAGAGCAGCCGTGTCTGGATATTGTGATCCTCGATAAAACGGGTGATGTCGTTTCGTTTCAAACCGCTTTCGGGTTTCACGGAAATCAGGAAGCCGAACCAGGACGGTTCACTGTTCTCTGCAGCTTCCGGCAGGATCAGCTGATCCGCAGCCGGTTCCAAAGCCTGATGCAAACGGGCCCAGTTGTGACGTCTCCGTTCAATAAAGGAAGGAAACTTTTTGAGCTGTTCACAGCCGATTGCCGCCTGCATGTCGGTTGCTTTCAGGTTGTAGCCAAAATGAGAATAAACATATTTGTGATCGTAGCCACGGGGAAGCTGACCGTGCCGGCCGTCAAATCGATGTCCGCAGAAATTATCGTGTCCGGAGGGACAGACGCAGTCACGCCCCCAGTCGCGGAAAGAGAGGATGAGCCGGTGAAGCAGCGGGTTATCAGTGTATACACAGCCTCCCTCTCCCATGGTCATGTGATGCGGCGGATAAAAGGAAGATGTACCGATATCGCCCCAGGTCCCGGTATACTTTGTTATACCGTCAATGGTATATTTGCTTCCGAGAGCATCACAGTTATCCTCAACCAGCCAGAGTTTATGTGCATCGCAAAAATCTTTCACGGCTTTCAGGTCAAAGGGATTGCCGAGCGTGTGCGCAATCATGACGGCTTTGGTCTTGTCACTTAAAGCTGCTTCCAGTTTTGTAACGTCAATGTTATACTGAGGGACGGTGACATCGACGAACACCGGTACCGCTCCGTAATTCAGGATCGGTGTCACCGTTGTCGGAAACCCGCAGGCGACGGTGATGACTTCATCTCCCGGGAGTATCTGTCGTTCCCCTAATTCCGGTGCGGTGAGAGCCATGAAAGCGAGCAAATTGGCGCTGGATCCGGAATTGACTAAATGCGCATATTTTACCCCGATCCAAGCGGCAAACTCTTTTTCAAACTGATCAGCGAACCGTCCGGTCGTGAGCCAGAAATCCAGCATAGCATCGGTCAGCGACTGCATCTCCTTTTCATCAAAGACCCGGGCCGCGTAGTTGATCCGGTCACCTTCTTTATAAGGTCCCTTTTTCTCTTTGAAATCATGGTAGTATTCGGCGACCAGCGCTTTGATTTGATCTCTTGCTTCCGTTTCGTTTTTCCAATTGCCCATCTGTTTCTCCAATAAGATTTCGTTTTTTCGTGAATTTTAAAACCGGGAGACGCATCACAGAATACAGCGCTGCTGTGCCGGTTACAAGGCAGCGAAGCTCCTGCTCCGCATATAGATCAGGCGAAGCCTGTACCGCTCGGAGCAGGCTCAGAGCATTCTCCGTGTGCTTTGTCCTGAATAGATACGTTTTTTGAAATAAACGCTTCGATCTGCCGGTTCATGACTGCCCGGACGTTTTCCCCCGCTGCCCACGCTTTTGTCCATTCTACTGTGGCTCTGACCGCAGTGTCAAGGTCCCAGGTTGGCTGCCAGCCGAAGGTGGTTTTCAGTTTTGAGCAATCCAGCTTCAGAAAATTCGCTTCATGGGGTCCGCCGTCATATTGGTTGATCCATTTTATATTTCCGCCCCAGTGTTTGATAAATAAATCAACCAACGCTCCGTTTTGGAAACAATCCCGGTCATCCGGACCGACATTGTACCAGCCGGCATATTCAGGATTTTCATACTGTTTTGCTGCAATCATCAGATAGGCGCTGACCGGTTCCAGCACATGCTGATAGGGCCGGGTGGAATAAGGATTGCGGACGACGATGTCTTCACCTTTCAAAGCTGCGCGGATACAGTCGGGAATAATGCGGTCATGAGCAAAATCCCCTCCTCCGATAACGTTCCCCGCGCGGGCTGTGGATACAGCTGTATCACGGTCTGCAAAAAAGCTTTTCGCATAACTGTGTGTGACAAGTTCCGAGCAGGATTTTGAATTGGAATAAGGGTCATAACCGTCCAACGGGTCATTTTCCCGGTATCCCCAGGCCCATTCCCTGTTTTCATAGACTTTATCGGTGGTGACATTCAGGACGGACCGGACTGACGGCGTTTGCCGGACCGCCTCCAAAAGGTGGACTGTGCCCATCACATTGGTGGCATAGGTGCCGACGGGATCACGGTAGCTTTCCCTGACAATGGGCTGTGCTGCCATATGGATCACAATTTCCGGACGGTATTCGTCAAACACAGATGTGAGATGGTCAAGATCGCGAACATCTCCCTTTATGTGACGGATCTGTGCCTGAATGTCGGAAAGGTCAAACAGACGTGGCCCCGGTTTGGTGCAGCTTGAATAGCCGATCACATCAGCTCCGGCATTGACCAGCATCACGGCCATCCAGGATCCTTTGAACCCGGTATGACCGGTGAGCAGCACCTTTTTGCCTTTCCAGAATTCCAAGCCTGTCAGTTCCATAATTTCCACGGAGCCTTTCCGGTTTCCCACAGTTTTTCCAGCAGGTCATATTCGCGTTTGTTGTCCATACATTGCCAGAAGCCTTTATGAGAATAACTCATCAATTGTCCTTCATCCGCCAGTTTTACCAGTGTTTCTTTTTCCAGGACAGTCTGATCTCCTTCGATATAATCAAACACCTCCGGTTCGAGGACCATGAAACCTGCATTGATGGGAGCGCCATCGTTCACATTCTTTTCCCGAAAGGCGTGGACTGCATTGTCACCGCCGATATCCAGTATGCCTTTCTGCTGTTCCAGAATAACAGAAGTAAGGGTGGCCAATTTTCCGTGCGACCTGTGGAAGGAGGTGAGCTTTTCGATATTGACATCACAGACGCCGTCTCCGTATGTGAGCAGGAATGTTTCATTCCCAACGTAGGGCTGTATTCTTTTGACGCGTCCGCCGGTCATGGTGTTGAGCCCAGTATCTACAACGGTGACGGTCCACGGTTCGGAATGCCGGTTATGGATCGTCATTTTGTTCCCCTGACGGAAGTCAAAGGTTACATCGGAGGTGTAGAGAAAATAATCGCCGAACCATTGTTTTATCATGTATTGTTTATAACCGGCACAAATCACAAAATCGTTGATCCCAAAGTGAGAATAACATTTCATGATGTGCCACAAAATCGGCATTCCACCGATTTCGATCATCGGTTTCGGTTTGAATTGAGACTGTTCGGAAAATCTGGTTCCGAAACCGCCTGCCAATATCACTGCTTTCATAAACCTGCCTTTTACGCCTTATCTGCCGCCGGATCAGCTGCCAAAAAAAACAATAAGAAAATCTCCCACGTCGCGGATCTCCAAAGGTTGGAATGGCCCTGTCTTCTCTATAGATTCATAATACTGCCACAGGTGAGCATCCCAGCTTTCAGGATCAAAAACTTCTATGTCGAACCCGTAATATGAAAAAGTTTCGGCCATCATTTTCTGGCTTCCAAAAGCAGCATAATTCCAGTTTATAAGTGAGTTCACATTTGTCTCATAAAGAATTGTTTTTTCATAACGCCAATTGAAACGGATCGCCAATTTTCTGTAGATATAACCGCCAATGTTTGATTGTACCGGATGTTTTTGGCGGTTGATATTTTCTCCTAAATTAATGTATCCTACAAACATGATCGGTTTCTCTTCATAAAAGGTTTTCAGCCGAAAGCCGACCTCTCTGATAGCCGCTGCTTCAAAGTCAGAACGCTGATTATTCAGCGCCAATACTTGATTCAGGAAAAAGCTTTGCCTGTAACAGATAAAGCCTGAAAAGACAAGTACTGCAACGGTCAAAAGGCGTTTATTGGCGCAGGATACGGCAAAAGATACCATCATCAGCGAAAAGGCGCTGAAGTAATGGATCGTTTGGGCTGTTCTGTATGGCATGACAACACCTTGCAGATATGATTGGAAAAACAGGGACAAAAGTAAGAGGAGCCAAAGCAGCAGCGTCGTAAAACTTTTCTTCCGGAAAGCAATGACCAGTATGCAAAGGGAACCGGATGCGAATGCCAAAACAAAAACTGAAATCGGTAAGTATATCAGGCTCCTGAAAAAATAAAACTGCAGTGTATTGTTCAATAGTGCAGCCAGTGTATCCTGAAAGTTTTCAGCGCGCCATACGATGTCAATTGCACCCATTGGACTATATGACAGATCCAGTATACGGATAAGGGTAAATCCGATGAGGTATCTTAATACAACAGAAATAATCAGCGGGATCGCATAAATAATTGCCTTGTAAATCCAGTTTTTCCTATTAAAAATGATGTGATCGAGCAAAATAATCGATATCACGACAGTAATATAAAGGAAAGCGCCGGACTCATAACTTGAAACTACCAGCGTCATCATCGCGGCACTAAGGAGAGTTCTTAAAGAGAACAATTTGCTTTGGTCATAGAGCAGCAAAACAGCAGCCGCTGCGATCATTGCATTGCCTGTTACGATCATATTTGCGCCGTTGTAGCTCCATATTTCATTGATCAGCGGAAAAGAAATGTACAGACAGCTGAAAAGAGTACAGAGGGCAAGTTTATATGGGCTGTTTTTGATATAGGTGTAAAGGATCCGGGAAAAAATACATCCACCAAGAATCAAAAAGATGACACCCATGAATTTTTCTGCAAAAGGTACGAATTCGGTAGATGTGAAGATATCATTCCAGACCTGCATCCCCCAGCGGGTGGAGGCGATCATTGCTTTGTTTTCCCCGACGTAATAAGGCCGGGATAAGTCATCCACACTCAGGGTTCGGTTGGCAAGGTCGAAAAAAAAGGAAAGGCAGACTGTAAACCCAATGGCAGCCCAGTAAAGCGGTTTTTTCAGAATGTCTTCTTTAAAGGAGTCTGTCATTATTTGATCCCTTCATTCAGTTTGTCTTCTGTGAAAATGTTTCGTTCCTGTTATTTTCCGGAAGACAGTCTACGATCTGTACGCTGTCAGCGGCGCTTCAGTCTCTCGAAAAGCCGGGAAACCAATAATATTATATCACTGTTGGTTCCATAATAAGAACAAATGCTGTTGTGTATATCATAAAAATATTTTGAGAATCAGAATTGACTGGGATCGATCCGGGGATAGTGCTTGAAAAATAAACGGGTTTTTGATACAATTTGAACGGAGAACGGAATACAGATGGTGAAAACAAAGCAATCAAGAGATGTTAGCATAGATTTGATCAGGATCATCGCCTGTTTTATGGTGGTCATGATCCATACGGCAGCTTATGACTTCGATTCCGGTGATCCTGGGTCTTCCCAGTGGATGGCGCAAAATGTTTACGACAGTTTCGTGCGTTCCGGTGTGCCTTTGTTTTTTATGCTCAGTGGGGCTGTTTTTTTGCAGAAAAAGGAAATCTCCTTGAAATATGTCTGGAAGAAGGTTTTTCGTCTGCTGATCGTTTACATTCTTTTTTATGTGTTTTACAAGGCTTTTGAGGTCCGGCACGAACTGGTCCGTGATCCGCTGTATTTGTTTACCGCTATCCGATGGGGACATTATCCGCCATATCATCTGTGGTTCATGCTGGAACTGTCCGCGATTTATGTCATGCTTCCATTCATCCATCGCTGTGTTTCTTCAAAACCGGAACTTGCAAAGTATTATCTGGCTTTATTTTTTGCCTTTTCTGTCGTGAAGACAACGGTTTTGAAAATTCCCGGCTTTCCCGATGAGTCCGCGCAATATATTAATGCTTTCGTAAGAGTTCAGGGGCTGGATTATATGGGTTATTTTGTGCTGGGATGGTACCTGAATGAAAAAGTAAAATGTGCTCCTGACCGGACGGGCTGGACGATGATTCCGTTGGGAACGGTGTATGTGGTTTGTGCACTTGTGACGGCTTTTCTGACCAGGGATATTTCGATACAGCGTGGAAAACCGGACATTCGCTGGTATGATAATTTCGTGATATTCACTTTTTGCGAGGCGGTGTGCCTTTTTTCTCTGCTGAAAATCGTGACCAAACGGGCAGCTGTTTTTTTTGAGAAGGAGCATATCAGAAAAGTGATTTCCGTTGTCTCTTCCTGTTCCTTTTTTGTCTATCTGATCCATCCGTTTATGATCGATTTTGTGGAGCATTTTAAACTTACACCGGTGCGGTACAACCTCTGGGTATCGATTCCTCTGTTTACTTTGTTATATTGGGCTGTAAGCATGGTTCCCGCGCTGATTGTCCGCAGGATCCCCCGGGTGAACCAATTGTTCTGAGTGTGTTTGTTATCTCGTTGTCATGATTTTTATCGAATTTTGAAAAAAACCGTGACAAATTCCTGAAATTGAGTATAATAATGGACGTTCGTTGAATGAACGGCCCATTAGCTCAATTTGGCAGAGCAGCTGACTCTTAATCAGCGTGTTCGGGGTTCGAGTCCCCGATGGGTCACTTTTTCTTTAAGCTCCGCCAAGAAATTAAAGAAATTAGTCGTAAAATCGCTAATTTTTGCACTGTTTGCTTGCTCCAAGATTTGTTAAGGAAGTGACAACATGGCAAAAATTTCAAGAAAAAACACGGTTTCCCCCCAAAAAGTAAAAATTTCTGATGCATATGAGCTTTTTTTAGGCTCACGTAAAACACTATGCGCAGAAAAGACCTATAAAATCTATGATGGTATAGGTCAAAGGCATATCATTCCCTCTCTTACCTCATTAACCGATGGCTACATGGAAGATATAACCGCTGTAGTATTGCGTACGTCAATCAATGATTACGCAGAAAACCACAGTTACGGCGGAAAACTCTTTTATTACCGCCATCTGAAAGCCTTTATCAATTGGTACTGGGAAGAAAATGACATTGAAACCGTCAATCCCATGTCAAAAATCAAGGGCATTAAGAAAGCCTCCACCCCTCCAAAGCAAGGAATTACACGGGATGAAGTCGATAAACTGCTGAAGGCAGCCAAGGAGCAGATTTTTCCTGAGCGTGATACCGTGATGCTGATGATTCTTTGTGATACGGGCATTCGTTTGTCATCTCTGATGAGTATTAAAATTGGTGATGTTAATGTAGCCAAAAGTCAATTCACAGTATTCGAAAAAGATCAGCAGTTCCATGTGAAATCTTTCGGACAGAATACGGGAAAAGCAATCAAGAAATATCTCAATTGCATTGAAGGTGCCAAACCTGAAGATTCATTCTGGTTTAAAATTGACG
Source organism: Flexilinea sp. (assembly GCA_017432685.1). GTDB lineage: Bacteria > Chloroflexota > Anaerolineae > Anaerolineales > Anaerolineaceae > Flexilinea. Next base: position 129,064 of record JAFRIR010000042.1, on the reverse strand, counting down.
GCACGCCTCTGTCAGAGGATGGCATGAAACAATCACTTCGGCTTCTGTGTAAAAAAGCGGACATTCCACTCCATCTGTTTCATGACTTCCGCAGATTCTTTGGTCTTGAACTGTACAAATCAACACATGACATCTATTTTGTTTCCAGGGCTTTAGATCACAAGGATATCGAGGTAACCAAACGGTATTTAGCAATTGACAAAATGGAAGATGCGGAAGCCATTCGTGCCATGTCGCCGATGGATAACAAGCGTCAGGCGACCATCAAACGCAATGGAAAATAAGCAGCAAAAGGGACAGGTGTCAATTCTGAAGTCAATTGGCACCTGTCCGACGCTTTCGGATTGAAGACATCGAGCATCACATCGAACAGCGAGGATAAGCAAAACTGCCCCGTAAAGGTGGTGTGGCTTTAACGAATTTTTTATTGTATGAAACCTAATTGGTATAATTGAGACATACTTCAAGACAAAAGATGGTTTAAAGTATAAGAAACAAGAATAAATCTGAAAAACACGGAGAATAGATGCAGAAATGTGCTTGTTGTGGAAATGAAACGTTAGATGATGACAGTCTGTTTGAAATATGCGATATTTGCGGCTGGCAGCAGGATGCAGTTATGGAAGACGATCCGGATTATACCGGCGGCGCCAATTATGATATATCATTGAATGAGGCCAAAAAGTACTGGAGCAAAAATCACAAACGAATTCCCAAAAAATTATTTCACAACACGTGATATAAGAAATATAGCTGAATAAATAAATCCGCAGCCGATTAAGAGCTGGAAAAGCCGTTCAGAAAAGACAGAAATGTCTATTCGAACGGCTTTTTCTTTATCACAAAGCCGACGGGCAAAAAATGATTAACACCGGAATCGGGTCGTCCAGAACATTGCCCGAGCTCAAATCCCCGTGAAAATCATAAATCTTGTCCCATGTTCCGAACGATTCTGCCAAGTACATGTGGTGGATAGTATAATATTTCCTTCGGAGACAGGTGCAGTGTGCGAAACGAAGGATTGTCAGGAACCAGATCGAGCCCTTTGTCTTTTGCATGATAAATGCGTTTGATGGTATCACTGTCATCAACATTAATCACAACGATTTGTCCGTCATCCCAGGCATCTCCTGGTTTGGAAATGAGTAAATCACCGGGACGGATTGTAGGAAGCATTGATTGACCGATAGCCTTAACTGCGACAATATCAGATCCGTATCTGTATTTATAAGATAGTGGCAGCTCTATTTTTTGTATGGCATCGTAAGATGGTTGGCCGGCAGTATTGTAGCCGCAGCGTAGAGTGGCAACAAGTGGAATAATAAAAGCCTTATCGGTAAAATCAGGAACTTGTTTTAGTTTGATTTCCCGCCATGCTTTGTTGTCAATTTTTGCATCAATTAACATCTCCGGCGACACTTCAAGGGCTTCTGCAATTTTGATAAATGTTTCTAAAGGAGGAATTCTTTTTCCGGATTCCCATTGCGACACAGCGCTTTGGCCTACCTTCATTTTTTCCGCAAATTCACTTTGGGTTAATCCGGCTTTTATTCTGTATAACTTAATGTTATTCATTGTGCCCCCTTTTTCACTGTATTATATCACAATATGAGATGACTTGAAGTTATCAATATTACAGAATGTAATATATAATAGTAATATAGAATATAAATAACACAAAAATGTTATAATATATATAAAAGAGGAACATATGACGTTAAAAGAAATTAGAAAGGCAAACGGGAAAACGCAAACAGAGGTTGCTACGTATCTGAAAATGTCACAGAATGGCTACAGTATGATAGAGACCGGAGTACGCAAGTTGTCCGTGGAAACTGCTAAATTATTAGCCAGACTATATCATATTAATTGGTGGGAGCTATTTCAATAACCTGCGAAACTAAAGCTTCGGAGTTTCCCGCCGGGGTAAATATACAGAGGTGAAAAGGTGATTTATGACAGATGAAATGAGACTAAAACTGAAATTGGCAGATCTTGAAATGCGTATAGAATCATTGGAAAACCAGATTCAGGCGATGGTAAAGACAAATTGTAAACCATATTATTCAGTTAAAGAATATGCCGAAATAATGTCGGTCAATCCGATTACAATATACAACCGTATCCATGAAGGACAGATCGATGCTGTTCGTATTGGAAAAAGTTATAGAATCCCACACAAGAATCTAATATAACACAATATAGATAATAGAAAAAAATAATTCACATAAATAGAAAAAATGTCTTGGCAGATATCACGATAAAGTGATATAATTATCACACTGCAAAACAAGTGCAATCTTGGCGGAGCGCACAAATTGAGACAAGGAGTTTTTATGGAAAACGAATCAACTTACAAATGGAATCTTTTTGCTGAATGCGAAGCTTACTATCAGGAAGCGCAGGAATGGTACGCGGTCGGTAATCGTGAAAGAGCTGAGGAAAACGAAGAAACATTCAGAGCTCTTTTTGAGAAAATCCGGATTCTCGGATGGGACAAAGAATTCATGGGCATTGCCTGATTATAGGTGATTTATGACACTTTGTGATATTTGCCAGCACAAGAGCTATTTCTTTGGCGCGAGCGGTGCGTTTTACTGCTCTGAGCGGGCGAAAGAATCCTTTGTGCCTTGCAACGGCTGGACAGATTTTGTCGGATTCAATCCTGTTGACGGTCTGAAGTACAGCCGGGCTGAAATCATTGCAAAGTGGCGCAGACATATTGAGAAATTGGCCGTCGGGGGATGATATGATTGATCTCTCATACAAAAAGCGTGACAAAAAAGATGATGAAGGAGAGTACCCTCTGATTGTTCAATTTTGGATCCTGGTAATTTTTTCAGCGTTCCTGGCACTAATCATATTCACCGGAATTGCTGGCGGACAAAATTTTTAGTTGACAAGGAGAAATGAATGGAAACGAACAACGGATTGATTTACAGACAGATTTCAGCAATTATGAAGGATTGCCCGGCGATTGGTAAGAATAGTTTCAACCAGCAGCAGAAATTCGCGTATCGCTCTATCGATGATGTGATGAATGCCTTGCAGAACATCCTCCCGAAATACGGTGTCTTCTATGTCCCCGAGGTCATCGAAAGCACCCGGGAAGAACGGCAGACGAAATCCGGCGGAAACCTGATCTATTCTGTGCTGAAGGTGAAATACACTTTCTACGCGGAAGACGGAAGCCATGTTTCAGCTGTGGTTCAGTCTGAAGGAATGGACAGTGCTGATAAGAGCTCCAACAAAGCGATGTCGGCTGCCTGCAAGTACGCGCTGTTTCAGGTTTTCAACATCCCGACGGTGGAATTTGTTGACCCTGATGAAACCACGCCGGAACCGACGGTCCCGCAACAGGTGCAGCAGGCGCCAAAGCTGAATGTTATGCCAAACCAGAAGCCGTCGGAAGAAGAGATCCTTCGGAGATTTAAACTTCCCGATGATTTTCATACAATTCTGACACTGGCGGATGCGGAAATGATGATGGATTCTGAGGGTGAAGCGTATGGAAATAAGTCGATTTCCAACCTGTTTGATATTCTGAATCTATTGTCGGCGCGTCTCAAAAGGAATCACCTGACGGACAGGGAACGGCAGGAGCTTAAGGATAAGGTCGATGCGATCTGCCTGATTTTTGACCAACAGAAAAAACAGAGGGGGTTGTAACCCCTTTGTCAAAACTCACAATTGTTTTTATTGAAAAGGAATAAATATGTTTCAAGAGGTACAAATTATTGGATATGTCGGGCGGGAACCCGAACTGCGGTATACACCGGCAGGAAAAGCTTTCTGTAATTTCTCAGTTGCAGCCAATCGCAGTTTCGGTCAGGGACAGAAAGAAACTACATGGTTCAAGGTGACGACATTCGAAAAAACTGCCGAATACTGCGGGAATAATCTGCACAAGGGTATGAAGGTGCTTGTCACTGGCCGTCTTACCAGCGATGACAAAGGCTGTCCGCGGGTGTTTCAGAAGCAGGATGGCACCTGGGCTGCAACGTTCGAAGTGGTGGCGGAAAAGTTCCAGATCATCGACTGGAATCAGCCGCAGGAACATGGTACACAAGGCGCACAGGCTCAATACAAGCCCCGACAGCAGTCCCAGGCACAACCGCAAGCCCAGCAGCGTCAAATGCCACAGCAGGGCGGACAGTACGATCGGACGGCGCAGAACAGCGGTTATGTGGAAGACATCCCCTGGTAATAAAGGATAGAAACCATGAAGAAATCCAACATTAATCCAAAGGACTACAAAATTGTTTTCCCGTCCGGTGTCTGCCGGATGGGAAACCTCCACGTGACGTATTACCGAATCAACGGCAATCACCTGTGGTTCGACAAAAAGGCAATCGAGCTTGTGCTGACGGGGAAAAATCAGCACAACCTTCTGGGACAGGCTAACGATCCCAAAAATCACAGCAAGATTTTTGATTCGAACCGCAATGAGGTGATCGAGATCATCAGCAATAAAGGGGTACAGAATTATCTGGAAAAAGCCCGTTCCGTCAGAGAGGAAAATCGCTATGACTTTTATTACGGGGTAAAAAATATCGGAAAATCCTGTCCGGATCAAGGTACGGAACCGATTCAGATGCCGATTTTAAATCCGGTATCCAAAGAAGAAGTGAAGCCTTTAATTAGTATTACACAAAAAGACGGAATGACTGAAATCTCCAGTGCCATGGAAGGAACCGGGGATGACCGCAATAACCGTGTCGTGCAGATGCTGCTGAACGCCGCCAGCGATTTGATGGCGGGCAAAATCACTGTTAAGGTGGCTGCGTAAATTTGGTATGGCGCAGCTGTTTTTGTAAGTATTACATCCACTGAAAAATAATAAAGCCTTTTTTGGTGGATGTAATTTGTTGATAACCCTAATTTTTCACTTTTCCACCGGTTGACATTTTTATATCCAAGGGTATCACGCTGACATTTTTGAAATGAAGTGCGGTTTTTGACTGCATCTTCATTAATTATAGTGGAGTGTTGAGTATGGGAAAAGTTTGGATAAAGCTTTATACAGAAACGATACATGATAGAAAAATGTGGAGACTTAAACCAATTGAACAACTAACCTTTTTCTATCTTTTGATTCTCGCAGGAATTGAGGATGACTGCGGCAGACTTCCTGGGATGGATGATATTGAACTTGAACTACAAATGCCGCTGAAACAGACGCGGACAGGGTTAGAAAAAATTATCGACACATTGGCAGACAGTGGTCTTATCGATGTCCGTGATGGTGTCATGTACGTTACGAATTACGAAAGCAGACAGAAGTCCTCTATGACTGAAGCGGAAAAGAAAGCAGTATATCGCGAAAAGCAGAGGACAAAAAATGGACAACAACAGGACACGTGTCCGGACATATGTCCAACGGATGTCCAAAAAATGTCCACTGTAGAAGAAGAATTAAGAATTAAGAATAAAGAATTAAGAATTAAGAATACAGAAATCAAGAATACAGACTTAAGAGAAACAGATAAAAGTGTTAATAACTTTAATGGGGAAATAATAGAAAAGAATGCGAAAACTGACGTTTTCGCGCCGGAAATTTTCCAACCGACAAAAAACGAAAAACCAAAACTGACACCTGACGATCACGATTTCTGGAAATTCGCCAAAGAAAACACGGAGATGGCGGAAGAGTTTTACAGGATTTCAGGAATTTATCCTGTGAAGAAAGAATTCGGACGGTGGGTAAACGACCTTCGGGATCTTGCAGAGGCAGGAATCACCATTGCTGACATGCAGAAAGCCGTGGAGTATATGCGCGGTCAAAACATTTCCATCGGGGCACCAGGCTCCATACTGAAAACAGCCAGGTGGCTTAAAGCCAATCCACAGGCGGCTGCAGCAAAATCACCGCATCGGGAATCCTGGACAGAACGGGCAGAAAGAATAGCAGCCGAATTAAATTTTGATGGATTCAATTTTGGAAATAAGTTGCCGGAAGGAGATGTAATAGATTTATGACAACCATAAACGAAATTGGAAATATGCTTGACATCCTCGAAGCGAATTACGGACAAAAATTTTACGACGGGGTTGATAAAGACAACGTGATAAAACTCTGGTCGGTAAATTTTCAGGATGATGACCCGAAAATCATGATGCAAGCCGTACAGAACTGCATCAACACTATGAGCTACAAGCCGACCATCGCAGACATCCGTCAGCGGATGGTTCAGGTCCAGGTGATGACCGAAATGGAGGTGTTTCAGGCAATCAAAGACGCTGTTCATGCTTCCGGCAGTGAAGAATCGGCATATCAGGCATTCAATGCGCTGCCGGGGATGTGCAGAAAAATCGTCAGACAGCCTTCACAGCTGCGGGATTGGTACTTTATCTCGGCTGATACCTTTGAAACCGTGGTGGCGTCCATGATCTCCCGCTCCTATCGTGTCTATGCGGACAGAGAGGCGGAATATTACACGTTGCCGGCGCAAATCCAACAGACAGAAGCCTGGCGCATTGCAGCGCCGGACATGGCTGTTCTCCCCGAACCGAAACGACAGAAGACCTTTGAAGAAATGGAAAGGGATCGGGAGCTGGCGGAAATTGAATACCGGAAACGGTTCGGGATTGAAGTCACCCCTGAAATGGTGGAGCGAAATCAGAAAAAGGTCAACGCTTTTATGCAGCCGATGACGGATGAGGAACTGAAGCGGATAGCGGAAAAAGAAGAGCAGGAATTTGAGAGGAAGAAAAGAGAATGGCTGAAAGAAGAAAAATAAACAATTTCGATTTTATCAATCAGGATTCAGGGAAAGACGATTGGGGTACTCCCAAAAAACTGTTTGAATACCTCGATAAAGAATGGCATTTTGAACTCGACCCGTGCGCAAATGACCGAAATCATCTGTGTGAGAAATACTACACCAAAGCTGAGGACGGCCTGTCGCAGGATTGGGAAGGCAAGCGGGTGTATATGAATCCGCCGTATGGCCGAGAGACAGGGAAGTGGATCGAAAAAGCGTACAGAGAGAGCGTGAAAGGCGCTTCTGTGGTCTGTCTGATTCCCGCCCGGCCTGATACGTCGTACTGGCACAACTGGATTTTCCCTTACGCATCAAAAATCCAGTTTATCCAGGGACGACTGCATTACTCCGACGGAAAAGAAGGGTGCCCGTTTCCGTCCGCCATCGTGATTTTTCAATGCTCATCACAGGGCGGTTACAACGATATGGCGTTTGAAAAAAAAGGCGGTGAGTTCTATGTCGGAAATCGTGCTTAAGACTACAAACGACCCGCAGAGGATCAAAATCACTGACGCCGAAGCTGTGATCCTTGCCGACGATATGGACTGGCTCAAAGAGCTTGCCGGGAACATCCGGCGTTGTTCCGACGGGAAGATCATCCGCGAAGCCGAGCATGATTTCCATGAGGAAATGACAAAGAGGTATGGCGGAAAGGTATCCGGCGAGATGCTGGCAATGCTGTGGAGGATGACATCATGACACGGGAAGAGATGCGAAAGCGGTTCGGTGCGCTGAGAAATATCGAACCTGTGCAAAAAATAGATAACAGCGAAAAAAATGAAGTCATCGAGAATGACTGGACGGAAGAAGAAATACTGGCGGCGGCCAAACGCCACGCAAAGCGGTTAGGAATTACAGCGCCGTTTTATTCAGGGGAGAACTGATGAGGCATTACGGAGATATTACGCAGTTACATGGCGATAAATTGGAGCCTGTTGATCTGATTGTTGGTGGAAGCCCATGCTTTCCGGCGGGTACGCTTGTTTTGACGGAACACGGGTATCTGCCTATTGAGGATGTTCGGGAAGGGATGACCGTGCTGACACACCTCGGACGGTGGAAAACGGTAACGGCTACAGGTCATACTGTCGGTAAAACTGTTGTCCTGAAAGGAAATCATTATGGACTGGAATGTACACCCAATCATCCGATTTACAGCGCGAATAAAGAATTATCTGTCAAAGATTGGACGCCTGCCAAAGATATGCTGAAAAGATTTTGGGCTATACCGAACAGGGCGAATCCAATTCCATCACAGGCAATGGCTGTTTCCTCGGAATATGAACTGTCGGATTCAGGAATAGTGCCCGGCTGGGTATTCGGGATGCCGGAAGAATACAAAACAAAGTTGATCCTGAATTTTATAAAAACGTATTGCCGGCAAAAAAGAAACCAATCGGCCATATACAGATTTACGACTAATAACAAACAGTTCGCGGAAAGCATAAGACTATTGGCTGAGATGTGCGGCTATTCTATGTCAATTCGCAAGAGCAAAAAGGATCTGTACATCATTGAAATTGACGACGAAAAAATAAACGATCACCTGAAAGATGATTTGCACGGATGGTACAGAGTGCGCAGCGTGACACCGACCAACGAGATCAAGACAGTATACAACCTGACTGTTGAGGATGACAACAGCTACATTGCCGACGGCATTGTCGTTCACAACTGCCAGGATTTAAGTTCTGCCGGGAAACGTGCAGGATTGGCGGGAGAGCGGTCCGGGCTGTTTATGGAAATGATAAGACTGATAAAGGAGATGAGAAATGCAACCAACAATGAGCAGCCGCGGTACGCATTGTGGGAAAATGTCTGCTTTGATGCGGATACGCTCATCACCTGCGAAGATGGCTACAAGCGAATTGCGGATGTGCGCATTGGCGATAAAGTAAAAACACAATCGGGACGGTATCTGCCTGTTGAGAAAACATATAAAAATAAAAATTGCGAAGTATTGCGTTTGCGTGTGAGCGGTGGGGAAGATCTGCTCGTTACCCCGAATCATCCTTTTCTTGCAAGGGAAAAGAAATATATCAACAATGATAAAAAATTCGGTCGGACAATTTCAGAACCGAAATGGATCCCGGCGTCCGAACTCACAGCTAATCATCTGATTGCTTATAGAATTGATATCCCGAAACTGCCGGAAAATTTTCTCACAAAAACTGAAGCCTGGACACTTGGCAGGTGGATCGCAGACGGAAGTGTTGATCTCAGTAAATCGAATCCTCGGATTTTTATCAGCAGTGGATTAAAGAAGGTAAATGAAACCCGAGAAAAATTATCTGAACTGCCGTACGATATTCACGAAAATAAACCACATGCTACAGCAATCAATTTCACATTTACTTCGAGGGAATTCTATTCGTTGATTGCTGGCGTCGGTATCAAAGCGGGAAATAAAAGAATGCCGCCGTTCGTATTCGATTTACCGTTCAGTTTGCAGAAAATTGTCCTGGAAGGGTATCTGAGCGGTGACGGTTACGAACGCATGCGTGGAAATAATACGGAAATTTCAGCAGGCACTGCAAGTCGTGAACTTGCATACGGCATTGCACGATTGATCAGGAATGTGTATCGTGTCAATGCGAATATAAGCAGGCGGAAAATGAAAAACGGCAATATCGGCGGACGAATCATCCGTGCTAATTACCCATGTTATATTGTCTCTGCATCGAAAACAAAGGCGGGGACAGCCACAAGCACGCCGGGATTTGTTGATGATGATATTGTATGGCAGCCTCTAAAAGAAATCAGAAAAGAAACAAAAAAAATCAATGTATACAACCTAAGCGTATTGGAGGATAACACTTATGCAGCAAATGACATTGTGGTCCATAATTGCGGAGCCTTCAGCTCCAACGACGGACGGGACTTTTCAGCCGTCCTCACAGAATTTGCAAGGATCGTTGAGCCGGACACTCCCGATGTGCCTGTACCTGAAGAAGGGTGGCCCAAATCAGGAATCCTGCTGGGTTCCGACTGGTCGATTAGCTGGCGTACTCATGACGCTCAATACTGGGGAAAAACCGTCCGAGACAGCCGTACGGGAGATGTACTCGAAATGGGGACGCCACAGCGTCGTAGAAGAATCGCGCTTATCGCAGATTTTAGAGGAAAATCCGCATACGAAATACTTCTTGAGTCCGAAGGCTTGTGCGGGGATATTAAAACGGGCGGAGAAACGTGGGAAGGTGCTCCCACCGAAACTGGCGGAAGCCCTGATTATCCAATCGAGGGAGTAGGGTGCGATCTGCATCATGGCGTAATCACGGGAGATGTCACAGCAACGCTCACTGCGAATACAGGAACTTCCGCTACACATATGGGCCCGACCGTGATGTGTGATGAAGCTACAACGATTTATGGCGAGCAAGTCACGCCGACGCTGGTGAGCGGGTACGATAGAAGGACAGGCAACACGCAGGACATTATCCCGATAAATATGATGATTGCTTTAAGGGATTCAAAAGATGGAGATAAAACCGGTATGGGTGTTGGTGAGCCTGGTGACCCTCAATTCACAATTACCGCAACTCATCATCATGCAGTTTTCTGCCTGAATGATCAGGGCGGTCAAGTCATGAATGTTTCCAGAGACGTATCGGGGACGTTACGGGCGGAAGAACACGGGCATCAGCCAATCATCATGAAATCAAATGATTACAAAGAAGATCGTGATCCTGTTATCTGCATACAGGGAAATGCAATTGACAGATCAGAAACCGCCGGATGCAACGGGAAGGGATGGACGGAGGACGTTTGCTACACACTGAATACGATCGACCGTCCTGCCGTGTTCGATTCTCAGATCTACCACGGGTGCAAAGAATTTGAAGACGGTGTGTCACAGACGGTCAATGCTCAATATGGGACGGGAGGGAACAATATGCCTTTTGTGGTGGAGACATATTCCATGGATGCTTATGACAAATGGACGGACAACGAAGTAGGAACAACGCTGAGAGCATCCGGCGGAATGTATGGCGGCGGGAGTGAATCCATTGTGGTCAGTTCAAAGGGCGAGGAAGAACAGGCTGCTTCCTGCCAGAAAATCACCCATAATGCTGTCCGCCGACTTACGCCCGTCGAATGTGAACGACTCCAGGGCTTCCCTTCAGGATGGACCGACATCCCGGGAGCGACCGACTCCAAACGCTACAAGGCGCTCGGTAATTCAATCTGCCTGCCTTTCTGGGAGTGGCTTGCACATCGGTTTGTAAAGATGGGTAACGTGAAAACCATCGGGAGCCTCTTCGATGGCATCTCCGGCTTTTGTCTCGTATTCAAACGTGCCGGGGCTGAAACCAGGTGGAATTCGGAAATTGAAAGCTTCTGTCAGGAAGTATGCAAATACCATTTCGGGGATGAGGAAACGGGTGAAGAAGGTGATGTTGAACAATATTTGAACAAAGGACGGGACAACGAATGACATTGAGAAAAGATTTAGCGTGCTGCCAGAACTGCGGGCATGTCACGTATTACAGCAAACAAGGCAGATATTATGAATGCGTAAACGGAAAGGTTGTGAGACCGGAGATGGTGTGCGACCGATTTCAGAAAGACCTTACCTCTGCTGAAATCATCAGGAAAATGGATCGGGAAATTAAACGCCTGGAAAAGTTTGAGGATGGGCAATATGAACTGAAAAAATATCCGCCCATCGGACTGAATTATCGGGCGGCGGTTTAAGGGGGATAGATGTCACAGATACTTGTTGATTACCAGATTCACGAACGAATGAATCAAATGTTTGATTTCGGAAAGAGCGAAAACACAGATATGAACACCCTGTGCAAACAGATCAATCCGAATTCTATCGACCTGACCATCGGGAAAGACTACAAGCGGCCGAGCAAACTCAAAAACCCGGTGCTGTATGGATTTTCCGGGGAAAAAGAGCGTGATTTGTACAACTTGACGTACTGGCGCGACTGCTCCGCCGATGAAGGGTACATCGAATTGAAACCCAATGATGTGATCCTTGGCGTGACGCGGGAATACGTCACAATGCCGGTGGATGTGTGCGGGCAGATCTTCACGAAGTCTACACTCGGCCGGATGTTCATCAACCACATGATGGCAGGGGTGGTAGACGCCGGATTCTGCGGACGGCTGACACTGGAATTTCGCAATGACGGAATCCATACGGTCAGGATTCCTGTCGGGGCAAGGGTGGTGCAGATGATCTGTTACGGTCTGCTGAATGAACCGGTGATGCCGTACGGTGCTGCTGACCGCGGCAGCCGGTATATGGGTGCTGTAACAGTGGAATGCGCAAAGTTTAGCCAACAGGAACACAAATAGGGGGAAAAGATGGATAAATGCTGCGGAACATGCAAATACTACAAAGCTGGATTCTGTGTCGTGCCGATGTACTCCAACGGGATCAAAATCGAAAAACAGAAGGTGCTGGAAAGTAATTTCTGCCACTTGTGGGAACAGAAGGAAACCGAAGAAAAATGAGTGCAATCATTAAAGCGGAAACAGTCCTGGAAGGGCTGAAGTGCTGCCTGAACGGGCGCGACTGCCTGTCATGCCCGTATTCCAATACCAAAGGAAACAACTGCCAATGGAAGCTGTATCGTGATGCGGCTGTAACCATCCTTTCGCATAGGATAAAGGGCGGCGATGCCTACGATGCGCTGCGGTATGCGTTTATGGAGAAATGATGTTCATTCCAACCAAAGATGTCTGGCACAGGCACAGATTAGACAGAAATTATCTAAACGCGATGCGGCCGCGGATGTTCGGCTGTCCGAAATGCGGAAAGAAAGACGGGCTGAATTTTGAGATCAACCCCGTGTGGAATTTCGGTATTGAATGCACGTATCATATCAAATGCGATGCCTGCGGGTATGAGCCGACGGAATGGTATGACAATATTGCGGATGCCGTTCTGGTATTTGACACGAAAGCGAGAAACAATGCAGAAATAAATAACAATGAAAAACAATAATTATGAAAAATAGCTCGAAATACCCATTTCGATAACTCGAAATAGCTTGACAAATAAATAAATATGTAATAGAATTATATACAATAAGAACAGAAACGGAGGTGCGGATGGCGTTCGAGTGGGGTTACGGATATCAGCCTGATGAATGGATCGAAGACGACTGGCGTGACGAAAACGGCAACTACCACGACGCATCCGAACTCGGCGGAATAAGGAAAGAACCGCTGACTGTTTCTGAAAATGATGTTGACATTCCATTTTGATTGACAAAAACAATTAAATAACAGCGATATCTGCTCGAAATGGCAGTGTCCAATAAGGCAAGATGCGACGACCGAAGTATAGCGATTGAATATTGTTTGTGTTTCATTGAAAAGTCTCCTATTCAACAATGGCCTGATGGCGGGGTTCCTTGCCTTTCCCGCCGGACGGTCCTTTTGGGAGTGACGGATGAAACGAAAACAGTGGCTGGACGGAATCAGTAAAGAAGATCTGGCGTTTCGAATGTTTACCAGAGAAGCGACCGGGTATAACTGTCTCCAATGTCCATTTTTCAAAAGAGATGGATTCAGACGGATGAAATGTAAGGCAGAAGACTGGATTCAAGTGAGCTGTGAAAAACAGTTCAGCCAATGGCTCGAAGGAGATGTTGCGGGGTGATCAATCAAAAACTACAAACCAGGATGCCGGAGATTATCGAAATCCTCCACGACATTTTCAATGTTCGCTGCGAGACCTGTGTTTCCTTCGAAAAATATAATGATGGCGCCTATTACGGGAAATGCCGAAATTGCGGACAGACGATGGCATTATGCCATTACTGTGATCGGTACGAACAAAAGATACAGGAAAACATACAAGAAAACATACAAGAACGGGAAACGGACGGCGGAAAAGATGAGTGATTTCCTGTCGGCAATTTGTATCGGCGTATTCCTGACAATCGGGTCGCTGCTGCTGATTATTTTTTGGAATGGTTGGCGGTGGAAATAACTGCCAATAAAGAACTGTAAGAACGTTCGTAAGGGATATACCCTTGCGTTTTACTGCGAGACAAAAAAAACAATACTTTAGAAAGGGCGGCGTGACCCTCAGCCGCGTTACAAATGAAGCTTGTTTTTTAACACTGAAACAAAATCACCGTATGGGGATCGCAGCCATACGTAAGCCGTCATAGCTCAATCGGCAAGAGCATTCGATTCGTAATCGAACGATTCAGGTTCGAGTCCTGATGGCGGCTCAGGGTGGGAGAAATTCCATCTCACCGGATGAGACAAAACAATACTTGAGAAAGGGCGCGAATGACTCTCCGCGCGCGTTACAAATGATTTAGACATTACGTCTGACTTTTCTAATGTCAAATGGAAATAATTCTCCAAGCCTTTTCGGGGTGACAAATTGTTTGACCAATAACTACATACTTCTTCTCTAAATGTCGAACCGATGCGGCCCATCCGGGCATCGGGGGAAAATAACAGCCGACCATCGGTTGATACCTGGCAAGCGGAATGTGCTGAAGACCTCCTGACATGAAGAAATGGGAAGGGCAGACCGTCCGGCACATGCGGTCTGCCCGCGAGAACGTTCGTGAGGGACATACCCTCGCGTTTTACCGGGAAATAAAAAAATACATGGGTCATAAAATATACAGTTTTCCTTTCAAAACACCGTGGAGTTCCCCGGCACGGTGTTCTTTTTTCAAGAACTGTCCGTTAGGGATGTACCCTTGACGGTTTTACTGCGGTAATACGAAATATCGAAAGGAGGATGCCTTTGGTTTTTAGTAATTGGAGAAAATCAAAAGAAGTAAAAATCCTGACTTTCGGTAATTTTTCAGACATGAAACTTTCGGACTTAGAGCCAGTGCGCCACAGGCTGGCTTCTTTTTTTTACAACATGGAGCTGCATAAAATTTATGGATAAACTGAACGATCTTGATATGGAGAAACTGAAAGCCGATTTGATGTTTGACAACATCGATCTATTGATGAAGGAAAATTTCAAAGAAACCCCCGGTATATTGGAAATCTTCCAGCTTGGGCGTGTGATTGGCCGAATTGATATCTTGCGCAAGATGCAGGTAATTTCAGACGCCTGTACTGAGGATGCGAAGGATTTCGCGAAGGACATGGACGAATTTGCTGAAATGCTGAAACGTAAAATGGACGGAGAAGAGGATGAACAACTGGAAAATTGAAATCCTGCGCTGCCCGACAGAAGAGGACTGGAAACGTTGTCTGCTGCTGGCACGAGCTACACAGGGGAAGTTTGACGCGCCGAAAGAGCCGTCGGTCGAATGGAAGCGAAAAATCCTGAGAGCAGAACATTCCCCGATTCGGACACTGATGTTCACGATCCAGATGGAGAATATCCCTTATTGCAACAGCGTACATTTTGTAAGGCACAAATACGGGGTTGAGCACTATGTACAGAGCCAGCGCAGGAACGCAGACCGCGGAGCGGAACGCCAGGACGCGCCTGTCACCCACATCATGGATATCAATGCGCAGGAACTGATCTTCATGGCAAGGAAGCGCATGTGCATGAAGGCAGACAGAGTGACACGGGATATCATGTATGCCATCAAAAAAGAAATCCTGGAAATTGATTTTGATGTCTGGAACAGCTTGCTTGTTCCCCAGTGCCACATGGATGAAAATTTCTGTCCTGAGTTTAAACCGTGCGGAGTTTATCACAATCTATGAACACATTCAAAACATTGGATGAAGTGATCGCTGAATTTCAGCGGCGAAAGGCATTTATTCAGTGCTACACAAAAGACGGTGTGGAATACGAAACCGATGCGCTGCACTACCTGAAAGTCCTTCGAGAAGTAATGGAATTGACCGATTCGCCTAACGAAGAACTGAACGTCCCGATGACCTGGGAAGAGCTTCGGCGGATGCAGGATAAGCCCGTCTATTGGGTACACGGTGATGTGGGAGAATGGCTGACGATTTACAGGGTGCCGACGCTTGGAAACGGAAACGATGATGTGATCTATGCCACCACATGCAGCGGGGTCGAATGCTGGATTTATCGGAAAAATCTGGACGAATACCGGTATTACCGGCAGGAGGTTGACTGATGGATGATGAGAGTTTGAAAATCACACTGACCGAAAAGCTGAACCTGATTGCTGATTTGCGGCTGCGCTACAAAGAAGCGGAGATCAAATTCAAAAGCGAGACCGCCGAATTAACGGAGATGCTGGAAAATCTGGAAAACGACGTCAATAAAGAAGTGCTTTCCCTTGGCGCATCAGTAAAGACCGATTACATCACAGCGGTTTACAACAAAGGCAAGGAAACCTGGGATAAGAAACTGCTGTCAGGATATGCAGAAACTCACCCTGAAATCCTGGCTGCAAGGAAAATCGGGGAGCCGTCGGTCTCATTTCACATAAGAACCGGAGTCTGATATGGAAGAGAGAATCAAAATCCTTTCATGCAAGAACTGCGGCGGAAAAGCACTTCTCTACCGCGGTGATGAAGATAAGCTGAGACCGTACTATTTAAAATGTGAACACTGCAATAACCGCTCAAATGCATACATACACATCGATACTGCCATTCTGGATTGGAACGATAACAACAAACCGCAGAAAGCCAAAGTGACCTACCACTGCGGGAACTGCGGAGCGGAAGTCATCATGGGCTTTGACGTCTGTACAAAATGTAATACTGAGATCATCTGGAGCTAAGGAGAAAAAGAATATGAATTTTGCGATTTACCACAAGAAAGAAAACGGCGAGCCTGTTCTCGTCAATATGGACAGGGTAGACTACATCACCAAAAGTCCGCAGCTGTATCAGGATCATGCCATCCTGATGATGGGCGAATACCCGCTTGTGATTCATGAGACATTTGAATCATTATTGCAGCAACCGAACTGACGGAGGTGCAATCATGTCAATAACTGATTTTCTCAAAATTGTACTGTTCGGTATTTTCGCCTATATCGGCGGACGTTGGGATAAAGGACAGAATGGCTTTCTGTACGGTTTTTTTATGTCCGGTTTCCTGATTGTTATATTAACTCTGAAATATGTACTGAGGCTTATATGAGCGATATTGTCAATTATGCAAAGCGGGAGTTGGAACTGCTCGGTAAGGACGATGACGGGCTGCAGGAACGGATGAATCAGCAAATCCTGGATATCGTTGCGACCTTCGCAGAACAGAGTCACACAGGATTCACCGCCGAATATGCGCTGACCATCCTGGAAAGGCTGCTGCGCTGGAAACCGATCCTTCCACTGACGGGGGAGAAATCCGAATGGGGAACCGAGGCTTCAAAAAATCAGAATAACCGATGCTATAGCGTTTTCAGGGGTGAAAACGGCATTGCTACAGACGGGGATGAATTCATTGTATCAGACGACGGCGGGATCACATGGTACAGCACTAACAAGATTCCCCTCGCACCGATCACCTTCCCGTACACCCCGCCGGTACATCCCAAAAAGATCTATATCGAGTATACAGAGGATGTCCGTCCCGGCTATACATCCGACAAGTTCGATATTATCACGGACGACCCTGAGCGGATCAAAGCGTTGTACGAACGAAAGAAGGCAGAGTTTGATGAAAACCATTGACCTTGTTGCTGACCTGCTGAACGCTGAGCCGAAAGGGTTCTTTGCTGCACAATACGATTATTCGGATGGGGAAGGTATCCAGTGGCGGTACAAGCCGAAAGACTACAAGACCATGCTCGGTTTCCTGGTGGCGGTGTCAGAATCCATTATGAACGAATATGTGGAAGGCAATGGCTGCACAGTTCATGAGGATATGCGGACGACCCTGGAACGGACCATCGAACTGAACGACAAACAGCCGAATCATGAGCTGATCAACAAGAGCGTGGAGCAGCTGAGAGAAATTTATGCAAAAGCCGCGGTGATGCCGGACGAAAGTGAAGCGGAACCGGATGTCGACCCCGAAACTGAAATGCAGTGGCCGGATGTCGTTCACGCCCTGCGTTGCTGCTCTGAAATAAATTGTGTGGAATGTCCAATGCTGCAAAGCAACGCCGCCGAATCCCCTGATTCGCGCTGTGCGCAGATGCTGATGGAGATGGCCGCGGAAATGATGGATGAAATTATTTAGGGTGTGAATTCACAATGGCTATGTATGGTATTCCTTATCAAGGCAGTAAGTCAGCTATAGCGGATGACATTATCGCACACCTGCCAGCTGGAAACCGCCTTGTTGATCTCTTCGGAGGCGGGTTTGCCATCAGTCATTGCGCGCTGCTGTCGCGAAAGTGGAAACAGGTTTTGTATAACGACATCAATCCTCTACTGATTCCGTTGATCCGGGGCGCGATAGCCGGAAAATACAGCTATGAACAGTTCGTGCCGGAGTTTATCAGCCGGGAGGAGTTCTTTGCAAAGAAGGATACCGACGGTTATGTAAAGTGGATCTGGAGTTTCGGAAATGACGGTCGGACTTATATGTTTAGTAAGAATGTTGAACCGATGAAGCGAGCTGGGCATGAATGGGTGTTTCATAACACACCGATTTCTGGATTTCACAACCTGAAATGTGATTTGCCGTGTGATGCAGCACATTTTTCCGAACGGCGGAAATTCCTGAGC
Organism: Flexilinea sp.; assembly: GCA_017432685.1. Classification (GTDB taxonomy): domain Bacteria; phylum Chloroflexota; class Anaerolineae; order Anaerolineales; family Anaerolineaceae; genus Flexilinea. The sequence goes on along the minus strand of JAFRIR010000042.1, from coordinate 110,732 downwards.
TATTACACAAAAGCGCATAAGAGTGAAAGATACGAACTTCAACAGCTCCAACAACTCCAACGTCTCGAACGGCTCCAACGTCTCGAACAGCTCGAACGGCTCGAACGGCTCCAACAGCTCGAACGGATCACTACATTGGAAATGACCTGTATGGATTATCGTGATTATAAGTATCAGGACGGTGATGTGGTTTATTGCGATATTCCCTACCAGAATACGAGTGACCGAAATCCAGATTATGGCATAAATTTTGATTTTGGAGCGTTTTATGGATGGGCGGTGGCTCAGCCGTATCCTGTTTATTTCAGCAGCTACAAATTAGGAGGGTTGGTTTGGAGTGGTGAAAAAATATCAACAATGGCTGCTGCCAGTAATTCGTTGAAAAGAGTAGAAGCCCTGTATTGCGTGGATGATCATTATAACCCACCGCCGAAATATATACAGCTGCCAATGTTTTGAACAGAAATAATCTATAAGGAGAAAATTATGGAAATTGATGAAAAATATAAAGAAATTGTTGAGAAAATTGCGGAAGATGCAGACAAATTCATGCTTGTGTGTCACACCGCAAGCGATAACAACACGATGGTCTATTCACGGATCACCTACAACTCGGGACTGGGGCTCATCGGGACGATGATCGATGCCTTTATGCAGAACACCATCCCACAGCTAGGGCGGGATAAGGTCATCCAGGACATCCTCAGCGTTGTCAATTACACGATAGAGCAGAACCAGACACAGATCAGCGAGGAGTCACAGAAGACACTGGGCGGGCTGAAGGAAGCGTTGGAGCAGGGTGGAAAGCAATAATTTTTCTCACCCTTTAAAATAAATAATTATATTGACGAATAAATAATCATGAGTACAGAAAAAATATATAACAGGGAGTGTAATCATGAGCAAAGACAAAGACACAACACAGGAACTGATCGAAAAGGCATACGGAATGCTGGATAAATCGGGGCTGCATTATTCACTGGTAATTGAGCTGCCGAACAAAGGCGGGTACTCCTTTTCAGGAAGAAACACCTTCCTGACCTATCTGTCATCGGTGGCGGTGATTGCAGACCACTATCTGAATGATGCTGTTCCGCAGCACGGTCAGGCCGCCATCGCAACACTGAAGAACGTTGTGCAGAACTCCATTGACAGAAACAAAGCAGTGCCGAAGGATAAGATGGAACGGGCCAGAATGAAGCTGGATAAGTATGCGGACGATGAAAAGGGCAACGAATGAGTTGCCCTATATTGTACTAAATGGAGAAAATACGATGAAACATTGCGTAATAATTCTAATAACAATTCTGATGTTTTCCCTATTCATTGCTGGATGCGATGAAGAATCAGGCGGACAGGTGAGCGATACCAGGGGCGACGTCGTGAATCAGATGAGGACGGGGGACAAATTGTCGCAGAATCAGCCAACGCCGAATGATGTGGAATATTCCCTGGAACGCTACAACCTCATCCGCCGAACGTATTGGGTCAATGGTCAGCGGGAAAAAGCCAATGCGCTGATCTGTCCTGTCGCGAAGCCGATGGGGTATATCCTGCTGTTTTCTCCGATGGGGACAGTCATAGGGAATTTCGTTGTAGACGGAAAGGTATCATCACTGAGGAATTATCTGACGCCCGATAGTGAATATTATGAACGGTTGAATGATGGAAAATACAATGTTTATAACCGCTGGTTGCCGGATGTTGACGGGGCATATGGCGATAATCCCGATGGGATCTTTTTCTTTGATATACAGGGTAACTACTATGAATGGTGTGGGAGTTACCTCTATTCAGACGTATTGTTTGAGATTGATGGTTTGCTGAAAACCACTGAGAAGGGAGAATAAACCGATGGAGAAGTTTTTATCCATATTGGGAATTATGTTGATCACAGCCCTGTTTGCAGGGCTTATCTTTTTCGGATGCACTCCCCAGGGGCGGGAGATATGGAATCAATACCAATATTCGATGCACAAAACTGATGAGATCACCTATGAGCAGCGGAAAACCGTAGAGGACAGCTGCCGGGCGATGATCTCATCCTGGAATTTCGACATCCTGACCTATCAGCAGTATAAGGACGCAGACACCGCAGAAAAGCGCAGTTGGTCTGAACAGGCAAAGATGCGGGCAAACCGGACGGCGGCTACATATAACGAGTACATCCTGAAAAACAGTTATGTGTGGGCGGGGAACATTCCCGCGGATATCTATGCGGCGATAGATTATATTGAGGATTAATACTGATGATTCGGGACTGGACTGATTTCATTTTTGTTTTCGGAATGCTTTTTATGGGCTATATATATGGTTGGGATGACGGAAAACGCGATAAATGGTCCGGGCGAGCCGCTTTATTAGTGCTTGTTGTGACAGCGGCGGTTATTTTTGCAGTAAGAGGGTACTGATATGTGGATGTATGTTTCTGAAACGGACATTATCATACGGAATGTGGTAGGAATCGGGATGCTGATTGCCTTTATCATCCTTGTGTTTGATGTTTGGTGGAGAAGGTGACTGTATGGATTGGTTATTAAGCGAATCGGTAATTGTTGTGACTCCGGTGGAGAAGATCATCGCTTTGGTCTTTATCTGTTTTTTTCTCGGCGGAATTGCTGCTATTATCTCAATGAGCAAATAGTAAGTATTATATAATATTGACAGATAAATAATAATGCTATATAATATATAACATAAAGGAGCGATAGTGAAAAATCTCGACGATACCATAAAAGGACTGGAATGCTGTCTGAAACCCGCGGATAAGTTAGGTAACTGTCCGGCGGAATGTCCATATATTCATTGCTGTGATCCGGAAAGCAATGCAATCAAAGCCGATGCTCTGAATCACCTGAAAGAATACAAGGCGGACATTGCAAACAGGAACAAGGCAACAGCTGCATTTATGCCGGGGCTGACGGAATACAATCCCGCTCTTAGCTGGGAAGAACTCAAAGAAATGACAGGAAAGCCAATTTGGTGTGAAAGCGGTAACAGTTTCCACCAATGGGCAGGATGGTATTTAGTTCTCAGATTTTGGAATGATGAGTTTGGGGAACATGTGATAGTTTGCGGAAGGTCTGATGACGACGAATCTGAAAGTACAAAATATAAATTCCCTAAACGTTATTTTTCTGAAGTCGAAGTAAAAAATTATGAAACATATTCATGGCAAGCCTACAGGAAGGAGCGGGAATAATGATTAGCAGAAAAGAACGCACAATGGAAGAATATGTGAAAGTTGGAGCGGCTATCCGTCTGCTCAAAGAAGTATATCCTCGCGCGGTAGTGGAGTTATCAAAAATCCTCCCTGCGAAAGATATGAGAAAATTTGATTCTTTTCAAAATGCACTTATGATAACAAGTTCTTTAGCTGAAGAACAATTGTACCGTGATTACCCTGGCCTTGGGCACGAAGGTATCCATGTTTTTTATGGAAATTTGAGTGAAAAAGAAAGAGACGAACTGGATAAGAAAGTGCGTGCCGAAGTAAAAAATCAATTAGCGGAAATACTGAAGGAGCAGTTGTGATCATCCGGCTTGTCAATTGGCTGCTGAGCCTGACGGGATATCCGTATGCGTTCACGTACAAAATTCCCTGCGGCTGGAAAACGTATATCAGCTGCCCGCCGAATAAGCACGTAATGAATGGTCTGAATGATGCGTGGAAACGAGCAATGCAGACTGAAAGAAAAAAACTAACAAAGGAGTACAGGAGAAAGAATAATGAGTAAATGGATCGAGTTGCACGACGCTGCCGACGGCGGCGAAATTCTAATTAACCGGGACACTATCGAAGGTGTTTTTACGACAATGCCCGTTCCCGGATCATTGGCAACACAAATCGATGTCGTGGACGGAACACAATATACCGTCAGAGAAGATTATGAGTTTGTAAAGGAGCTGTTATGTCAAGAAAATTAGCAAGTATTCAGAAAATCTGGAAAATCGAACCAATCGAAGGGGCTGACCGAATTGAAAAAGCTCATGTCCTGGGATGGTCATGTGTGGTCAACAAGGGACAGTTTACCGAAGGGGATGACGCGGTCTATTTTGAGATCGATTCATTCCTGCCGGTGCGGCCGGAGTTTGAATTCCTGCGGTCTTCCAGCTACAAGAAGACCGATTTCATGGGCGAAGGATTTCGGCTCCGGACCCAAAAATTTCGCGGCGAAATTTCACAAGGGCTTCTGCTCCCTATCAGTTCATTCCCTGAGCTGTATGATGCGCAGATGCACGGATACAACATCGGTGATGATGTGACCGAACTGCTCGGCGTGAAGAAATGGGAGATAGAAGAAATGGCGACCACCGGCGGAACGGTAATCGGGACGCTGCCTTACGATGTCCCCCATACAGACGAGACCAGAGTGCAGACAGAAGAAGGTCTGATTCAGGCATTTGCGGGGCTGGAATATTACATCAGCACGAAAATGGACGGATCCTCCCATTCTGTCAGTATTGGTGAAAACGGGTTCCATGTCTGCGGACACAATTACGAATACAAGGACGATGACAGCAGTTCATTCTATAAGCTCGTGAAAGAACGAGGCTACAAAGAAAAGATGGAGCGGTTTGTGGAAAACAACAATATCAACACCCTGACGATTCAGGGGGAACTGTGCGCACCCGGCATCCAGAAGAACCGTCTGCGCCTGCAAAAGCCGGAATGGTACGTATTCACCGTTCGTGTAAACGGAAAGCGTGTCGGGCTGAAAGAAATGCAGAATGTGTGCGATGCATTGGGAATGACCACCGTTCCCATCGAAGAAGTCGGCAACGATTTACCGTCCAAATATCCCACAGTGGATGCACTGCTGGCGCGGGCCGATGGGGAATATCCGAACGGTGGAAAGAAGGAAGGTATTGTCATCCGTCCGACGGAACCTGTGTTTTGCCCGCTGATCAGCGGTCCGCTGTCCATGAAAGTGGTCAGCAATAAATATCTGCTGAAAAATGGAGATTGATATGCAGGAATCAGTGACGAAATACGGCGGTGTAATGCCGCCGTATGCGGAATGTTATTTACCGAATCAATTTGCAGGTAGGTTTGTCAAGCTGACCACAAAGCAGGACGGGAACGAGAATCCGATAATGATTTCCCTGGCAGATATCGCAGTGATTCAGGCAGAAGGCATCCTCGCCGGGAACACAAAAATCATTCTGCGGGGAAGCGGAAAAGCGATTCAGATCCCTATGAGCTATTGCGATGTTACAAAGAAAATTTTCGCAGCGATGGAAACAAAGGCAGAAGACGCGGATCCAAAGAAAAAACCCTTTGTCTATGTCTGTAATATCTCATTCTCTGAGAACCTGAAAAACCTTATGGTGTTGGTGGAAAGAAATACCAATCATCGGTATGGAGTTGTTATCAGGAACGATGATTCGTATGTTTGTATTCCCCTCAAGCATGTTGCCGTTCGCAAATGGGAACCGACAGAAGGGGAAGTCAAATTTATCAACAAAGATGATGTGGAGTTTGGTGATGGATGTATATGTGAGTATTGATAAAAATGGGGTGCTGAGTATATCCGTGGACGGTGTGGAAAAGAGTGACCTTCATGACACGATTCGTGAGCTGGTATATACCGCGCTGTCCACCCGGAAAAAGCTGAAGGGCAAGGAAAAGGACAATATCGCATTTGAAGGGCTGATTTGATATGAAAGAAGATGTAACGAAACACATGCAATTAGCCAGGATGCTGATCGATGGCGCAAACGAAAGCATGAGTACGTGGGATGACAAGGAGCGCATGGAGAAGGGTTGGTACGGCTACATCTGTACCGACCCTGTCCACAGTAAAGAATCTGTCGTCCGGCGGCTGATTCAGGCCCGTCAGGAGCTGCTCCAGGTGATTCGGGTACTCAATAAATAAAACAGGAGTAAAAATATATGATGAGAAAAACAAAGAAACAATTAGGAAAAATGCTGGCGGATAAGTTTGTCGAAAACGCAGAGTTTTCCAACCGTTTGATTGCGGGTGCTATTGCAGAAGAGTATGTCACCATCGGCACGGTGGAAGAACTTGACCGGATGCGGGGGTACATTTCAGCCATGGAAGACGCCGCTGATTTGCTCGGGACTCCATATCTGTACAAAAAGCTCCTGGTATATAAACCGCAGTTCGAAGTGTATTTCAATATACTGTCGGAACTGTATCAGAAGCAGAAAATCATATTCAATCCAGGGACGCAGAAAGCAAATAATTTCAAAGAAGTGGAACAGCATGTAAAGGATCAGGTACATGGCAGATAAGACAATTTATATTATATTTTCAGTAATCAACGCTTTTATGTGGATCATTGCTATTGACTGGATGCGTCGGACGAGCAGAAACTACATGAACTTCCTGACGGCCCTTATGAAGGATATCCGGCACGTTTCGGACGTGATCACAGCCGATGAACAGGAAGTCGCCAGAGCCATTCAGCGGTCGGATGAGATGATTGCCAGATGCGAGGAGTATTATCACAAAACATTCAAGAAATTTAATGAAATGTCCGAAATCAACGTTTCCGCTGCAAGTCAATTCATTGCACAAATTTCTGATATAATACTAGCTGGAGAAAATAAAGGAAAAATAAGCAATGAAACGGAAAATCTGGAGTGAATCGCTGGAGCAGCAGGCTGTCGTGACATACTGCGCATTTCAGTCATGGCGGCTGCCACATTCCGACCGAATTTTCCATATTGGGAACGGTGGCCGGAGAACGATTACGGAAGCAAAGCGATTCAAGGCAGAAGGCGTGAAAGCCGGGGTTTCCGATTTATGCCTTCCTGTTCCGATGAACGGTTATCATGGGATGTACATCGAGATGAAACGCCCCGACCACAAAAACAAACCGACAGCAGAACAGAAGGACTGGCTGGATTACTTCAACAGTGTCGGCTACAAGGCGGTTGTCTGTTACGGATACGAGGAAGCGGTTACTGAGATACAACGATACTATGGCGTGCCGGAAGGAGAGATGATAATTTAATGACTGATCAGGAAGGATTGGAGTATGTTATGGGATGTTTAGCCGAGATTCGCGAAACACAGCGGCCCTGGGGAATCATCACCCTGACAATCGAAGGTGGAAAGATAAAGTTTGTGAATTTGCAGAAGACACCGCGGTACAAACTGGAAAACGGGAAGATCGTCGAACTGGAAAAGTTTTAGAGCACGGGAGCGTATTGGTGGGTTGCGCTCTTTTTTTGTCTCAAGTTAATCATATAAATAATTGAATAGCTTGACGTATATATAAAAGTGCAATTATAATACATAAAATTATTGACAAAATTAGGGAAGGAGGCCGAATGGAAGTTAGAGAAATGCTCGACTTCTACGAAATCCCGGAGGATATCAGGCTGGCAGATATCGAAACGAACAACATAAAGGAAGCCAGGCTGCTGAATCGGCTGATGGTGAACAACATCAACACCATTGCAGATTTAAAGAAGTATTCCGATGAAGATTTGATGCAATTGAAGTTCTTCAAACATGGAAAACTGGAAAGACTGCAGGAATTTCTGACAGACTGGTATGAAAATAACCTTACTGTTGAAAACCGGATCAATGTTACCGATGTCAATACGGTAATCACAAGCTTACAGGAAGATGTATTCGGTACATACAAAAACCAGGTGATTCTCGCCATGAGAGGGAATTATCAGTCTTACGGCAGAATCGGAGAAAAGCTGGGACAGAGCCGGCAGGGTGTCCAGGAGAATGAACGTACCGTCCGGAAGAAGTTTCTCCGCTGGTATCAGGAAAATGGTATCAAAGAAAAAATCGGGGATTACAGCGAATTCTATTTTTACTGTGATAAAAATTTTCCTGAAAGCCAAAGGGAGTTAAAAGTTGCCGTCAGAAAACTAACGGAACTTGCGAGGATCTACGAAAAGAAAAACAGCCCCGAAACCGGGACTGTTTCCGTCGGAGGCTGAGGTTTCAGTTAGTTGAGAACAAAAAAACACAGAAAGGAACCGACATACAATACTGAGAACAACATATCAGATTGTAAAGATATTTTATCAAAAATAGATCGGTTGTCAATATTATTTTTAGAAATGAGGTAAAAAATGGGCAAAAGAGCTGATAAGAAATTTTATGATATCGAAAAGTCTACACCGCTGGTGACGGTGCAGAAGACTTTCGGGCAGGTGTACGGGGAGAACCCTGATGAAGACTGGACAGAAACACTGTACAGACGGCAGACGGGGGATTTCTTCGTGTATGGCGTTGGCGGGAAGGATTCACCCTTTTCCGTCTATGAAAACGGTGAAACCAAAGCCGGGAACGGGTACGAAATCTGGTCAGAAGCGAATTACAACAAAGCAAGAAGCTGGGTACAGACCAACTGTCCCGAAAAGAAGGATGAGATCTTTACCATGAAGGATTATGATACAAAACGAATACTGGTGACGATGACCCTGAGCCCGAGGGCAAGGGAGAACCTGAAGCGGAAAGCTTCGGAAGAAGGGATGTCTGTTTCGGAGTTTATCCGACGGTTCGCAGAAAACCTTTACTAAGGGCGGTGATCAGTAATCCGGTGATGAGCCGGATTATTTTTTTTAATTGTTAAATAATATAAACAATATAGCGTATTGACAAATAAATAAAACTGGATATAATTATATATAGTTGAGAGCAAAAAACGTTTGACATAAAAAAGGGGGTTGTCATGTTGCATATTATTTCAGAAATCATCGGCGCATTTGCTTCCCTGGTTGCATTGTACGCACTGTATCAGGTTATAGACACCATCATCCATCATTCGTAACGACACACTAAAGGAGGCTGACAATGTATAACACAATGGTCAAAACCGCACGGGAAATCATTAAAGGTATGGGAGATGCCCGTTTTATCGTCAATGACAACTTCGATCGCTATATGGTCAATTTCTATATCAGCGACGGCGTGAATACCATTGCCGCGGATGCCATCGACGATTATTTCATCGTGAATGATCAAAAGTGTGTTTTCCCGGCGTACAAAAGCGAAAGAGTTCGCATTTTTGCACTGGCGGACAGGTTCGCAAAGAACCATGCCTATACCTGCGGACTGAATCCAATCGCCGGATAGGACAGCGCCAGAGAGAACCGCTGAATTTGCGCACAGGATTGCGAATTTGGCGGTTTTCCTGTTGGGGGGTAAAGTTGTAAGGGGAAGGAGGAAAAACCCCGATAAATCGCATATATGAGCTAATTCTGATGATCTATATAGCTCTGCCTGATAGGATATTTGATATAATAAAGATAGCGAGATCCTAAGAAGACAGAGCTGCCAAAAGTTCTGTCTTCTTTTCGTTTAAAGAGGTGGAACCATGGGCGGAAGCGCAAGATACAGATTTGGAAAGAAGCTCGACAAACTTCAGCAGAAATACGGAGAAGGGTACAGCAGCAACCCCGATTATCAGCGGGAGCTGCAGGAAGCCCGGCAGAAATACGCTGAACAGCGGATGGGCGAAATCGAGCGGGCGGCTGCAAGGAAACAGGGAGACCGGCAGAACACAGGGCCGTACAGTGAGAACTACAGCCAGGAGCGGATGGATCAGGCGATTTATGCGAACCATGATCAAAAGTTGATGATTGATGATTTGCTGCGCGGCGATACCGAAAAATGGTGGGCGAAAATTTCTGAGGATGAGCAGATAGCAGCGTATGACTATACCGGGGATTATTATGACTATATAAACAAGATGTTAGGCGGAGCAGTCAACCCGATTGATATTGATGACGCGAATGTCGACAGGATCAATTATCTGACAGACGCATTGGAAAAGTCTGAAATCACGGAAGACATGTGGGTTCGGCGCGGTGTTTCCAACAGCCACATTGCAAGATTGGTCGGTTTTAACAGAGAAGACGCAAAGCATGTCAGCCCGGAACAGGTTATCACTGAGCTGACGAAAGCAATTAACAACGGCAAAATTATGGACATTGCGAATTTCATGTCGACAAGCGCAGTTCAAAAAAGCGGATTCACAGATACCTTCGAGATGAAAATCTTTGTACCGAAAGGCTCAAAGGGAGTGTACGCCGAACCTTTCAGCGCACACGGAATATTAAGCGGCAGTGGGACGTTATGGGACGGGAAAGAAGAGCAAAGTCAATTCGGCGATGAGTTTGAGATTATCCTGCAGCGCGGCTACAAACTGAAACCGATTGCGTTCAACAGAAATGAAGGAAAGGCCGGCAAAGGGCAGATTGTATTCATGATCGTCGGGAAAGATACAAAACCGTATGTCAAGCCGGAAGTCGACTGGAACAATATATAATAACGATTGGAGGAAAATATGACAGAAAAAGAAAAGAAATACGTGGAGAGAATCTGGGATGATCTGACAAAAGAACAGCAGGAATACTTCAACAGTCTCCCGGAAAACAGGAAGGGCGCATGGCTGCGGTACTATGCGGAGGATGAAGCGATGGCGGCTGCCGCGGACAGGCAGAACGAAAAGCAGAAGCAGATGGTCTGCCGGACCTGCAAATTTGCCGGGAAGCTGTGGAGCGGGAAGAACGCAAGCGATTTCACAGCAGGTTCCTGCGAAAAGTATGAGACCAAACCGACGGATGTTTATTTCGATGCCGCGAAATGCCCGAAATACCAGGAAAAATAGTTATATATCTGCCTAAAAATAAATAACAATCATCGAATATGTACCGCTCATATGGGCGGTATTTATTTATGTATGTATGTAATATAAATAAATTATAGACTTGACGAATACATAGAATTGAATATAATTATATATAGTTGAGATAAAAAAATTACGGCTGACACAGAAAGGTGGTTGACATGAGTATTAGCGAGATTCTGGCTTACAACGAACTTGATTTTTATGATGGGCAGTGGCTGACCCTGGAAGATCAGCTGGCGATGGCTGAGGTTGGTCCGGAGACTCCCTGGCAGGCTGACGATATCGCCGAAATCCGCGGAAAAATCGCCGCCCGTGACGCGAAACTGGCTGCTCTGGCAGCCTAAGGGGGTCAGGATGGAAAGTTTCAGTTATAACGGGGAATGGTTCAAACCTTTCAGGAAATTCACAAAATCGGAGCGGGAGCAGCCATTAAGTGCGGTCGAGGGAAAGCTGACACGATACAGCGATGAGGAGTTTGAGAATCAGTGGAACATGGCTGATTTCTACAGAAAATCTCATTCTGACGCTGACCTGTTTTGGTGGCATGGGCGGTTGATCCTCCCGTCCTGGGATACGTTCTTTTTTGTCAATCAGTGGTTGTAACGGGGGGTGCTGCAATGATGAAATCTGAATTTGAAAAGCTTCTTGGGTTCGAAGTTGCCAACAGCGATTATAAGCTCATCGACTATGTATACACCTGGCATCCGTGCATCAGCGATACTGAAGGCAAAAAGCAGATAACTGATCTGTACAGAATTGGCGGTATGTCCATCATCAAGTCAATGGTCGAAGTGGCGAAAAAAGTACAAATTATTGAGAGTAAAATGAATATACTGCGTATCGAGATGCGCAAGCTTGAGACGGAACGGGAAAATCTTCGTGCCGGGAAATGGGATGTCGAATTGACGGAAAGCGAGCGGAGAGGTGGCATGAACGGAGTGATCAATGCGAACGCCTGATTTTTACGGAAAAGTTGATAAAACACGGGATAAGGCTGCCGAGATTCTGGATAAGTCCGGGCTGGCGTATTTCGTGGCAATCAGCGAGATGACCGATAAGAAAAATGCCTATCACATCACGCACGGGAAGGTGGGGGAAGGACACCAGAGTTATGAGCTGGTGGTGAAGGCTACAGTGCATGCGCTTTCCCTGTACCCGAAGGATAAGCAGATATATTGGCTGAAATTTATTGCAAAAAAACTTGGATTGGAATTGGAGGTCAAAAATGCCTAACTGGACAACTTGCAAACTGGAAGCGCCTGCGGATGTACTAAGGAAGTATATCGGGAGAGATGACAATGGATGCCGGACATTTGATTTCAATTTGGTGATACCGCGGCCGGAAATTTATGAGGATCCGGATCTTGCCTGCGACAGCGATAAAGAAGCGTGTATTTACTGGTATAAGACCAACAGAGACGAAGACGGAGTTAAGAGATTTCGCCCAGCTTGGAAAAAACGATGTCTTGAAAAGTCGGATGAATTTTATCGCCGGGGTGAAAAATATATTGAAGCCTATGAAAAATACGGCTATTACGATTGGTATGACTGGAGTAATGCCAACTGGGGGACAAAGTGGAATGCCTGTGATTCTACCTTCGACCAGGAACATAACGAACCTGAATACGTGTGTTTCGACACTGCGTGGTGCTGGCCGGAACCGATCGTCAGGAAAATATTTGAGGATAACCCCGGCTGCGAAATCACCTTCGAATGGGCTGATGAGGACTACGACGGCGACCATTGGCTGATTCGCCATGAGGACGGAACAATCGAAGAAGGCTGTGATTTTGACGAGTGTCATTTTGAGGAGGAGTGAGATGAAATCACTTAAAGAAACTATTGAAGAATTCACTGACCTGTCATCCAACCGAAGCTGCATGAGCTGCCCTTTCGAGGACGAGGATAGAGGCGTTCTCGTTTGCTTGCGAGGTTCCTGTATAGATGACGATGTGATTCATTATTTGAAGGAATTGAAAGGAAGTCGGGAGGGCTAAATGAGTGAAGAAATGAAACTTGATCAGTGCGGCTGCGGCGGAAATGTCAAAGTTGTCAATCTGTTCGGGGATAAATCGCAGTTCATGGTGGTGTGTACCGGGTGCGGACTGAAAACCGCTGTACATCACAGTCGGGAGGCTGCGGTCGGAGCCTGGAACCGTGCGATGGGTACGAAAATGTCGGGATCAAAAAGCCAAAAAAAAAGGAAAATGGATAGAACTTATTGGTTATGATACGACACCAGGTGGGGCCCACTTTTTTCTCTGCTCTGAATGCGGACATGGTCTTCATATTTGTGGTAAAGACTCTGATTTGTACAATACTGGTATTACAGAAAAATGCAAACAATGGGTGGCGTGTCCAAACTGTGGAGCGGAGATAGGAGATGACTATGCCTGAATACCCAGAAACAAAACGAGTGCCGTGCCGATGCGGAGGAAAAGCATTGTTGGGGATTTTCGAAAGCACTGAAATAACCGGCGGACGTGTCTATATCGTCATTTGTGATGATTGCAAAATCCGAACAGATTATTATCCGGAAGCTGAAGAAGCAGTCAAGGCGTGGAACCGGGCGATGGGCGCTAAGGACATTAATGTCCCTGCCAATGAGCGGACGGTAGAGGTCGAGTTAATCAGTAATGTTTGGAATGAGGATTTTATTCAGAAGGGGATGCTTGTTATTTTCTTGGGCAGCATAAAAGTGCTGTTGCAAGTGCTTGGTTACACAAAGGTAAATGCGGTGGATATAATGTCATCCGTATCGGGAATACTAACGAATTACAGTTAGCAGAATAGCGCGAGATTGGAGTGGGAATGAGTGTGAACTACGAAGTATTGAAGGGGTTTTTTATCGGCTGTGCTTTTATGTACTGGTTGTGTAAAATGGCGGAGGATAAATGAGTAACAAAGGGATGTCAATCGAAGAAACGATTCGATGGTTGAAAACGATTAACCAACGTATCGTCATTTCTGACGAGCAGATGGATAACATCTTCCATGTCACTATAGAAAATGCGGTCAACTTCCTCGAAATAGACCGTCATGCCAAATGGATAAACGAATCTTTATTAGAGCGGAAGACAGGGGAGAAAAATGAGCAATAGAAAATTCACGTGGGACTGCTTGAGCATTGACGGTCTATATCACAATTATTATCCGGAGGTGGAATAATGAGCGATGATCTGATTAGTCGTAACGAAGCAATTCAGGAAATCGAACAGTATATCGGACTCAATAAATGCTCCGAGGACACGAGGCATCAAATAGTTAGTATTTTGCTTAGAATACCATCCGCAGACCCGGAGCCACAGTGGATTCCTTTCGAAATGCGGGAGATGACAGCGGAGGAAAAGGAAGAATACCCGGATTGGGACTACATCGTGGATTGTCCGCTGCCGGATGACGGTGAAGAAATTCTTGTGTCCGACGGTAAATATGTGTGGCTCGATACGTACTGCTGCGATGATGGCTGTTATCTGGACGGCGGCACGGAACTGGAAGGCTTAGCCTGGATGAAGCTGCCGACGGCATGGAAGAAGGAAAAGAAATGAAATATTACGACAGAGTTAACGGCGAACTGAAAGACAAAGAAATCGTAAAAGGACTGCGCGCCTGTGTCAAGCTGTATGAGATGGGCTGCATCCTGGAGACGAAATCGGAACTGCTGAAAATCATCAATGCGATTAGTACTTTTGAGCAGTACGATCCTGACCTGTACGGCCGTCAGGAAAAGGAACTGGAAACGCTCGGGTATGTGAGGTGTGACCGATGAAGACGCTGGATGAAGTGATAAAGGTATTTGAAGATTGCTTTGGAGATGGAAGGATTGTTATTTCACCTCTTGAAGTTGAACCAGGTTACGGAGCCGATGCACTCTATTATCTGAAGGAGTACCATGAACACTTAAAATGGCAAGCCTATGAAGAACATTGTCTTGCTGAAGAAAAGAAAAAAATAAAACAAGCATATGAGCAAGGGTATGCGCAAGCAAAACATGATGATGAGGTGGCCAGACATTGGGAGGAAAGCTACAGACAATCTCAAATGCCATGGAATCATTATACGGAGATGGGAGGATGAATGAAGACACTTGATGAGGTGATAAAGGCTTTTGAACAATGCAATGATAAATGTTATGAATGTGCATACCATCTTGGAAATAATTGCATTATAAAGCGGAATAGTGATGCGCTCCACTACTTGAAAGCCTACAAGGATGACAAAGATGATTTGACTGCGCTCCGCACTTTTTGGAAAGAACAGCAGGCAAATCCTGCCTTGACTTGGGAAAAACTCAAGCAGATGGAAGGGAAGCCGGTGTGGGTAGAGTATGACGGATACAAACCGATGTGGGATATTGTTGACAAAATAATCAATGAAAGAACCATTGAAACATACAATTGTATGTTACATAATGAAGGTATTGGTATTTATTGGCAAGCCTACAGGAAGGAGCGGAAATGACTTTGGAAGAAGCGATACGGCATTGTGAAGAAGTCGCACGCCATTGTTTATGGTCTGGCATTACAGTTGAACAAAGAAAACAAAACTTAAAGTGTGCAAATGAACATCGACAGCTCGCGGAATGGCTGAAGGAACTGGCTGAATACAGGAAGGAGCGGGAATGACAGCCCGCGGCGTAATGGAAATGCAAAAAGAGAAAATAAAAAAACAACCGACGATAGAAGATGTGATCGACTGGAAGACGGAACGAATCTGTGATGATTGCAGAAACTTTTTTCAGGAGGTCGGCGATGAAGAGGATGTCGGGATATGTATGCACGACAAGAAAACCCACAAGCCGGACGACACGTGCAAGCATTTCAATAATTGAGAATGATAATAAGTGTACTAACTGGAGATTATAATAAAATAATACTATTAGAAACGTGAAATAACAGTGAGGTGTGATAATGGGAAAGACAACAAAGATAGAGACGTTTGACGCTTCGGTTAATTTTGCTACGGGCTGCACCAATGGGTGTAATTTCTGCTATGCTCAACGGATAGCGGAACGGTTCGCCGGATTCAAAGATGACGACAGGAACCGCCGGCGTTTTACAGTGACCGGATATAATGGAGAAAACATCTATGAGGTAACGACCCCGATGGACAGGGAAACAAAGAGCGGTGAGATTCAGACTGCTGTTTATCCGTTTGGATTTTCTCCGACATTCCATACCTACAGACTGGAAGAACCGCAGGCATGGACAGAGCCGAAGGACATTTTCGTCTGCTCGATGGCCGATCTTTTCGGGAATTTCATCCCTGACGAATGGATTCAGCGGGTGTTCAAAGCTTGTGAAAAAGCGCCGCAGCACCGCTATTTCTTTCTGACAAAGAATCCGAAGCGTTATATTGAGCTGTTCAACAACGGCCTTATACCGAAAGAGAATGACAATTTCTGGTTCGGCACATCAGTTCCAACTCCTGAGACGGAATACTTTTTCCGGGATGACGTGAATTGTTTCCTGTCCATCGAACCGATTCATGATGACTTCCCGGTGGATGACAAACCGCTGAAGGAGATGGGGATCAAGTGGATCATCGTCGGAGCAGAAACCGGAAACCGTGTCGGAAAGGTGAAGCCGAAAAAGGAATGGGTTCAGCATATTGCAGAGACCTGCAAGCGGAATGCCATCCCGCTGTTCATGAAGGACAGCCTGGAATCACTGATGAAGAATGAATTTGTCCAGGAGAAGCCCTGACAGGCAGAAATGAGGAATGATGAGATTCGATGATTTTGATAAGCAGATGCGCATTTATGAAGAATCGCTCGACCAATGTATCATCCCGGATATGTATATCGTTGCACGCCTTGACGGGCGGTCTTTCACAAAGCTGACAAAGGAAACAATGAAATACGAATCACCTTTCGATCCTGCTTTTCGAGACGCGATGGTGGACACAACGCATTCCCTGATGACCGATTCCGGGTTCCGTATTGATTATGGATATACCCAGAGTGATGAGATATCCCTGCTGTTTGCAGCAGACGAGGAGACCTTTGGTAGAAAAGTCAGGAAAATCAACACAACGCTCGCCGGGGAAGCCTCCGCTCATATTTCGCTTGCATTGGGGTTGAAAGCTACAATGGATTGCCGGGTCGTTCCTCTCCCGAACAAAGAACGGGTTGTGGATTATTTCATGTGGCGGCAGGAAGACGCTCATAGAAATGCACTGAATTCCTGGTGTTATTGGACACTTAGGAAAAACGGGTATTCTGCAACAAAGGCAAGCTCCGAACTGAACGGAAAAGGTAACAGCTTTAAAAATGAGCTTCTTTTTCAGTACGGCATCAATTTCAATGATTTGCCGGAATGGCAAAAGCGGGGCGTCGGGCTGTACCGAACAGAAATCGAAAAAGAAGGTTATAACCCGATCACAAAAGAAAAGGTGATGACAAAACGAAAACAGATTTGTGTCGACACCTGCCTAAATTATGGCGATGCGTACAGGGAATTTCTGAGAAAGATAATCGGATGATATATGGCGAATATTCTTTTGTATTCGATGATATTCTGTCACGTTATTGCAGATTATAACCTTCAGGGGTGCCTTGCAAACATGAAGCAGCGGGCATGGTGGACTGAACATCACACTGAGCCGATGTATGAGAACGACTACACAACGGCACTGTGGATGCACTCGTTCGCCTGGTCGTTTATGATTCATGTTCCCGTCATTGCGCTGCTGCTGTGGAAAGGTGAAATCACATGGCAGCACAGTGCAACCTTGTCCATTCTGCTGTGGACAAATTTGTATATTCACGAAATCATCGACACACTGAAAGCAAACAGCAAGGTACTCAACCTGTGGCAGGATCAGCTGATTCATATGATTCAGATTATTGCAACATGGGCTGTATGGGTGTATGTGGCAAAGATAGTATAGGGGGAAACGTGGAAGAAGAAGGCAATGAATATCGCAACGGCGACCTGGAGTATGGGACGATCAGCCTGTTGATTGAAGACATCCTGGACGAACGGCAGTACCGGGGGTACGTCTATATGGAGAGCAGGGATTTCGACAACACATTTGCTACAACTGTCATCCGGGACGAGGACAGTGAGGAACTGTACGATGAGATCCGCTATAACGCACTGTACAATATTGTTTCGGACATTCTGAAGGACAAGGATAGCGACGATGAGCGGAACGCTGCCATTGCCGAAATCTACGACACAATATACTCCAGCATTCATTTTGATGACGTGGATGACGAATGGGATGATGACGCAGAAGAGGATATGGAGATTTGACGAAAGAATCATTCAGGACAGGTAAAGCCATTGCGGCATTAACGTATTTGCTGGAATTGTCCGGCGGAAAACAAGATAAATACTGGCTCAATATGGTCATGTATTATGTTGAGAGGGAATCTATCCTGCGGTACGGTGATCCGATGTTTTATGATGATTTGTTTTCAATGCCATATGGCCCTGTGGCAAGTACCGTAAGCGACGGAATAGACAGCGCGAACCCACATAAAGGGAGAATGAAAAATGAAAAATAATAAATTGGTATATCCTGTAATTATTCGAAAAACAGATGATACCGAAGTCCCGTATTATGTAAGAATACCTGATTTCGATAGATCAACGCAAGGTATTGATTTATCGGATGCTATCATTATGGCTGAAGACTTATTACGTTGTTTAGCAATTGATTATGAAGAAGAAGGATTGGAATTACCGTTGTCTTCTGATATATCTCATGTTGAACATGAAGATGGCGACATTGTAAATTTGATAGCGGTTAATTTGGATTAATACAAAAGAAAAAAAATGCCTGTACATTATAAATAACATCTGCTAAAAACCGAAATAATAAATTATTGCGGTAAAATAATTACATAAGATAACGGTCTCTAAGAAAGCACATCTTGACAGGTGTGCTTATTTTATTTAAGCGAAGTGAGGTAAATATGGAACTATTGAGTAAAGTATTGCAGGCGGTATTGGAAGCATCCCTGCCGATTCTGGCGGCTGCACTGGCGGCGTGGGCGATGGAAAAAGCGATTGAAATGTTCAGAAAACTGAAAGACAAGAATCCCGAATTATATGAAATCTGTAAAGTTGTATGCCGTGAAGCAGTGACGGCGGCCGAACAGGTATATGGCAGCGGCGAAGGCAAGAAAAAGCTGGAATATGCGATCAACTTTGTGGAAAAATACCTGGCTGCCAAAGGAATCAAGCTTGATATCGACATTATCCTTGGCTACATCGAAGCTGCTGTGAAGGATATGAACGATTACGGTAACCCGTATGAATCCTATATCGATGATGACGATGATGAAGACGATTTTGACGAAGAGGAAGGAGATGAGTGTGAATATGAATATGAATACATCATGCCGGAAACCGTGCAAAGCACCGAAGAACCCAAAGAAGAAATAAAAGAACCGAAAGCCGAAGTGAAAGCGGAAGCCAAAACTGAAGCCGAAGAAAAACCGAAAGAAAAGGCTAAGGCAAGCGCATGATCGAATTTCTCAAAACACATGTATCAACCGAATTCTGGTTCGTGGTTGGAATCATCGCCCTGGGGATCATTGTGTGGATGGTAAAAAAGGCAGCAGCTTCAGTATCTACACAATTCAAGACAGCTTTGAAAACCCAACAGGAAGAAATTCGGCGGGAGAACCTGGAAGGACGCAAAGAGCGGGAATATGATAACTATCTGCTTCTCCGCGGAATGCAGGTGATGACGGATCTGGATCATGAACTGGTTCATTGCGTAATGACAGGGACTCATAACGGCGGACTGGAAAGAGCGAATAAAGAGCTTGAAGAATTCAGAAAAATATCCAATGAAAATCTTGTAAAAAAGGCTTCAAGATGGAAGCTGAAAATAGAAGTATAGGCGGTAATTTATGATTACATACAGACAGCCATTTAAAGGAACGTGGCCCATATCCCAGGAGTACGGTGTCGTGATTCCGGGAGTGACGTACAAGGGCAGACCGCACTCAGGCATAGATTATGCCTGTCCGAAGGGAACGCCGATTCTGGCTTCAGGTGATGGCGTTGTGGCGTATTCTGACTTTGACAGCAGCGGGTACGGTCATCTGATTGAGATTCAGCACCCGGACGGAAAGTCAACCTTCTATGCTCACCTGTCTGAAAGACACGTGATCAAAGGCGCGCAGGTAAAGCAGGGAGACGTTATCGGGCTGTCCGGCAACACGGGCAATTCGACAGGGCCCCATCTGCATTTTGAAGCAAGGAAAGAACGGCTCAACTGGCGTTCCCATCAGAATCCGGTGACGTTCCTTCCGATGATGACAGTTGATGATTCCATTATCCAGAATACACAACAATCAAATAATGTCAATACGGTGCAGCAGCCATCCTACGGCTATCCGAGTGTCCTGTACGGAACGACAGCCGGGGTATCACAGAAAAACGAGCAGAAAATCGACGGCGGTTTATGCGAGGTGATTTGTGACGAGGCGAATCTCCGCGATGCAGAGAATTACCTGGTATGCGGCAGACTGCTGAAAGGCGCAAAGGTGGTTGTCTCCCCGGATGTGGTGATGTTCAATAATCTTCCGTATCATAAGATATGCGATGATTACATGCTGATTGCAGAGTATGACGGCTTCGGCACGGATATCCTGCGGCAGATTGATTGCTGATAAATCATTTATCCCCGATCTGAACGGTCGGGGAATTTTTTTAATTGTTATGTAATATATTAGGAAAGTAATATTGACAAATATATAACAATGGATATAATTATATATAGTTGAGAACAGAAAAACACAGACATGTAACGAAAGGTTGGTTGACAGATGACAGGAAACTTCGATTACAACACCACTATCGCCGATATGAACAGCATTGCTGATCTGCCCCCCTTCTGGGAAGCTGCTGAAGCAAAGCAGATCAGCGATGGTATTGCGCTGGCCGAATGGCTCTATTTCGATGCTGACAATCAGCTCAGCACTGCTCCGGAGTGGTATCTGGAAAGGCATTCAGCCGAGTTGTGGGCGCAGCTCGAAGAAGCTAAAGCGGTTTTGGCTGGATATGGAATCGAAGCCAGTCTTCTGGTGTAATGGGAGGTGCACATGAACATCATCACTATCAACGGTCGTGAAATGTCCAAGGTCGAATTTTTCGATTATGTTTTCGATACTTTCGTTGAATCAGAACGGGAAGAGCCCGGTTCTCCCATCTGGGGAAAGCTCAATGTTCTGCGCTGTCTCCTGCGCTCCTACGGTTGGCTGGATGAGTACGGCCAGTGGGTCGCTGACGGCGCGGGTGCCAACGAAGCTGCTGGGGAGCTTCGCCGTTCGCTGAGTGCCATCCCGGCGGCCTAATAGCCGGGAAAAAATTTTCGATTCTTTTATAACGAAATCAAAAAAAGCGCTTGACAAATAAATAATAGTGACTATAATTATATATATTGATGACAGAAAATAAATAACGGGGGTTAACATGAGTTACATTACCATTAATTTTGAAGAAGACATCACGAATGCTGAAAAGCTCGACACCATTTTCAAGGCATTTGGTCTGGAAAAAATCAACATTCATCCGGACATGGAAGATGTTTTCATCGAATTTGTCTACGATGGTTTTGGAATGATCTCCGAAGCTGTCAAGTGGCTTGCGGAACTGCTGACCGGGAAGCTGATGGAGATCGGCGAATACGATTATATTATCGACACGCTCAATACAAGCCGGAACTATCTGAAATACGGTATCTACAAAGTCATCAAGAGCGGTCTCAGTTGTCGTTTGGTGATTTTCGATAATTTCGAAATCCAGACAATCACGGATGATGTGATCAAACTGTAAGACAGGGAGGTTGACAATGGAAAACATGGTTCAGGTAAGCGCAGAAGCCCGCGACGAATTCTTTCGCATGGTTTTGTGGGATGAGCAGCGCATGATAAAAGAGATGATGCCCTGGATAAGAAACGAGCAGCGAATTATCCGCACGCTGGGATGGTGGGAAGACTACAAGGAATATTGCCGGAAGCAGGGTGCTTCACAGGAGTGACTATGGAACGCAGGATTAAGACACTGGTTATTTGGAAAGCTGATTACGGGGTTTTAGGCAAAGAAACCGTTGCGGATATGTATTTCAATGATGATTATGAGAAAGGAAGGCTTCCCTATCACACAGAACGGAATATTGAAGACATCGAAAAATATATCAATTCATATTTCAAGCTTTTTGGGAAACCAATTGTCAATATCATTTATCGCTAACAGGAGGTTGACATGGAAAAAGGAGATTACGTAAAAACACCGCGCTTTTCGACGGTATTCATCGAGGATGTTTATGACAGTGAAGCAGAGGCGAGAAAAGCCGGATTCACTGAAACTACCCACTACTGGGACGATCCCGATTTCGGGGTGTACGGTAAGGTGTTGGATATGTATCACATAATTTTTGCAGGATTCAGGAAGGAGAAATAACAAAATGAGAATTCAAGCGCAAAGTAGGGAAGATGCCTGGAATAAGGCAAAAGTGTTGTTCGGATGCGGATTTAAGTACGATTCGAGCGGGGAGGACTTTGTAATATTCGCAACGGAAAACTGTGCCGGTTGTGATAACGGCTATGTCTATGAATATGATAACAATCGTCTTGAGCTGATTCTCCCCGGGGATCAGGACGCTACCATCGAAATCGTGTTCAAAGAACGGTCAAGGGACAAGAAGGATCAAATCATCGACGATCTGGAATCAAAGATTGACGTACTGAGAGACGAAAACAAGGAACTGTGCAGTCAAATTGCAACGCTCAAAGGACGTTTAACGACAGCGGAACGGGAGCGGGAGCAAAACAAAACGCTGCGGAAAATGCTGGCAACGTACAGCAATGTCGCTGAGGAAGTGGAAAAATACCTGGATTCTGCTGCGGAATTTCGCGAATTCCTCGGAAAGGTGAAGAACCTGAAAAATCATCTTGGAGCAGAAGGAGAATAATAATGCGCGGACGCTATTATGTGATGGGCGGATATATGGCCGCTGGCAAATACGACGAGGCACGGCTTGACAGGCTGATGCCGGGAAACTTTCGCGGGAACGTCGTGGAAAAGCTGATCTCCGAGAAAGGCTACAGACTGGACACTGCTGACGGGATCTTCTATTCCCCGCAGGGCGATGCGGTCTGCTATTTTGCAGAAGTCAAGTAAGCGCAGAAAAGGAAAGGAAAAAACAATGGAAGGACAGATATTGCGCACAAGTGACTATTCGATTTTTCGCAAACTAAAGGGAAATCGGAATGCTGACGAATCGCGGGTGAAATCCCTGGTAGATTCGATCAAAAAGGTCGGATGGGTAAGCAATCCCATCATCGTCAACCGAAAGATGGAAGTCATCGACGGTCAGGGACGGCTGGAAGCACTGCAGCGGCTGAATATGCCTGTGGAATACCACATCGTGGAGTCAGCAGACCTGAATTGCTGCCGGGTGATGAATACGCATAACAAGGCGTGGAAACCGCTTGACTACATCAAGTCGTACGCGGAATCCGGAATAAAGGACTATCAGCGTGTTTATCAGCTGATGCAGTTTTTCGGTGTGAATGTTGCGACGGTGCTGAATTCTGTGTATGTCCACACAAGCGGCAACATGAGCGAAAAAACTAAAGCCGGGGAACTGATTTTCACGGAATATGATTACATCATGGCCAGTCAGGCGCTGAACATCCGTAAAAAGTATTCCCCGGTCATGGATAAGTTCGGCGGTCGGCGGGACAATCGGGACAGGGTGGTCTTCTACCTTGTGGATTACGGCAGGAAAAACAAGGATCTTAATCATGACAAGGTTATTGAAGCACTGCGCAACACAGACCCGCGTGACGTGTTCGCCCAGAGCTTTGAAAGGCTGCTCGAATCTGTGCAGAATGCCTACAACAAAGGCAAGAAGAAAGAAAACCGGCTGTTCTTCTATGAGGAATACCGGATCGACAATAAGGTGGCATAGGGGAGCAACATGAATGTTATTGAACTGCGAAAGAAATCCGGCGGCTATTTCGGTTCCGGCGAGAGTACCGGCTCCATTGGTGTGGTCACGCTGAACCTGCCGAGAATGGCATACCTTGCGGAAGATGAAGCTGATTTTTACAATCGTCTTGATCATCTGATGGACATTGCAGCCCGATCCCTGGACATCAAACGAAAAGTGCTGACAAAGTATTTGGAAGCGGGAATGTATCCGTATGCAAAACGGTATTTAGGCACGTTCAACAACCATTTTTCCACACTCGGTATTGTCGGCATGAATGAAGCGGGATTGAATGCAAAATGGCTGCGTAAAGATCTGACCCATCCCGAAACACAGCAGTTTGCCCGTGATGTACTGAATCATATGCGGGAACGGCTGTCCGATTATCAGGAAAAATACGGCGATCTGTTCAACCTGGAAGCAACCCCGGCAGAGTCTACAGCTTATCGTCTGGCGAAGCATGATAAAGAACGGTGGCCGGATATCATCACAGCATCGGACGGGACACCGTACTATACCAATTCGTCTAATCTGCCTGTCGGATACACAGAGGATATATTTGAAGCCCTCGATCTTCAGGACAGTCTGCAAACGCTTTACACATCGGGGACGGTCTTTCATGTATTTCTCGGGGAACGGCTGAATGGATGGAAAGCGGCGGCCTCTTTGGTGCGCAAAATCGCAGAAAACTACCATCTGCCATATTACACGCTGTCCCCGACCTATTCCGTCTGCCCGGAACACGGATATCTTGTGGGTGAAGTGACCAAATGTCCGCATTGCGGGAAAGAAACAGAAGTGTACAGCCGCATCACGGGGTATTACCGTCCGCTGCGGAACTGGAATGACGGGAAAGCGCAGGAGTTTATCGAGAGAAAAGAATACAACCCTGATATTGAGAGGAAAGAAGAAAATCTGCTGTTTTCGACCGCGACCTGTCCAAACTGCAAGATGGCAGAGAATGTTTTGAATCAAAAAGGGATCCAATATCGGAAAATCGTTGTAAGTGACGAGGCTACAGCCGAACTTGCAAGGAAATACGACATCCAGAGCGTTCCTGTCCTGGTATGCGATGGAAAGAAATATAACGGGATTAACGAGATTCGGGCATTTGCCGTGTAACGATAGTTTTCAGCTTATTCAGATGATTACACTTAAATTCCCTTATAAAGTAAAATAAACATAGACCCTAAGAAGGCATGATCTATAGACAGATTGTGCCTTCTTTTCGTTCCAGGAGAAAACAAATGCCGAAAAAATTTACAGTTCCTCTTTTAAATATGGAAAAAGCCCTGTTTGAAGGTGTCGGAGAGTACGGGGTTCCCGTAATTGTCGGAAAAATAAAGGAATATGATACATCCACGAAATGGATTCCATTTAATTACGTCAAAAGCAATAAAAAAGACCCGTCAAAAATGGGTGTCCACTTTCATGTTCATGACTATCAGTTCGAACGCCTTTGGTCTGCTCCTGATCTGTATATCGACCGGCTGAAGCAATACCGCTATGTCTGTTCCCCGGAGTTCAGCATTTATACGAATATGCCGAAAGCAATGCAGGTGTGGAATCATTACCGCAAGCACTGGGTGGCCGCTTATCTGCAAATGAACGGCGTGAACGTCATCCCGACCATCACCTGGGCGCTGCCGCAGTCATTTCAGTTTGTGTTTGATGGGGAACCGACTCATTCCGTTGTCTGCGTTTCCACCGTCGGCACGATGCAGACGAAGGATTTCTTTGACAATTTCTGGATGGGATATGAAGAGATGAAGAAAAGACTGCAGCCGACACAGATTCTGTTCAATGGAATCATCCCGGAAGATATTAAAGATGAGGTGATTCCGCTGGAACGGGGATATGAGCTGTTCGGCGGGAAAGTATACAACAAGGAAGACATGGTGAAACACGATGAACAGAAGCGGAAAACACGGGAACGCCAGATGAAGAGGAAGAAATGAAGAAATCCGAATTGCCGCTCCTAAATCTGGAAAAGGCTGCATTTCTGGGAACGGGGGAATACCGGATCCCCGTGATACAGCCGATCACTGAATATGATGAAACCACCCGATGGATTCCGTATCACTATATTAATGAGTGCAAGAAAGACCCGTCCAAACTGGGAATGTATTTTTATATTGATGATTATCGGTTTGAAGCGTTGTGGAACTCCCCGGATAAGTACATCAACAGGCTGAGGAAATTCCGTTATGTGCTGGCGCCGGATTTCAGTATATACTCGGATATGCCGAAAGCATTGCAGGTCTACAACCATTACAGGAAACACTGGCTGGCTGCATACTGGCAGATGAATGGGATCACGGTGATACCGACCATCACCTGGACACTCCCGCAAAATCTGAAATTCTGTCTGGACGGAGAGCCGAAAAATGCCATTATCAGCACCGCATCGAAAGGCTTGATGAGAAGCCCGGAACTGCTCGACACCTATTGGGAAGACTATGATTACGTCATGGAAAAGCTGCAGCCGAAGATGGTGCTGTTTCATGGGATCATACCGGATCACCTGAAAGGGAAAGTTGTTCCGATGAAGGATGCCTACACGCCGTTCAGTGCGAAGATGGCGAAAATCGAGGCAGAAGAAAAGGCGAACAAAAATGCCAAAAAATAAAGTATAATGAATAGCAGAGAAAGACCCTAAGAAGGCACATCAGATCGGTGTGCCTTTTGTTTTTTTTAAAGTGAGGTGAAATTATGGGACGAGGGACAAAAGGAATTGAACTTTATATAACGAACGGAAACGGGGATCGTGGCAACAGGGTAGGTACGATCGGAATTCATGGAAATATTTCCCGTAAAGCATGGAATCGGGCGGTGGAAAATCAGCGGCGCGGGGATCTGTTGGAAAACATGATGATCATAGCAAAAGGACAGACGGGAATGTCCGGACCGGCCATATTGATCGCAGACGGCAGTCAGGGACAAAGACGTAATAAAGTTGTTCCTGCTTATCAGATGTCAAACACTCCGGCATCGCAAAAACAAAGAGAAAATGCCGAAAAAGCTCTGAACAGCGAAGTCGAATATCTGATTAATAATGCGGCGCAGGAAAAAGGAATGCTGATTGATCCTGTTGGATTCAGAAAAGATATGAATAACTTTGTAAAGGCTGTAAAAAATGGAAACAGTAAGACAGCGAACAAAATTGCTTCGAGTTATATGGGATCTTTAGCCTTAGATAATAACAATGAGCAACGGGAAGAAATAATGACTCTTCTGGAACGGATGAGCAATTTCCGCAAAGCATACAAAAAGACTAAAAAGTGAGGTGGAATTATGGGCAGAGGATATCACCGTTTATATTACCGTGACGAAAATGGCGTGCGTCATGCCGTCGGTACTGTGTCTGATTCGCAATACAATCAGATGCGTAAAAATGCTAATGATGCAATAACGCAAAGGAGGGATAGTGGGCAAGGTAACACTCCGACGATCAAGCTGTCCGGTAATAACAAAAATACAACAAATACCAACCCTTACGAAAATATGTCAAAAGAACAGATTCAATCGTTACGGAATATAACCGTCGGACAGTTTGATCAAATGTCAAGCCAACAGCAAACGTGGTACAGGCAAGCACTTGAACAGCGACAGAGAGAAGAAAACACCTACACCGAAGAACAATTGGAAAGCATGAACGCCGCTGCATGGTACGCCGGGGATAATTATGCAACAGATCCCAAAAACTGGAGTAGTGCTGCAGCAGAGAGATTTGCAGATCGGCATGGCTATTACGTAAAAGAGAGAGAACAGGAAAGACAAAAAGTAAGAGAAAATTTAAGCAAAATGTCTTCAAGTACAAAAGAATTACTAAATGATGTTTCATATGCTTTAACGAACTACACTGGCCGAAGGGCAACACCATTCTATCACGAGAGAGCACTAAATATAATCGCAAAAGAGCTTGGAATTAAATCAGATAAATATTGGGAATTACCTGAACTGATCGAAAAAGCTACGGGTTATTCAATGACGAGAGCGAGGTGAAATTATGGGTAGAGGCGACATACCGTAAGTGTTACGGGCGGACAGGGTAGTGTTGAAATCCTGTTATAATAAATACAGACCCTAAGAAGGCACATTCTCAATTGAGAAACCGTGCCTTTTTTGTTTAAGCGAGGTGAAATATGGGCGGAGGAAGAACAGCGGAAGGCGTTGCAATCTATAAACGAGTTAATGGAAAATACGTTAGACAGATACCGTACAAAAGAAAAAGGAATACCAATGACGGCGGTGAATATATTGACCCATTTGAAAGAGGATTCGAAGATCTGGAAGATATTATGGAACATTTCAATGAGGATTGGAGTGGTCAGAAAAAAATATATGATGATTCTACTGGTACGGAACAAAGAGCAATCCATGAATATTTAACCCCATTTAAATTTGAAGAACTGCAAAAAACGGCAAGAACCGGGAACGGAACAGATGAGAATATGGAATTGGTAAGAGGTTTGCAAGCAATGATAAACCGCACGAGTTCACAGGAAAACCTGATTGCATATCGGTCAACAAGTTCTGCTAATTTAGCAAAAATGCTGGGGGTTTCGCAAGAAGATCTTTTGCAGGGAAAGAATATCAACGGTAAAACATACACGGATGAAGGATTTACCAGTACAACACTAAAGCGAGATTCTCTGTATGATGATATCGGCGTTAAATTTGACGATTTTATCAGCAATGATGTAATGCTGAAAATAAAGATTCCAAAAGGGTCAAAAGTTCTTTTTGGTGATGTGATTCATGGAAACTATGGAAATGAGTCGGCACTGTGGGAAATGTTGCTGCAAAAAGGCACGAAATTTAAAATTTCATCAAACAAGAAATTTGACAACAGACCGTCCAGATTTGACGGCACACGCTCTGAAATTCCATACGAAAGAGAAATAGAAGTCGAAATCGTATCTCAGCCGGACTATGGGAATATGCGAGTTGATGGCGGTCATGTGAAACAACCGATGTCAAGCTATAGCGGAAACGATCTAAGAAGAGTTAAAGGACTTAGATCCGTGGCAAGAGCAGATGATTCAACTCCAGTAAGAGTTACTCGAAAATCATTGCCAAAAGGATTGTTGAAAAGAAGAAACAGCTAAAATCGTGTAAAATAATAATCAGACCCTAAGAAGGCACAATCTCAATTGAGAAACTGTGCCTTCTTTCATTTTAAGGAACAATAAATGATACATCCAGTAATTAAATGGAGCGGAAGCAAAAGGCCACAGGCCGAGCTAATCAAAAAGTACGCGCCGGATTTCGATTGTTATTATGAACCATTTATCGGCGGCGGATCAATACTATATGCCTTATCTCCGAAAAAGGCTGTGTGCGGTGATATTTGCAAACCACTGATTCAACTTTGGAACGAGATAAAAGATAATCCTATTGAATTATCGAAAGCATATCGGTCTCGATGGAACAGGCTGCAGAATGAGGGGCATGCGGTGTATTACGAGATACGGGATCATTTCAATCGTACACAATCCCCGGAAGATCTATTATTCCTGTCCCGAACCTGCGTAAATGGTCTGATACGTTTTAATTCCAAAGGGGAATTCAACAATGCCTTCCATCATACAAGACCGGGAATACACCCCGATACACTTGAAACAATAATAAATGATTGGTCTTTGCATATAAAAGGTGCCCGTTTTCTGGCGGAAGATTACAGAATCACGACCGAAAGCGCCACACAAAGAGATTTCGTGTATCTTGACCCGCCTTATTTTCATACTGCGGGAATGTACTATGGTGCTATAAACTACCGTGAACTTCTTGACTATCTGTATGATTTGAATCGGCGCGGAATAAAATTCATGCTTTCTTATGATGGAAAAAGCGGTGATATTGACCACACAGTAGAAATTCCAGAAGATATTTATAAACGTCATATCTATGCTGATACAGGACTATCTCCATTCAAAAAAGTGATGGATAAAGATAAGCAGCAAGTATACGAATCACTGTATATGAATTACTAAAAAAAACATAAGGAGAAAAAAATGAGTGAAGAAATGAAGATCGTCTACAAAGACATAAATGATTTGCAGATGTATGAGAACAATCCCCGGAAAAATTCGGATGCCGTTCAGTATGTCGCAAATTCGATTCAGCAATTCGGTTTTCGTAATCCCATCATTATTGATAAAGACAATACTATTGTCTGCGGGCATACCCGATACAAGGCAGCCCGGCGACTGAAGATGGCGAAGGTGCCGTGCATCATGGCTGATGATTTGGATGAGGATCAGATTCGGGCGTTCCGTCTGGCGGATAATAAGGTCGCCGAAATGGCTACCTGGGATTATGACCGCCTGGAGCAGGAGTTCGCCCTGATCGACCCGCTGGAGTTTGACATTGCGGATTTCGGATTTTTTCCCAATTACGAGCCGGATGAAGACGAAGAGGAAGAAGAGGAAGAGCAAGCGTCCGGCGGTTTGGAACCAAGTTACAGCTTGATTATTGACTGCGAAAGCAAAGCCGAACAAAAAGATGTATACGAACGCCTTGCAAAAATGGGAATCATTGCAAGGATGGCATAAGGAGTAAAAATGGAACCTTTGAAATTGATCTATGATGGATATGAAATCGAAATCCGCTCCGGCGGGGAATCTATGCCGATTGTGACAATGCGCAAGATGGTGACGAACCTTCCTGAGAAGGACACAATCAGACTGCCAAAGACAATACTGCCTGCGGACTGGGCAAAGACCGCGCCGTCATGGTGGGAACAGCCGCCGATGTGGTGGTACAACCCGACCGTTACGTCTGAGCCTGATGGGAATACTGTGGTAGGTTCGCAAACGGGAAAACCGTATGTCGGATATCATTATGGGAAAACGGATGTTGTAAAGTGTACCATAACAGGAGAAAAAGATGACTAATACTTTTCAGGCTGCATGGAATCATTTCAAGACAGTCAGCAAACATAAGCACATCGTTTTCCAGGAGTGCCATGCCTGCGGGATAACATGGCGTGGACTGATGCACGATATGTCAAAGTTCAGCCCCGCGGAGTTTATACCGTCAGCGAAATACTTTCAGGGAGATAAAAGTCCGATCGAAGCTGAGAAGGCTGCCAACGGCTACAGCTTTGCATGGCTGCATCATAAGGGCGTCAATCCTCATCACTGGGAATGGTGGATTGATTTCGCCGATGACGGAACGTTCATTGTAAACAAAATTCCATATGAGTACGTGGTGGAGATGATCTGCGATTGGATTGGTGCAGGGAAGGTTTACTCAAAGGATAAATGGACACAGCACGAACCGCTCCGATATTATCATAAAGTGCGGGACGGACGGCATTTTCACCCTGAAACGGAAGAGCTGGTTCTGAAGTTCTTGAATTGTATCAGCGATAAGGGGCTGGACGAATTTCACAAAATGGCACGGGGTGAGGGAGGATATGCCTATTTGAGGGCGGATTATGAAGGAAAGCACATCCCCTGAACAGACAGACGGTTCAGAAGGAAAGATCCCTTTCCTTTTCCCGGACCCTGACTACACCCTCGATTTCAAGCTGATGCGGCCGAAGGATGCTCCGCCGCTGACAATCGATGAGATAGAAGAGCGGCTGAAAGAAATGGTGGTCGAACACCTGAAGGCAGACACGCCGAAATTTGCCTCACAGCGTTGATTTCTGGGTGATATAATGTAAAGATGTAAAGTTATAGGGTAAAGATAGAAAACACGCAAATTTGCAATCCTGGGGCGAGATTTGAGGTAGCAATGAGCCGTTCGTACAAACATACTCCATATTGCGGTGATACTAAAAACAAATATATGAAGCGTTATGCTACAAAGCGGTTCAAGAGCCTTGTTAAACGTCAGAACCTCGACGACGAGATTGCTCCAGGAATGTACAAGCGTTATTTTTGCTCCTGGGATATTTGTGATTATTACACAATTTTGACGCTGAAAGAACATCTGATGTCCTATCGGGATGAGTATCGTTATGGCACATACGTTAGGGACGATATCAGTGACGAGGAAAAGATCAAGCGGTGGAAGAAAGACTGCCTGTGGAAATAACAGGAAAATACCCGACATCTGTAATAAAAAAGAATCGAATATAATATATGAATAATATATAATATATAATATATTATATGCTATATAATATAAGGAAACGAAGATGAATTTTACAAAAACTCAAAAAACACCGCCGGAAGAAATCAAAAAAGCAAAAAACGCTCGTAATGATTATATCGAACGATTCGGGATGTAATAATGACTACATTTCGTGATTATTTCAACGAAAAAATGAAAAACGATCCGGAATTTCGGGCTGTTGTTGAATATAATGAACCTGATTACCAGATTATGCGTGCTATTGCAGGTGCAAGAGCGAAAACCGGAATGACACAAAAGGAACTTTCAGAAAAGAGTGGTGTCATCCAGGCTGAAATCAGTAAGATGGAAAACGGAAATGCAAATCCTTCTTTGAAAACACTGAAGAAACTTGCTGCCGGGATGAATATGAAACTTGTCATCAGTTTTGAACCGATTCAGAATGATCAAACAAATGATGATTACGGAGAAATGGCGATTCCTTTGCATATTTCAGAGCATGATTTAGCATTAGCATAATGAAAATCAGGTGTAATATTCGTTTGTTATACGTGAAAAACATAACAGAAATATAACAGAATTATCAAAATGTCATATATTGTCACATATCTTGTTATATAACAAAATATCTGTTATAATCTTCACTTGCAAGCGAGCAGTCACATGCGACGGTGTGATATACGACGGCAGACTTGCAAAAGCCCGTACTACGCGACTGGCCCCGTACCCATCCGAGGAGCCGACTGTGAGACGGAGCAGCATTGGAAACGATGCAGAGTACCGACGGACACGCGGGAAGTGACGAATGTGGACATTGCCGCGGGGAAACCCGCCGCGGTGGAAGAAGCAGGAACCTACGTCGTTAGGAGTGTCAAGACGGTGAGCAACCACCGTCAAAAATGGATCACTGCGATAGAGTTATCCAATAAAGGAACCATCTGAACAGGTGGTTTTTTAATTTCCCGAACCTTAACTCGAAACTGAATTAATTTTCGATCCCGCGTGTTATAATATAACAGTAAACTGGAAACGCTAAACAAACTCGATTCACAACTCTCTCCGGGTTTTCCCTCTCTCCAGGGAAGCGTACCGATTCCAGTGTTGCAATTGCAACGATCCGTGAAGCTCAACGGAAGAGCGGCAGAGGTACTGACGAAGCTGATTGTAGTCAGAGGCTCAGCAGGAAGCCGGTTCAATTCCGGCCCGGATTATTTTTGTCCCGGTAGCTCAGGAGCAAGAGCACTGAAAGGGGGCTGGAACGCCTCGCCTGTAATAAGGAAAAGTCGGCGGTGTAAATCCGCCCCGGGATAACCGATAAATATGTTGTTCGTATTTCATTGGACTCCTATTTGGGTTTTGTTGCAAAACTTTCCGTCTAAAAAATGTTTTGCTATTCCCGGTTAGCTCAGTTGGGAGAGCGGGCGCCTGTTAAGTGCCGTGTCGCTGGTCCGAGTCCAGCACTGGGAGCTGAGATGTTTGACATCCGAGAACAGTTTTTTCATGTTTGAGTCCTTTCTTTAATTTGGTTTGGTTGCGGGTTTCGCCGGATTCCCGAAGAAAAAAATCCGGCAACAAGGCGGAGTGGCGCAGTGGCAGCGCATCAGGCTCATATCCTGAATGGTTGTTGGTTCGATTCCAATCTTCGCTACTGTTGGTCGGTAGTGTAACGGCAACACACGGGACTCTGACTCCCTAATTGGTGGTTCAAATCCATCCTGACCAGCTATTTATGGGCGGTTGGCCGAGTGGCTGATGGCGGATGTCTTGAAAACATCAGAATGGTCGAACCGTTCCGCAAGTTCGAATCTTGCACCGCCCGCTTTAGGTGACGAAAATCGGCCCTGTGCCGTGTCCGCAGAATTGCGGCTATATCATCTATCTGGTGATAGGTCAGATGGAACGTATCTCTTCAGACCTTGCGATGTGGCAGAACAAGATTATGATGCGCGAACCAAATGGAGCTAATGCAACGCCGGAGCCAGACGGAAGGTCATTGCCCAGAGCGGTTCAAGCTCATCCACAAGATGTGGAAGGAGTTTCTGGCAGCGTACTGTAACAGGACGCGCTGTCTGCCTGGTGATTGCAGGAGAAGGTTCGAATCCTTCCGTTGGTGGTCGAGCTAACTGCCATTGGAGTGACGTGGGTATGCACGGCAATCATCATTCAGTGGTGTGGTCGAGTGGTTTAAGGCAATCGTCTGCTCAGCGGTAAAGGAGTGATCCTTCGCAGGTTCGAATCCTGTCATCACTGACTATATGGCGACTTGTGCCGAGCAGCAAAGGCAGCTGACTGTAAATCAGCCGGGCAATGCCCTTCGATGGTGCGAGTCCATCAGTCGCCACTAAAGATGTCTTTGCATCTTCGAAAAAAACGAGCGCGGTCTGCAATTCGGGAAAAATTGGCGTTCGTTTTTTTGTTTAACATCGTATTTAAAGGGGGTAACTTTTTGTACCACCCTTTCAGCTATTACTTTCCTCACAATAAACATTATTACACTGTCATTTTTGATAACAATGAAGAAAAAATACGGGTGTGATCTGCTTCGTCGATTTCCTGTCCCGGCAGTCTGACATCCATATATTTATTTTCATTTTTATGTAATATATTGATTTCTAAGTATTGACAAATAAATAAGAATGAATATAATTATGTATAGTTGAGAACGAAACAGCAACTGAATGAAAAATAAGGAGTAAAAAATGAAAACAGCATATCTGGACGGGGAAATCTTCATAATCGAAAGAATTCTTTTAGACGATCACGTACCTGTCGTTGTCGGGCATTACCTTGACGGCGTTTATGATGAGGCATATCTGGAAAACATCGAATATAGAGAGGAGTAACATGAAAGCATATTATCGCGGTTTGGAAATTATGGACGTACTCGAATACATCAACTATTTTGGTCTGGAAGTATTGGTGGAATTCACGGACGGATCCACCGTTTGGACAAGTTACGACAATATCGAGATTTGCTGACACAGAAAAGGAGAATGACGATCATGATTAGCAGCTATTATTCAACAAAAACAAGCCCCTGGGCGCATGGAAATGTAACCGTGGTAAAAGACGCACTGACTTCAGCGGATGCGCTCAAAGCGGCAGGACTGGACTTCAACGTCCTTCAGGAACCCGTGTTCACTGTGCAGGGAAACGCGCTTGCAGGATATCGCCTGAACCGCAAATCCGATGACGGTACAGTTCTCGGGTTGGTATCTCCCCGCTACAAGATCGTGCAGAATACCGACGCATTTGCTTTTGTGGATGGATTGATCGGCCCCGGTTGCCGATATGAAAACGCCGGCAGCGCCAACGATTTCAGTCTGACCTGGCTTCAGGTCAAACTGCGCCCCCGCACAATCATGGGCGATTTATATGACAATTACCTTTTCTTCAAAAACTCCTTTGACGGGAAGGGCGCGGTGAAGGTATGCGTTACCCCCGTTCGCATTGCGTGTGACAATATGCTGAATCTGGCGGTACATCGCGCAAAACGGGTGTTCTCCATTCGCCACACGGGTGATATCGCCGGGAAAATCAAGGAAGCGGACATGACTCTCCAGCTGTCCGAAAACTACCTGACCGAGGTCAATGCTGATTATGTCAAACTGGCAAGGATCAAAATCCAGAAAGATAAGGTCAATCAGCTCTTTGACAGCCTGTTCCCCATCAAAGAAGATGCTTCTGACCGGGAAATCGGGAATGCGGTACGTCAGCGCGACGCAGTGAAGACAGCCTACAATGCGGATGACCTGGCGAACTTCCGGGGTACGGGGTTCGGGGTGGTCAATGCGGTGGCCGATATGGTCAGCCACGCAGAACCGCTGCGGATGACCGATTCTTATTTCGGCAATCTGTTTGATAAGGTCACGAACGGGCATCCCCTGCTCGATATGGTCTGCGAGATGGTGGAAGCAGAAGCGAAATAAGCCGAAACGGAACAGGGGTGAGAATCGCTCTCACCC
This sequence comes from Flexilinea sp., assembly GCA_017432685.1. Classification (GTDB taxonomy): domain Bacteria; phylum Chloroflexota; class Anaerolineae; order Anaerolineales; family Anaerolineaceae; genus Flexilinea. Next base: position 75,087 of record JAFRIR010000042.1, on the reverse strand, counting down.
CTTCTTTTTTTTATATAATGATATAACATAATTATTTATAACGCTTGACAAATAAATAAGACTGATTATAATTATATATAGTTGAGAACAAAAAAATGGAGGTCAATATGGGAAAAGTTACGGTTACAGCTGTCAGGATGGATTATGCAGAGCAGGCGATCGATGAAGCATTCGAGAGGATCACAAAATTCAAACAGAGCCCGGATGATGTCAAAAAATATTTGCTGTCCTGGCTTCACGAATTTGATTTCGAAGCGGAGATCGATTGTGATTACGTCAATCACGCCGGGTATTACATCGGTCACGAGCAGGAAGGAAAGTGAAGGGAGTTCACTATGAGCAAAGAAGAGCTTGTCAATAAAATCCTAACTCTGGAAACGACGGGATTCGATGCCCTGGGGTACTTCAAGCTAATTCATTTCAAGACAGCGGAAATGCAAGCTGAACAGGAATGGAAAGAGATTGAGCAAATGTACAACGAACGCAAAAACAAGGAGGACACTAAATGATTGGATTTCCAAGCAGAGAGATCGTCGGGCAGCTGAAACGGCAGTACCCGACCGGGACGCGTGTTGAGCTGCTGCGCATGGATGACATATCTGCCCCGCCTACAGGGACAAAGGGAACTGTTGTCGGGGTGGATGATGTCGGGAGCGTCATGGTTCATTGGGATAACGGTTCGACACTGAGTGTCGTGTACGGTGTGGATTCGGTTCGGAAAGTGTACTAAAAGGAGAATATTATGCAATATATAGCAGTAATAAGCGAAGAGGCAAAAGCAAGACTGTTCAGGATGGCAATCAAAGCTAACGACAGACTGGAAAACTGCGATACGGAAGAGGAATACAAAAAAGCGAAGGCACGCTCTGAGCAGTGGAATGAGATCGTGATGGCTCTGGGGCTGTCCAATGAGCTGAGAGAATACTATCAGGAACGGCGGGGATGAAGACGGTAGGAGATGAGCCTGGAACCATGACGGAACAGGAGATCGCAGACAATCTGGGTATGTGCCGATGCGGGGCGATCGTTCAGTCGGAGCAGTGGCGAATGTGTCCGCGGTGTGGGACGCGGTTCATCGAGCGGGAGGAATACGACCCGGATGAGAAAAACTACATTCCAAAAAATCTGGAAAGGAGCCGGAAATGACATTAAAAGACTTAATCCCTATTTTTGCTTTGTTTGGCTTTATTTTTTCTCTTGCGTGTATTATTTGCCTTCTGATTTTTGCAGGTGAGGCGATTCGAGAAGTAATCAGACGGCAAAGAATCCGGTATAAGCAGCAGCACAGATTCGATAAACCGCCGCTGGCGAAGTGCTATTGTGTTGATTGCAGGAAGTTCAATCAGGCGAGCGGTGAGTGCCGGGTGATAGGGCTGTGTATGGCGGAAGACTGGTTTTGCTGGAGTGCTGAGCCGGTAAAGGAAGGAAAAATATGACGGGTTTAGATTGTCTTAAAGAGGAAATGCTAAGGCGGGGACTGACGAAGGCACAATGCGAATCAAAAACAGTTGCTGTTGTTTTGGATATACTTGCGAACAGCGGAACCAGCTACACAGAACAATATGATATCGAGAACCACCTGGAAAAGCTAAAACAGGAATGTGCTGACACTGAACGATATCTTCATAATCTTCGTGGTCAATACCAGAAGGAAAGAGAAGAGATAGTAAAGTGGAAAGATGAAATTCAACAGTATGTCGACGGTTTGTTGGAGCAACTGAAAACTTGCGAAACAAAAGAAGGACAGGATCGCCTGAAATTAGCTCAAATGTTTGTCGATTCGGTCAATGTGCAGACAAAATACGATAACACCGCTTTTATTATTGGACTGTCGGCAATATTGTCGTCTGGGGAGGTGGCTCCGGTAGAAGAATTGCGGAAAATTAACAACAAAATACCATCAGGAAGGAAAGTATTATGACGGGGAACGAATACCAAAAATTAGCGAACAGGACTATTGCCCCAGGCATGGCGAATGAGGAAAAAGAATATCATGCATTGCACGGTATGGTTGGTGAGATCGGTGAGCTACACTCCATTTACCAAAAGAAGTATCAAGGTCATCAAGAAACTTCTGATGAACACAGAAAAAAGGAAGTCGGCGATTTGCTCTGGTTTATCGCCGAGTATTGCACGGCTTGCGGATGGAACCTTGATGATGTCATGCAGATGAACATTGATAAACTGCGGAAAAGATTTCCTGACGGCTTTGATACAATCAAGTCGATCCATAGAGAAGCCGGCGATATCTGAGTGAGGTTTTATATGAATCGGGAAAGAAAAAGTCTTAACGACTGTATCAATACTTTTAGGTATCACAGGATATGTCCTGAAGATTGCGCCGATGCTCTGTATTATATGGAGCAGTATAAGGAAATGCTTGATTACCAAAAACAAGCGGAAACGTTAAATAAATCCGATAATATTTCAGAATTGGAAAACAAACCCCTAACTTGGGACGAAATCAGACAAATGGATGATATGCCGGTATGGTTCGACAATTTAAAGGATTGGGATATTCTTACTGGCGTCTACGATAATTATTTGTACACATTCACTGGATTGTATTTCGATAGAGAGGATTGTGGAATACATTGGAATGCCTACAGGTATAAGCACGATAAGAACGATCCGCTGACCCTTGACGAGATGAGACAGATGGTCGGGAAGCCGGTATTCGCATTAGATCTTTGGTATAACTGTAATTTCTGGCACATTATCCAAAAAATTGACGATAAATATATTTATTTTGAGGATAAAAGTCAATGGCCGTTAACGGGCGTGTTTTGTGATGAACCGTCACATTTGTTTTTCAGAAAAGAGGTGAAATAAAAAATGGGAAAATTATTTTACGCCGGGGAAATGCTGAATAACGCGCATCTGTTTTACAAAGTAATTTGCGAAAACTGTTCCTGCTGGAAAAAGCAAAGTAATGAGGAAGGATACTGCGATTATTTCGGCTGTAATATGGAATACATCGATTACTGTCATTTTTTTGAGATTAGGGAAGACATTGAAATATGAATGACTTGTATCTGAAAACTACTGACGGGAAAGCCGTAAAATGGGAAGGAGTGAAACGCGTGACAGAGCCTATTTTTGAACTGAGCCAGGATAATAAAGAATTCCATTTCGGAGACATCTGCGAATTCCACTGCGAGGCGGAATCAGATACTGATTTGTTTCAGCAGTTAGCAGACGAAGCGAGCCGACAGACGTTGGGAGCGTTTGATGTCCTGGAAAAAGCCGCAATCAATTGTTTGCGGAATCAGTGCGATATTTGCCCGATTAAACAGGGCGACGACACGTGTCAGGATTGGATAGAAGAGAATATCCAAAAGCTGATAGAAAATCAGCGGCGGCTCTATTTGCAGATGACAAAAGATCGGATGACAAAAAATGACGCTGGATGACCTGATATTCAAACTGAGATTCGGAGAGCCGGATGCTGACGACATAGCCGAAGCTGTGGACTATCTCCGGGACTACAAGGATGTGATGCAGTATATCTGCAAAGCAAAGGAATGGGTCGATGTTGCGTTGCGGTACAGCCTGGAACACAGCAGCGTGGAAGCAGAACACACAGACGGGAAATAAAGAATAAATAATCATATAATTCACCGGAACGACCAATTTGCGGACATCCGCAAAATGGTTGGCAATGTCAAAGAGTGGATCAACAGTGTACAGATGCAGTATTGATATGTAATAATTCATAATTATCACCAAAACGACCATTTTGTCAACGCCGGCAAAATGGTCGGTAATGTCGGATGGTGGTGTCTGTGAAATTGAACGAATAAAGGTTTTAAAGATCAAAATACGATACACTTAAAACAAAGGAGAACCTGACATGCCAAAATTCATTATTATGGTCGGAATCACCGGAAGCGGTAAGACTACATTCGTCAAACATGACTTGCTGAATCAATACCCGAACGCCTGGGTTGTATCGTCTGACAGCATTCGGGAAGAGCTGTACGGTGATGAAAGCATACAGCAGGATCATGAGAAGGTATTCCAGGAAGCATACCGGCGTGTCAAGAAATTCCTTTCAGAAGGAAAAGACGTTATTTTCGATGCGACCAACCTGTCCAGAAAAGCCAGGCGGAATGTACTGAATCAGTGCCGAGTCCGCGGTGTCGATGTGCAGAAGGAATGCTATGTGATTCTTGCGCCGCCGGATGAAGCCATTGCCAATCAGCGCTGCCGTGACAGGCAGGTGCCGGACTATGTTGTATATCGGCAGATGACGATGTTCTTTATGCCGGAACTGCATGAGGGATTCGATAAGATCTGTTTCTATAATCCATACCGGCACACTGATACACAGATTGCCGATGCAATACTCCCGAAACTGTTTGATGTCGACCAGACAGGAAAATATCACGTGGAAAACGTCGGGCACCATACACAACTGGTGCGTGCTGCCCTTCCGAAAGATGCGCCGGATGACGTGCGGGAGGCTGCATTGTATCATGATTTCGGGAAGCTGTATACCAGGACTGAGTATGAGAACGGCGCCCATTTCTTTCAGCATGAGAATGTCAGCGCCTATCTGTATCTGTGCGATAAGGTGCAGGGAAAGGAAATATCAGAACACACAAAGAACGTTGCAAGGCTGATTCACAATCACGATGCTGTCTACCGTGACTTCTTCAAGAAAGGCGAATTCATAGAGCATTACGGAATAGAACTGTATGAAAAATTGGTAATGCTCCGCAGAGCAGATGAAGCCGGACAGATAACACAGGAAAAATATAAAGCATTTTCTCTGATCGAATTTGTTCACGTTTTTCCTGACTGGAAAGAACGGCTTCGAAAGGCACCGTTTTCCATGACGATTCGGGAAAAGGGTGAATATGTACTGCTGAAATACAATCAGTTCGCCACTGATATGAGCTACCGTGTATCACGGGAATGCCGCGGATGTATTCTGCGAGTGGTTCATGATGAAGGATTCAACAGCGATTGTATTTATTACGTCTGCCGGCCGTTCGATAAATTCTTCAATTACGGGGAAGAATTTGCAGCGGATATTGACTGGAAAACGGCACGGGTAACAGAGAAGGTTGACGGAAGCCTTGTAAAATGTTGGTATGATGACGGACAATGGCATTTGTCTACAAACGGCACGATCGATGCTTTCGATGCTCCCGTCGGTGACGATGATGAGATTTCCTTCGGGGATATCTTTGTACGTGCTTTGGGAACGGATATTCAGACCCTGGGGAGCACACTGGATAAGACACGGACCTATATGTTCGAGCTGACTTCCCCGGAAACACAAATAGTCATTCCTTATGAGGATGGTGTATATTACCTTGCCTGCCGGGAGACCCACAGCGGAATAGAGATCTTCGATATTCCACATTTTGCGCCTGAGGCGAAGATAAAGTACCCGAAACAATACTATATCCGAAAACTGGATGACGTGATTGCCGCAGCACAGATGATGAGCAAGGATGAGGAAGGGTTTGTTGTCAACGATGATGCCGGAAACCGTATCAAAGTCAAGTCCCCTGAATATCTGCTCGCAGCCCACACCAGGATGAACGGAACCATAACGGACAGACGGATCCTGAAGCTGATACGGAATGACCAGCTGGATGATTTCCTTGCCTATGCGCCGGAGCAGAAGGAAAAAGTGGACAGGGTATTGCAGAAAATCGAGGATTTCTGTGGAAACGCTGAGCAGGAGTGGAGAGAAATCAGCAAAACCGAATACGCCACGCAGAAGGACTTCGCCGATGCCGTGAAACAGAATCCGCTCCGGGCTTATCTGTTCGCAAAGAGAAAGGATCCGTATTATGATGTCCGGGAATGGCTGATGAGAATGCCGATAAAAAAATCACTGGCGTTTCTTGGATTGGATTGATATGCAGATTGATACATTTTTGGATTGCGCTCAGTGCGGAACGGGTATTACAGTCGAATCGTTCAAGCAGCGAAATATAGAGTGCCCGAATTGCCACTTGAAACTGATCAGCAGCGGAACGTATGACGAGACACGGAATGAGTGGAACAGAAAGCAAATAGAGATAGCGGAGAAAAGGCTCAAACCATGCCGGTATTGCGGTGGAAAAGGAAGGATTAATTTCGGCAACAGCAACAGCGGATGGAACGAAGTACATCATTCTGTCAGCGTGAGCTGTGCGCAGTGCGGGATGAGTACAAAATGGCATGATATCGGGCGGTCAGCAGTCAATAACGCCGTTAAGGACTGGAACAGATAGAAAACATTGGAATATATACCAGGCTGAATTATTCTTTCAGTCAATAGAGAATAGGGGACAGACACCCCTATTTTTTTTTGCTTTGAATGATCATAATAGCGAAAATAAATATTGACAATTATATAATAATGATTATAATTATATATAGATGAAAGCAAATAAATAAGGTTGACAAATAAAGGAGTAATTATGAACGCGAACATCATTTACAAAAACTTTCTGAATGAACTGAAGAAGGCTTCTTCTATAGAGGAAAAAGAATTTGCGATGATCGAAGCTTATGATGAGCTGGACGACTGCGGTTACAGCAGTGGCGAAAAGATGGCAGTGTGGAACCAGATGATGTTGGCGGCATAAAGGAGGTTGGCATGAAAAACAACAACGTTTACAAGCTCTACTTCGATTACAGCGCAATTCGTCTCGACAGCGATGGGCATATTACCAACGAAAACAGCTGCATGTATATTGCAGAATACGAATGGGATGATGAAACTGAAACCGTCGGCGGATTTATTCGCAGAGTGAACGGTCTCTATCGTCATCACAATGAAGAACTCCCGATGGATATTTCCCTGAGCTATATGGAAGAGGATCTGGAATCGCTGAACGACATTTTCGACACACCGGAAGATGCGATCGAAGCTATTGATGAATGGCTTGAAGATTACAAAATCTGGCGGACGATTCGCGGCGGTTATTACGACCCGGATGAATATGTCTGTGAAGGGCTGGAAGACCGTGACGAAATATATTATCGGACGATGGCATGGTGCAAAATCCAGAAAAAGAGACTGGAAGGTGTGAGATGACAGATAGTCTTTGCACAAAAAACGAAAAGATGCTGGGTGATCTGTTTGACGAGCTGGTTCCACCCAGTGGGAAAGCGGAAAGCAAAGCCGGGGAAATTGTCCGTGCAGTCAGCAGAATTGGTTATCGCTTTATCAACGATGGCGACCATATCGGAATTGGCTACGGGAAGGAAACCTGTAATGCTCCTGCGCGGTTCCTGATGATGGAATGCGACATGAAGGTCGGTGATGTGGTCAGCAGATTGTGGGGGCTGCCTTTCACGGATGAATACGAGATGTATCTGGGTATGCTGAGTGAAGCGGTACTCGAATTCTTGAAGGAGCACCCGGAACTCAGGACAGAACCGACAAAGGATATGTACGATTATCAGGAATCGGAAGATCTGGAATGGTGTGATGGCGATGATGATGACGAAGAATACGAAGACTACAGTGAGGGGGACGATGAAGACATTGATTTTTGAGCGTGCCGGGATGCCTTTGGATGACATGAATGATGTGGGTACGTGCCGGATTCGCACGGCGTTCCACACCGCAGACGGAAGCGGATATTACCTGGAACTGATTGCAATCAGGAAAAACAATCAAAAATCGAGTTGGTGCGAATGGGATCGGACGGGCTTTGTGGACAGCATTCATCAGATGACCGGCGATAAGATAATTCTCGAATATCCGAAGGAAAAGCCTGAGATCCGGTTTAAGTGGACACTGGCTGAAATTCTGAAATTGGTCAATTTCCTGGGTGGTGATTATGATGCGGTCAGGATTGCGGAGCCGACGGAATACCGGGTGTTTCAGGGCGGAGATGGGCGCCGGTGCAATTTCGGTGATGAAGAAAAGGAGTAAGAAATGAATGAGATAACGATATTTGAAAATCCTGAGTTCGGGGAATTAAGGGTAGTTGAAATTGACAATGAACCGTGGATCATTGGAAAAGACATTTGTCAATATTTCGGAGATACTAACCATAACAGGACACTTGCAAGAGTGGATGACCAGGATAAACAAATTGTCGAAATAGAAGATTCGATGGGTAGAAAACAAAATGTCATTGCAGTAAACGAGAGCGGAGTTTATTCCATTTTGTTTTCATTACAGCCACAAAAAGCTAATAAAAATGGGGTACAGGATGCGTACCCCATCGAAATTGCGAGAAGAATTGAAAAGTTAAAGCGATTTAAGCGTTGGGTAACACATGATGTTCTGCCATCAATCCGCAAACACGGCATGTATGCCGCGAATGAATTACTTGACAATCCTGATTTTCTGCTTAAGGTCGCGCAAAGACTGGTAGATGAGCGGGATGCACGGTTGCTGGCAGAAGCGGAACGTGATAAACTTAGAGAAGAAAATACAATAATGCTCCCGAAAGTGCAATTTGCTGATGCAGTCACAGCCTCTGACACCTGCATTCTCATCGGGGAGTTGGCAAAAATCCTCTATCAGAACGGAATTGAAATTGGTCAGAACCGCCTTTTCAAGTGGATGCGAGATAACGGCTACCTGATTAAGAGCGGAACATCTTATAATATGCCAACACAAAAAGCAATAGAGCAGGGACTATTCCAGATACGGGAATCTGTACGGAAAAATCCGGGTGGTGATCCAATAATCTACAAAGTCACCATGGTGACCGGTAAGGGGCAAGGATTTTTTATTAATAAATTTCTGTATAATAAAAATAATTTGGCTTTACCCGCTCAAATTTGAGCGAAAGTTGGAAAACTGACCTTATTGGGGAATATCAAGTATAATTACTTATAGAAACCCTGAGAAGGTCAGACACAACAAATCTGACCTTCTTTTGTTTATTGGAGGGACAGATGGGAGGATCGGCAAGCTACAGATTAGCACGGAGAATAGCAAACGCCAGGGACAGGGGCGCACCGCAGAGCGAGATTGACGAGCTGGAACGCAGACGCCAGGACGCACTGACAGCGGAGAGACAGAAACGACAGGCAGCGAAACAGCCGCCGGAGAAGTCATTTCTTGATAAACTGAACAGTGCAAAAGATGAAGAAGAATTGCGCAAAGTGATGTTGGAAAAATATAAACCCGGTTTTATTCATAAAGAGTTTCTGAACAAAGACCTGGGAATGCTGAAAAGGGCATTAAAAACAATAGATGAATTAGAAACACGATTCCCTGAAATGAAAGGGAAGGTTCATGAATTTAATGCAAAATATGAAATTGGAACCTACGGTTCAATGAGTTTGACTGGGCAATTGTCTATTACTCAAAGCTGGGACAACTTTGATGATCCTGACCTTTACGGCGATAAAAACGGATGGTTCCACAAGAACCGAACGCCGGAAGCGGTAATTGCTCATGAATTTGCTCATGCGATTACGGCGCGAATACTGGAAAAAAAGTATCCGGAACTATTTGATGACGGCGATATTCGCCCGAGCAAAATTTACGCAAACTATGAAGATTATCTGCAAGTGAAAAAGGAATGGAGCAACGGGGCTTTCTTAAAACCACTCAGGAAAGAAGCACTGAAAGCCCTGGGGTTGAAAGTAAAAGACGAGAATCTTGCTACACGGCAGATATCCAGATATGCTGAGCTAAATATACATGAAGCGTTTGCAGAAGCTTTTGCGGATGTTTTTGCAAACGGAGATAATGCCAGCGAAGCATCTAAAGCATACACAAATGCGTTAATAAACGCACTTAGAAGTTAATAAGGAGAATGATATGTCTATTAGTGAACAGGAATACAAGAAAATGGAAAAAGATCAGAAGAAATATGAAAAGGAATTAGATATCCTCGGAAATAGGATTCAACCTTACTGGGATAGTAAAACACGGAAAATCAAAGAAAATGCACCAGAAAGTATTAAAAAGGACTACGAGCGATTTTTGGAACTGTTCGATAAAGTGATGACAAAATACTAATAATTAAATAAAATTGTGCTAAAATATAGACAGACCCTAAGAAGGCAATATTTGTCAATATTTGCCTTCAATTATTTTAAGTTTACATTTTAGCGAGGTTGTGTATGTTACCAGGAAGACCGAAAAAACCTATATACGAGATACCGTATATGATAAACATGGTAGATAAATACTTACAGGATTGCAACGTCGACGGTTCGCAGGTGACGAAAACCGGACAGCGGAAACCGCTGCGAATCCCTGTCCTGAAGGAGTGCTGCCTGAAGAACGGATGGAACTATGATTATGTGAAACAGCTGCAGCAGGATAATCAGGATTTGCGGGATAAGGTGCAGGAGTTGCTCGGATGGAAGGAAGTGCTGCTGGAGCAGGGTATGCTGTATGGTACAATCAAGCACGGCGCGGCGATCTTCAGTCTGAAACAACTGGGATGGCGGGACAATTCCCTCGTTACCTTCAACAAGGGTGAAGATATTGAGGATGATGAACTGACGAAATCCCTGGAAGAAATTGCAAAGAAGCTATAAAGCTACAATACAGAAAGAGGTGGAAAATGATCGAAACACGAGAATCGGTGGAAGCATTCATCAAATATATTGACTGGGACAAATCCCCGAACGGATGGGGTGACGGTCAATTAGTCAAAAACGCACCAGAAAGTGCAAAGAAAGCTTATGCCGAATACAAAAAGAAAGATGCTGAGCGGAACAGGCACTTGAATATAAAACCGGCAAAGAAAAAATAACAGTTATAATTAATACAGACCCTAAGAAGGCATTTCAGAAACGAAATGCCTTCTTTTTGTTTAACGAGGTGATTTATGGGCGGCGGCAGAACAGTGGAAGGAGCAGCAATCTACAGACGGGTCAACGGACAATACGTCAGGCAGGTGCCATATAAGAATCAGCCGAAAGAAAAATCGTTCCGGGATAAGGTAAAAGAAGCAAAAACGAAAAACGAAATCTGGGCACTGGTGACAGGTAAATACGGAACCAAAGGCGTGATGCGGTCAACGCTGATGAAATCAGACCTGGAATTATATAAGCGGGTCGTGACTACACTCGATGAGCTGGAAGAGCAATATCCGTTCATGAAGGGATTCGTGAAAGGCATCCGTTCCAGGGTGACGGCTGTTGCGTCTATGGATTTGACAGATGACAGCGACGGCGCGTATTTGAAGCTGAACACAAGTGTATGGGCCGCGGATAACGCAAGGCTGCACTCCATGGATCCGAATGAACGCGGATATCACCCGCCGCATACAAGCCCGGAAAGCATTATTGCCCACGAGTTCGGTCATGCTATACAGCATTACATAACAATCAGGAAAAAAGCAGAAGCGGAAAGAACAGGCATTATGGCTGAATACGAATTCTGGCAGAAACTGCAAGCTGGAACAGTCCTGGATGATGTTGAAAACAAAGCGCTGCGGAGTTTAGACATGGATGCAAATACGGCAAGGGGCGGAATATCCGGGTACGCGCAGAGCCCTGATGACAAATATCATGACACAAACACCAGTCCGCAATACGAATCCTTTTCGGAAGCCTTGGCGGATGTATATGCAAATGGAAATAACGCGAGCAGAGAATCAAAGGCATATGTGCAGGCACTAATCGCAGAAGCGGAAAGATACGGAGGTTAGTATGGGCGGCGGCAGAGATAAAACAGGTGTTGCAATATATCGCAGGGTGAACGGAGTTTACATTCGTCGTGACGGGAAACTTATAAATCATCATACAAAATACAGTGTGATTAACCTTTCCCGTCCTGTACGTCCGAAACGAGGCGATTATGCAGATTTGGAAGAATATGATCAGGCAAAAGAATTATATAAAAAACAACTTGACAGCTACAATAAAGAATTCGATCGGGCTGTACAGAAAGCATTGGGATATAAGCGATTTAATAGTAAAGAAGAAATTGAAAATTGGGCAAAAAAGCAGGATGTGATAATTACTCCTGATACCTTAAATAAAATAGATAATAGAGCTTTTAACGAAATATCTACGGCACTTGATGAAATGTTTACGAGATTTCCTGAAGCAAAGAATTTTTCCTTTGAAGATGAGGATGGTACGTTGTTTCAAGCACAGTATCACATTTCAGCGAATGATGACCCCAGTTTTCTATTTAGTGCTATGGGTGGGCTTGAAATAAGCACAAAAAATTATTCAAACTTTGAAGATGGTTTGCGAGATGATTTTTCACAGATGACTACGGGATTTACGATTAAAGGTGACGGTACACTCAGTACAACGATAAGACATGAGTATGGTCACAGAGTAGATTCTTATATTCAAGCAAAAATTTTAGATAAATATCATTATAATGTTTTAGACTGGCATAAAAATTTTTCATCTTTAAACGAATGGAAAAATGCACAAAAAAAAGCAATGTCTGAATTAAAGGCTTATGAAAAAGATTTGATATCCCTTGCGAAATTGCAAGGAAGTTCTGAATATTCAAATACTTGTCCAGCGGAGCTGTTTGCGGAAGGGTTTGCAGAATATACATCGGGCGGTCGAACGGAATTTGGCCGCAAATTTGGACAATTTTTAGAAAGGTGGTACTGATGCACATCAAGTTTACAGAAAATGAAAGAGAATGGATTGAAACCGATAAATTCGGATGGCCGATAAAAAAAGGATGCCCGGAAAGTATCAAAAAATCCATCGTACAGAAAAAAGAAACACTTGATAATCAATTTTCCGATAAGAAAAAATTGTCAAAAAAGAAATAAAAAGAGTATTTGTCTTTGAAAGGTATTTATGAAATGTGAGGAAATCGTGTAAAATTGATATAGAGATACCCTAAGAAGGTCAGCGCAACAACTGACCTTCTTTTCATTTAAGGACGGTGACAAATATGGGCGGCGGAAGAGACTTTACGGGGAATATGATTTATCGACGGGTTGGCGGTCGGTATGAGCGGACGCAGCCATACAAAAAAGACTATGAAAAACTGATCGACAGCCTGGTTATTAACTTCACTGAATTGGGGTGGACATATCTGTCAAAAAGCGATTTGAGAGGAATCATGCGGCGATTTGGATTGAAGGATGAGCAGCTCGACTACATAGATCTGATTCCGGGAATCAAAGACCGCCAGGAAATGTCCATGGGACTTGCGAAAATGATTATGAAATACGGAAACGAGATGTTTGCCGGATTAACAATTGACGGAAAAGATATGGAACCAAATACCTTAGCCCACGCACATTATGGAGATTCTCTTGAAATTCATCTGAATCCTGAATATTATGGATCAAATGCAAAGAAAACCCCTAACTACGATTATGCTGCGGAAATCGGTTTTCATCCGAAGGGAAACGGCAACGAAATGACCATCATGCACGAATATGCCCATCTTCTGGAACGGCGTCTGGCCGGCGTCAGCAGAATGCAGGAGCGTGATCTTTCTGACGTTAAAAAAAGACTTCGTGATTTGGAAAAAGAGCGTGAAGAATTTATGAAAGATTACGATGAAAAAATGGAGAAGTCTCAAAAACTACAGAAACAGATCAACAAACTGGAAAAATTGCGGGGGACTGAAAAATATACTCCAAAGACGAGCGCAAAACTGATGAAGCTGTATGATGAAAACGATAAACTAACAAATCAAATCACAACAACGGATCGTGAGAAATTTATTCAGCTGCTGAATAATATCCATAAAACCCGAAATGAAGTCAATTCAAAGCAGCCGGGATTAGATTCCTGGACACCAATTGAAAAGATTTTCACCAAAGTCGGAGCTTCCTCCCCGGAAGAAGTTGCTGTGAAACTGACCGGAAACCCCGATGCCTATGCAAGTAAGAACTGGTCGGAAGCACATGCCGAATGCGTGGCTGATTATATGGTCAACGGGAAAAACGCCAGCCCGATATCCAGGGCATATGTCCGGGAGATGAACAAATTGTTTAGGTGATGCTGTAACATATATAAATATATAACTTGACAAATAAATAACAATGAATATAATTATGTATAGTTGAAGAGATGAAATTGACGTTGACACGAAAAAAGGAGGCTGACATGAAAAAGGGATACGAAATTGTGGCTTGGTTTTATGACAAATTGAACGCAGAATATAACTGCGACCAGATTCACAGCTGGCTGGCTCTGCGTTCCATTGAGAAGGAAACCGAAAAAGCCTTTCTGATGGATTTTCTGAAGGTTCATTATACTGACAATGATGTTAGTGAAACTCAGGTAAAAATCTGGGTCCCGAAATCCTGCGTCAACTTCGCCGGACGTGCGTATCCGGGAATAAATCGAATCGTTCTCGAGTCAAATTAATTTAGGAGGTTTTATGAATCAAAACGTACAAAAAGCATTAGACGACATGGCATATACCCGGGAGACATCCAAAGATAAACGGGGACACTACAAGGGCGAAGGGCTGGGGGAGATGAAGTGCAGGGAGATCGCACAGTTCCCGGGGATCACCAACATGAATGAGCTGTACGCTGTCCTGCGCAAATGCTGGCGGGCGGAGACGGCATACCCTGACTGTCAGAAGGACTGGGAGCCGAGCGACCCGACATACGGTCAGTGCGCTATCACGGCTGCCCTGGTAAATGATATGTTCGGCGGTTCCATCCATCGGATCGCGTTGAAGGGCGGCGGGACGCATTATTTCAATAGAATCGACGGCAAATGGGTCGACCTGACCTACGAGCAGTTCTCCCTGTATCATGACGATTACAGGGAAATCCCGAACCGGACGATTCCCCGGAACCGGACGTGCCAGAGCGGAAATTCCAGAGCCCGGTATGTGAAGCTGCAGCAGAATATGATGATATACTTAAATAAACAGTAAAAATCACAGATATGCATCCTAAGAAGAGATATCTCGAAATTCTAAAGAAACGGAGGTATCTTTTTTTATGGGTGGAAGCAAATGGGTAACATTGTGGAAGGTGAACGCCGATGGAACAAGAACAAAAGTCGGCAGAATCACCAGAAAGCAACAACAGAAAATACTCGAAGCTCAAAAGCGTACTCAGCAGTTAGCCGGTATGACTGGTATGCGAAGACAGCCAGAAGCCCCGGTAATAAAGGTAAAGTCATTTCGGGATAAAATCAACGAAGCACAGACAGATGGAGAACTGATTACTACATTGAATGAGAAATATTCATTCGTCGCTCCCGGTGTCGTCACCAGAAATGACAGAGATATGGTAAAACGGGCAACCAGAACACTGGACGAACTTGAAGAACAGTATCCTTTCATGAAGGGCGTAATCTCAGGACTTGAATTTGCAGTGACACCCGGCTCACCTGCGGCAATGCACGCTAAATTTAGTTCTAAAGAAGGACTTATATCTCAAAATTTCAAATTTGGCGAAGGTTGGGATATTGCTGATAATCAGGAATTTTATACTGGAAGTGAACGTGGTCATCACCCGCCGAACCAGACGCCGGAATCAACTGTTGCACATGAGTTTGGACATGCAATACATAATTATATTTTAGGAAAGAAACTTAATGAAGCTTATCAAAGAAGCCACATCGAAGCTATTATGTTAATTGAAGATATAAAACACGGTAAGGCTTTAGCTTACCTTGAAAAACGGGCGGTAGAATCACTCGGCTATAAACAACCGGCTGCTGTAAGAGGGAAAATATCAGGATATGCCAAAAATGCAAAATCTTACAGAAGTAATCCAACTTCTGAATCATTTGCAGAAGCATTTGCAGATGTTTATGTAAATGGAGACTATGCCAGTGATGTTTCGAAGGCATATGTGAAGACTTTATTAGATGAGGCGAGAAGCTTTCAATGACCCACGAAGCTAAAGCTTCGGGGTTCCCCGCCGGAATAAATATACAGAAGTGGAAAGGTGATATATGGAGGCTAAAATGACATTCGATGAAAAAATGAAAATTGCAAAAAAACTGATGAAAAAGATCAAACCGTATTTTGATGAGAAAAAGAACGATATCCAGCCGGATGCTCCTGAAGATATCAAGAGTTCGTACGAACGGTTTATGGTACTGCTTGATGAGTTGATGGATGACGAAGAATTGTTTTACGACCCCGGTTATCATTTGAAAAAGGACAAATAACGGAAAAGCAAGTGAAAAACTGAAATATCTCGATTATAATAATATCAGACCCTAAGAAGGCACATTTTATAGTGTGTCTTCTTTTTTTGTTTAAAGGAGGTGGGGCGATGGGCGGAAGTGCGAGATACAGATATGGCAAAAGAATAGCAAATGCGAAAGAGAACGGCGCTTCGGATGCTGTTATCAATGCTCTTGAAGCACAGATGGCGGAGGCAATCGCAAGAGAACAGGCAAGAAAAGCAGCTCGTACTGCTGAATCAGAAAATATTTCAGCCAAAGACCAGAAGAAAGTTGCTTCATTTATAAAAAAATACAACATAAATGAAGTCGGTTTTTTTGAGCAATATCGGAGATGGGAAGAAGAATTAAACAACTCTACAGATAAGAAACAAATAAAACAAATTCAAAAACGGTTGGAAAAAATGCGCGGCGGCTTTCAATATTCAGCGGATATCAATATGCCGGAATTTCAAAACTGGAAACAAGATTTAGACGATTATAACGGCGATGTAAGAAGTGCTGTTTGGGATTTAACGCAGCAAGCCGAAAATGCTTACAAAGAAATGTTCAGTCAATATTTAGCCAATCCAAACGCAGAGACTCTTCACATGCCGGACAGATATGCACCAGTAGAATCATATTTATGAAGTTGACGGACCGGTTTTGAGAAATTAATACAGAAACGGATGATAATAAATGCTTAGCGAAAAACAAAACATGATACGGGCTTTCCCGTTTACGAATTACGATGCCCTCATCTGTGACGGTGCGATCCGTTCCGGGAAGACCAGTATCATGACCGTCGCCTTCGTTGACTGGGCAATGCGGAACTTCAACGGCTACAACTTCGGTCTGTGCGGGAAAACATTTTCCACCTGCAACCGAAACATTGTGCAGCCGTATATCAATCTGCGGTATGCTCAAAAGCGGTACAACATGAAATTACGCCGGACAGAAAACCTTATGGAAATCAACAAAGGCGATGTAACCAATCATTTCTATCTGTACGGCGGACGTGATGCAGCAAGCTATCAGCTGATTCAGGGTATCACGCTGGCGGGGATCCTCTTTGATGAAGTGGCCCTGATGCCGAAATCGTTTGTAGACCAGGGCTGTGCCCGCTGTTCCGTGGAAGGCTCCCGGTACTGGTTTAACTGCAACCCTGATAAACCTGAACATTGGTTTTATCAGGAGTGGATATTAGGGCGGGAGGAAAAGAACGCACTATACCTGCACTTCCTTCTTGAAGACAATCCAAGCCTGAGTGAGCACATCATTGCCCGTTACAAATCCATGTACAGCGGTGTATTCTATCAGCGGTACATTCTGGGACTGTGGGTGCGGGCAGAAGGCGTCATCTTCACGCAGTTTGCCAACAATCCGAAACCGTGGATACTGGAAGCAGTTCCGCGGGGAATCAAATATCTGACCTTCGGGATCGACTTTGGCGTGAATCACTCCAATACGGTGTTTATCTGCTGCGGAATCATGGATAAGGGCGACGGCGTCGTGGTGCTGGAAGAGTTTATGCGGGACAGCACGGGAGTTGCTCCCGACGGGATTGAACGGGATTTCTGCGACTTTGCAAAAAAATGTATCAAGAAATACCAGTGGATTTACAAAGACAGGGAAATTAAACCGACATACTGCTGGACTGATCAGCCGGAAACACTGACCCACGGAATCTATGCAGCGGTGAAACGTGAAAAAATTCCCATCGGGGTGACGGTTGCCCGCAAAGAATCCATCAATACACGTATCTATGCCAAACAGAGGATGCTCAATCAGGGAAAATGGCACGTGATGAAATGGTGCGAGATGGTGATCTTTTCTACACAGAACCAGGTGTGGGATGAAAGCAAACCGAACAAGGATGTCCGGCTGGATAACGAGCCGAAGGTCAATGATGTGGCCGATGCTGAGGAGTATGCCTGGGAAAAATTTATCGACAATATGGGCGTGAGAGGAGTATGATAATTATGGGCGGTGGCAGAGATAACGCAGGTGCAGCAGTTTATACGAAGGTTGACGGAAAATACTACCGGGTAAGTCCGTACAAAAAAGAAATTAAAAACTTTATCGAAGGACTGCCGGAAAGAACGGAATTTGTTGTGAGAAATGATCGGATATACGCGGAAACCCCGAGCGGATTTAACAAATACGTCCGTACCCTGGAACCGGGAGACAGAGAAGAGATTCAACAATACGGTCAGGGCGGCAAAGGGTATATTGTGGTGTCGGATTATGACGGTCCGTTCGATGGGTTCACAAAAGGCGGTGATTTTTCCTTTGAGAAGGTATCGCCGAAGACGCTGCATACAAAGAAAGAACTACAGCTGGTCAAACAACTGAAGAAATCCTTTCAGGGATCTGCTCCCTGGGACAGGCTCGACGAAATCAAAGAGATCTATATGCAATTGCTGAAGGAATCCGGAGCAGAGCGGGTTAGCAGCCAATATGAGGCAGATTATGCATTCCGAAACTATGCGGATGCAGTGAGCATCACGGGCGGATTATTCAGCAGAATTGGCATCGATTGGACCTGATCGAAAATGAAATATAGCATTATCTGGGGATAATCAAGTATAATTATACAAAGAGACCCTAAGAAGGCATTTCATAACAGAAGTGCCTTCTTTTTGTTTAAAGGTGGTGTGATATGGGCGGAAGTGCAGAATACAGAAACGGAAAACGGATACAGCGGGCGGCCGAAAACGCAATTGACGAATTTCTGGCAGAACATTCATTTCATGGACGAGGCGGATTGTACGAAGGCACGGCATATGAGTATATTGCCGGGATTGCCACTGCTACAAAAGCAAGAGACCATAATATGGTGGTGACGATCAACAGAACCGCGAAGAATGAGTATGAGGGCATTGATCAACAGTACAACTCACACATCAAAAGCAGATATGACGCTATGAGAAAAGCAGTTACATATCTCTATAAAAACCCGAAAATGCTGAAGCAGCTTTTGACAGAGTACGGAATCAATATCCAAAGCTCAACGATCAATAACGGTGTGATGGATTTGACCTTTACCTTCACCGACCGCAACGGCAACAAGCAGACACAGACGGCAAGGTTCGACCCGAATATGAGCCGGTTTCCCGGCCTGGATGTGAATTGGTCTTGAGGTGGTTTTTATGAATTATCAGGTGGTAATTGACTACATCAACAGAAAATACGGCAAGGACGTGAAGAAATCCGTCATGTATGACCGGATTGCCGAATGGCGTCACTGGCTGGAGGGAAATGTCAAAGGCTTCCACGAATTTCATAAAAAGATGGATTTGAATGACGACACAAAATCCGTCAAACTGCATCGGCACAAAACGAATATGCTGCTGAAAGGTTCGGAAGACTGGGCGTCGATCCTGCTGAACGAAAAGACCCGAATTGTCATCGAGGATGAAAAATCACAGGAATTTGTGATGGGGAAAGATGAGATCAGCGGCGTATTCGGGGACAATGATTTCTGGCGGAATGCGAATGAACTGGTGGCGACTTCCCGGTGGAGCGGTACAGGCGCCTTCGAGGTATATGTCCGCAAGATGAAGATGAATGACGATGAAGAAGACGCTGAGAATTACGGACGGCTGCTGGGCGGTGCGAGTATCGGGATCAATTACCTGTGTGCCGACCAGATTATCCCGATTTCCTATGAAAACTCCATCATGAAGGAAGCAGCTTTTATATCATCCCGGCAGATAGACGGAAAAGAAGTCAGCCTTGTTTCCATCCATTTATTGAATGATGACGGTACATACGATATCGAATCTTTCTATCTGGATGAGCACGGAACATACATCGAAAAAGAAGGCTACGGCCAGATGGTGCATACTGGCAGCCCCGTTCCCTGGTTCTCCCTGATTCGCAAATCCGGCGTGAACATCTTTGATTACGATTCCCCGTTCGGGGTGTCCATTATCTCAGGGGCGGAAGATGTCCTGAAGGGATTGGACTGCGCCTTTGACAACTTCATTACCGATTTCAAGCTCGGGCGCAAGATGGTGCTGATGTCATCGTCCATGTTTTCGACCGATGAAGAAGGGAAAGTCCTTGCGCCGCAGGAAGCCGAAGAGCAGCTGTTCATCAATGCCGGGGATAAGATTCTGGACGGCGGGATGTATCAGGAATACAACCCGTCCCTGCGTGTATCTGACAATGCCGCCGGTGTCCAGAAGATGCTCGACCTGTTTTCAATGCGTATAGGACTTGGAGCAAAACGCTATGTACTGGAAGGCAGCCAGATCACATCCACAACGGCTACACAGTGGATAGGGGAACGCCAGGAGATGGTGCAGAATGCAAACAAGGAAATGATCTGCATTGAAAAGGCGCTGAAGGAAGTGACAAAGGCGATCCTCTGGATTGGAAAGAACATCCTGGGCGAGAAGGTAAACCCCGATGCATTGATCACCGTGATGGCCGATGACAGCTATATTATTGACGCCGATACCGAACGGGCGCAGTGGCTGTCGGATTTGCAGATGGGGATCCGCTCCAAAGCAGAGTTCCGGATGCACTTTTACGGGGAATCCGAAGAAGAGGCAAAGAAGCACGTCACCCCTACATTTGCAGAGATCACAAAGGGACTGGAGCTTGGGGTGGTCAGTCTGGAGGAAATGCGGCGATATCTGTTCCCGTATGAAACAGAAGAACAGGCAAAGAAACGTATTGAAGAAATCAAAGCGCAGAATGATGAATTACAGAATGAAGCGTTTGAAAAACAGATGGCACAGACGGAACAGCAGCGGGAAGCGGACTTCAATTTTGCACGCGGACAGGCTCAGCAGGATGTGGAAGACGGGGACAGCCTGGAGTTGCCGGAGGACAGCGACCTGGATATCAATAACGTTCCGTTTTAAAAAGTGAGGTGAAATTATGGGAAGAGGATATCATCGTTTATATTATCGTGACGAAAACGGAGTTCGTCATGCAGTTGGTACTGCGACTGATTCGCAATACAATCAAATGCGGAAAAATGCCAATGATGCAATAACGCAAAGGAGGGATAGCGGGCAAGGTAACACTCCGACGATCAAACTGTCCGGGAATAACAAAAATACAAAAGACGATGTTTTTGCAAAACTGAGTGATAAAGAACGCACTGCAATGATGTATGAAGTATTAGGTTCTGCTGCTCCCGGTACAAAAAGAGAAGCAGAAAAAGCTTATAAAAAGCTGGATAGGAAGTCTTATATACAACGCGAAGGAAAAGAACTTGCGCGACAATTGAGAGAGGTTAATCAGCAATATAATAATTCCAGGGATTCAAAGGAGCTCGATAATCTGGCTGACGAGCGATGGTCATTAATGAGGACGATCGCTGAATTTGCCAATCAAGTTGAGGACGGTGTTGGAAATGGTGTACTTAATGATTTCGGTACTGATTTTGCAGCGTATTCAAAATCAGTTAGTGGAATTGAGCGAATATTTGGAAAAGTGAGATAGGTGAAATTAGCACTGTTTATTTGAACCTGATGATGGAATAACAAAGTACCTGTCAGATCAAAAAATACCGCTGAATCCGGCGGTATTTATTTTGCTGTGGAATGTAATAAATATAAAAATACTATTGACAAATATATAACACTGATTATAATTATGTATAGTTGAAAGCAAAAAACATTGACAAACACGAAGGAGGCTGACATGAATACAAACACCAATACTATCAACAACACAATTACCCCTATTTATATGAAGGCATGGTTTTACAATAAAAACTACGAGGAATCTTACGGTCCGTATGCTGAACACGAATGCTTTGTCGTCCAGGAAACAGAAAAGGCGTACAAAGTTGTTGTCCTGACCAAAGGTCACAGCTTCAACTGCTGGGTTCCTAAATCCTGCACAGTGGCGACTGCTGAAGAAAAGACGGCAGAAGCCGAACAGGCTGAACAGCGTAAGGCTGAATGGGAAACCAAACGCCAGGAACGCTGGGAAGCAGCCTGCAAGGCATACAACGACCTGATCGCCTATGCCAAGGCGCACGGTGTCAGCGGAGTTCGCGAAGGGCTGCGCCGGGAAACCATCGAGCAGAAAATCTTGAATGCCGGGATCGCCCTCCCGGCATAATGAGGCTGCTATGAAAGCAATCGAATTTGTCAATAAAATCAGCATGGCAAGCGATTTTGACAGAATTGAATTTTTCAGCCGGGGAAAACAGATCGGTTCTCTGACGAAAAAGGAGATACAGGACGGCTGCATTTTTTCCTTGGCGCAGCGGACAATCAATATGTTCGTGGTCAACGACAGAATAATCACAATTCATTTAAAACCAATTTCAGAATAATCAGGAGGAACTAAATGATAGGAGCAATTATCGGAGATATCGCCGGGAGCAGATTTGAATTCAACAATCACAAAAGCAAGGAATTTGAGCTGATAGTGCCGGAATGCAATTTCACGGATGACACCGTGATGACCTGTGCCATTGCCGAAGCCCTCATGACAAAAGGGGAGAGAGAAACACTGCAGGAAGCGGCCATCAGGACCATGCACAGCATCGGGAAGCATTATCCCAACTGCGGATATGGGTATTATTTCTACACCTGGATTCTCAACGATCTGACCGAACCGTATAACAGTCTCGGCAACGGAGCGGGAATGCGGATCAGCCCCGTCCCGTTTGCATTCGATGACCGTGCTCAAATGCTGGAAGCAGCAAAAGCGGTGACAGAAGTATCGCACAATCACCCGGAAGGGATAAAGGGTGCGCTGGCGGTGGCGGATGTCATCTGGATGGCAAGGCAGAAAATGTCCTTTGAAGAGATCCGGCAGACAGTGAATGAGAAATACTACAAGCTGTATTTCACCTGTGATGAGATTCGCCCGACCTATGAGCATGTGGAAACCTGCATGGAGAGCGTGCCACAAGCCATTGAAGCATTCCTGGAATCCACGTCATTTGAGGATGCAATACGGACGGCAATCTCCATCGGCGGGGACAGCGATACGATCGCCTGCATGACTGGCGGAATGGCTGAGGCATACTGGGACGTGCCGGAGGATATCAGGGAGCTTGCAGAAAAATACCTGGACGCCCGGCTGCTGGATATCGTAAGAAGATTCGAAAATAGATATCAGAATAGAATTTAATGTATAATAAAGAAAGAATGAGGTAAAGATATGAAAGTTATAGCACGAGGCAAAGATGACGGCTGGTATATCGTCAGTGTAACGGGTTATCCGAGAAATCTGCACAACCCGGTTTATATGGGCAACGGTGAAAAAGGTGTGATTACATCTTTTGCGAATATCTCGAAGCGATATTGGAGTGAGGATGATCTTGAAGATCTGCGGAATACCGATACTCCGGTACCGGAGAAGATAAAGAATCACATCAACAAGCTGATTGCAGAGGCGAAAACAAAATAAGATAACAGCAAAATAAGCAGTTGAAGACCCTAAGAAGGCTAAACCAATAAAAAAGTTTAGCCTTCTTTTTTTATTAACTGCCCGGAGGTGGAATATGGGTGGAGGAAGAGACTTTTCAACAGGACGATCAATATATATCCGTCGGAACGGGGTTTATATCCGGCGGGACGGGAAAGAGATAAACCACAGAAATAACAAAGTACCGGCTACACTGAGAAAATTCAATGGAAATGTCAAACTTGCAGCTGAACAATATGACGAATTGTCTGAAAGCCAAAAGCGCGATATTGATGCAGGACTGGCAGCTATCCGGGAATATATCAATAAGGGCGATTTTCGTATTCGCGTCACGAACAGAGCGATGAACGGCATTCTGGATTCGGGAGAAATCTGGAACCAGATGCAGGCCGGAAGGAGCGGCGGATATTATGACCCGGATGAAAGAAGAGACATTTCTCAAAGACTGTTCGATCATGACGGAGGGCTTGCGGATGAAGAATATGAAAAATACGGGTACCTGAGTGACGGACAGACAGACGCTGCAGAATGGTACGGGGATTTTGATATCGTCCTGAAAAAAGACGTGATGATGGACCGAACGACAATGACATTGGGCGATTCCCTGGATTATAAAGCGTACTATCCGAGCTTTGTCAATAACCCGCAATGGGTATCAAGCGGCGACAAATTTTGGGCAGATCCGAAAGATTTCAAAAGAAAGTCAAAAACATTATTGAAGACTGGAAAGTTCGAAGATAGCGGGGACGGCTACCTGGAACTGCAATTCCATGGGAAAGTCACAACGAACGAAATCAGTCATATCTCCATGCCGAAAAGCTGGAAAAATAATACGCCGTCGGAACTGCTGGATACGATTCAGCGGCTGAAAGACGCCGGGATCCGGATTCAGTATGATGCACATGACTAAGATACATATCGTCAATTGATTATTATTTTTGACAAAAATATGGTAAACTAATTAATAAACAACTAAATATAACATATTGCTTGACAAATATTTACTCGTTGCACTAAATATAAAAAATATGTTATAATAAACTTAATCATAACGATTGGGCCCTAAGAAGGCAGTCAGAAATGGCTGCCTTCTTTTGCTTTTAAGCCGCAATCGGGTAAACGCCGACGGGCATATCACGGGAGAAAGAAAAATGGCTAAGAACCTGAATGATGTTGTCGAAGAAATCGACATTGACGAAACAGTCGAAGAAGTGACCGAACCTGAAATCGAAGAACAGGAAGCGGAAGCTGCAGAGACTGAGGATCCTGAACAGGATGAACTGGAAACCGAATCTGAATCCGAACCTGAGGAACAGGAAGAGGAAACCGATGAGGAAGAAACCGATGACGGGGACGAAGAACCTGAACCGGAGCCGGAGCCTGTGAAGAAGAAAGAACCTGAAAAAAAGAATAAGCCTGCCAAGACCGAGAAGAAAAAAGCGGAAAAGAAAAAGACAGAAGACGACACGGACGCCGAACTGGACGCTTTTTTTGAAAAACTCCGAAAGGCGAAGGAAAAGCAGCTGGAAAAAGAGAAAGCGAAAAAGGATGCCGAGAAGACATTCACTCAGGCTGAATTTGAAAAAGCTCTGAAATCCGCTCTTGCCAAACGCCTGCCGTCCAAGGAAGAACGGGAGCAGTTCGAACATTGGCGTGAATCTCAGCAGACTTTGGAAGAAAAAATGAGCGTTCTGCGTGTCCAGAACAACCGGCTGACGGAAGAGCTGGAAAAAGCCAAGCGTGAAGGCTTTGAAGCAGTCGAAAAGCTGAAACATGAAAACACGATTATCAAGGCCGGCGTGGAAAGGGATGCCGTTGAGTTTGTGCAATACAAGGTTGAACAGATGGAGGGTGACTTTGATGAAAATCTGCAGGACTACCTGAAAGAACACAAGCGTTACATCACACCCAAAACCACCATCGTGGAAGCAGCGGAGCACAAACCGAAGGTGAAGACGGCGATCACGAAAAAAGACCTTGACAAGATGGGATATATCGAACGGACGAAATACCGTGAGGAACATCCTGAAGAATATGCGAGAGCGATGGGGAGGTAATGATGGCACGAGCAAAGAAAAGCAGTCTTGACATGGACGAACCCGTCATTGTTCAGGATGAAGTATTTGGAGATGCGCCGGTTGCGGAAGAGCCTCTAACGTTCGAACCTGTAAAGGTTGAACCCGCGGCCGGGCCTGTTGTGGAAAAAGCGGTGGAAAAACCCGCTGTGGCGGAAAAAGAAAGCAAAGCAGAAGCACAAATCAAGACGGTGGAGAAGAAAAAGCGAGGCGTGAAAATCTGCGTAATTTAGGAGGAACAAGATGGCTGACTATGAAATGACTACTCTTAGTAAACTCATCGACCCTGAAGTCATCGGCGATATGATTCAGGCGAAGATCGAAAAGGCGATTACGGTGCTCCCGTATGCGACCCTTGACAGAACCCTGACCGGGCGGGTCGGCAGTACGATTACTGTTGCCCGTTTTGTCTGGGATGGTGAAGCGGAAGAAGTTGCGGAAGGCGATGAAATTCCGATCCGTGCCCTGGGTACGGAAAGTGCCGATTACACCGTGAAAATGGCGGGTATCGGTACTGAAATTTCCGATATTGCGGTACTGTCCGCACATGGCAACCCCGTCGGGCAGGCGACCACATCCATGGCCGATTCCATTCTCGGCAAGCTGGATGAGGATGCCCATGTGGAACTGCTGAACTCCAGCAATGTCTACAATGCCAATGATGCAATCAGCTATGAAAACGTCATTGACGCTATCGGTCTGTTCCAGGCTGAAGGTGTCATCGACATGATTATGCTGGTTCACCCTGACAATGTGACCACCCTGCGGAAAGACCCGAACTTCATTGACCGTAATAAATACGGCAATCAGGTGATGATTAACGGCGAAATCGGTATGATCGGCAATGCCCGTATCGTTCCGTCCCGCCGTGTGTCCGGTGTCGGCGGGTTCTTCTACTCTCCGATTATCCTGACCAACGACCCGATGCACAATGATGAACTGGCCGCTCTGACCTACTTCATCAAGCGTGACACCAACATCGAGGTCGACCGCAAACCGCGCAAGCGTTCCACGGAAATCACGGGCGACCAGATTTACTGCGTTGCCATGACCAACGAATCCAAGGTCGTGATCCTGAAGACCACCGGCGCGAACCTGAAGTTTGCCCGTATGCAGGAAGCAGTATATCCTTATCCGGGTCTGTCCGTGGCGCTCGATACCACGAACATCACGGGTAAGATTGCTACCACCCGCACGGATGCGACCACCTGGGCCGCTTCACTGAAGCTGACGGGGAAAGCCAACCTGATCAGCACCACCCAGAAATCCGAACTCGGTTTTGATGCGAGCACCACTCACTACATCACCGGGCGCATGGAAATCCCGGGTGTGGGCATCAGCAAGGACGCTCCGGAAGGCGTCAAGATGAACGGTAATGACATCCCGAAGGCCGAAATGAAGAAAGTCGGCGCCGCATGGTATCTCGACTTTGTCTTTGGGCTGAAGGAAGGTACGAACGGCGCTGAATTTGCATCCGGCGCGACCAACTTCACCATTACTGCGAACGGAATTACGACGACCGTCACTCCTGACCTGAGCGGGATTGAACTGGCGTAAGCGTATTTCTTCCTTTATATAAAACTCCTTGGAAAAGCGGGGGCGGCGAAATCTGATGGACTATCTGACTTTTGATGAATATCAAAGCTGGGGTGGAAAGCTGGATGAAACCGCCTTCGCCCGCTTAAGTTACAAGGCAAAACGGAAAATCGACACACGGACGTTTAACAGGCTGACCAATGCCGCAGAGATCATTGAACCTGTCAAACGTCTGATGTTTGAATTGATCGGTGTGCTCGGGAACAGTGATTCAACCAGTGAAAACTACACCCCGGCCATTGCAAGCGAAGGAAACGACGGCTATTCCATCAGCTTTTCCAGCGGGAATATTCTGACACTGGATATGGCAGATAAAAAGGTGGATGAGCTGATCACCGAATACCTGCAATTTGAAAAAGCGCCGAACGGACAGTTTCTATTGTCCTGCGGTTTAGGAACATTGCGATGAGTATATACAGAAACAGACTGTGGAATGAGACCATCACCGTGTATCACCGGACGGAGCAGCCGGATGAACACGAACGTCTCAAGACAATCTACGTCCGCTCTGTATACTCGGATTGTTTCTACAACCGTGTTACCGCATTATCCGTATCAGGCAATACCTTTGCGGCGAGCGAGCGATATGTCGTGAGGATCCCGGCAGAATGTGGCGCGATAGTAAGCCCCGAAGACCTGATTGTGAAAGGTCAGGTGACGGATGAGGTCGGGAACGGAGTCAGACTTTCTGATATCAAAGATAAATATGCGGGGATGTGCTTCACCGTGGAAGGCGTAAACAACGATACGAAATTGACGGAGACCGCACATCTCAAAGTAACGGGAGCGTGATTATGCCCCTGATAAAGAATTTCAACAAAAACAGAATCCTGAGCAAAGTAAAAGACAATGAGGATATCGGGAAGCACGCAGCGGAAACGTGGCGGAAGCTGGTGGAACCGTATGTCCCCTATAACACGGGACGGTTGTGCAATGATGTGACCATTAAGCCGTATGTCGTTCAGTACAACGCCCCATATGCTTCAACCGTGTACAACGATTTGAAGCGCAACTTTCGGAAAGACAAGCATCCATTGGCTACAGCCAAATGGAGCGAGGTGGCTGCCCCGGCAGTGAGGGATTACTTTGTACAGGAAATGCAGGATTACATAGACGGGATGGATTTGAATGATTGATACAACAGACAACAAACATCTGGCGGTGTGGGATTGGCTGATGCAGAATGAAGACATCAAACGGCTGTACTTCAATTTCTCTGACACGAAAAACGGGAATATCACGATTGCCACATCTCCTGCCAACGCCGCACTGAAAAAATATGTCAACGGCGATAAGCTGAAAGCCTATGACTTCGCTCTGATTCAGTACAAACCGCTGAACACGGTGGATGTGAACAGCGAGGAAAACGCGGAGATCATGTTTGATGCCGAGCGGCTGATGGATTGGATCGACGAACAGGAACGAAAAAAGAATTACCCGTATTTCCGCGGCTGTGCCGTCCAGAAGGTGGAGTCTCTGCCGAATATGCCGTCCATTGCGGGGATGGATGATCAGATTGCAAAATATCTGTTCAGCTGCCGGATCACCTACCTGGAACCGCACAGATAGGCGCTGTATTGACAACTAAATATAGTGTAAGATTAGCGAAAATAACGCATATAAACTAAATATAGTTTTTGTGCTATAATTGAAAGTATAGAAATAGACGAAGAACCCTAAGAAGGCAGTCTCAAACGGCTGTCTTCTTTTTGTTTAAGTCTGAAAACAAATTCAAAAAGGAGAGTGAAAGATGGCATTACTTACACGAAGCGCAGTTGCCGATTATCTGAATATCGGGACGAAAGCGAACAAAGTATGGGCTCTCTGCGGTACTGGTTTCAACAGTCTCGATGAGTCCCCGAATGCACAGGTTGAAAGCAAAGTCTACATTCATGAAGACGAAGCCAGTCCGTCCATCACCCGATATGAATCCTCCTTCGGGTTTGATACGGACGTTTGGAATGACCAGGAAGCTGTCATGCTGATTTACGATATCGCACGAAATCGGAAAGTCGGCTCCAATGCTCTGGTTGAATACCTTCGCACCGATTTCAAGGTGGAAGAAGACGGTACGCCGATTACGACCAAAGTACCTGCCCGTCTGTTCACGTGTGCCGTGGAAGTCTCTGACATTCAGGGCGGCGGCGGTGAAACGCTGACCATGAGCGGGAATCTGAACGTTGTGGGCAAATTCATCGATGGTGTGTTCGATCTGGAAACACTGACCTTTGATGATGACGGGGAAGTCCCGGAAAAGACCGTGAAGGTACTGACTGTGAGCCTGAAAGCCGGACAGACGACCGGAAAGATGAAAGTTAACGTGTCCCCGAACCCGGCACAGAACAACAAGTATCTGTACAAGGTGGATTCCACGGAACCGACGGCACCTGACTACAATGATCACATTGTGGAAGGCTGGAGCTTCTGGGATGGCGCGGATGAGCTCACCGTGGCCGCGGGTTCCTATCTGGCGATTGCTGAGGTGTCCAACGCCAACCTGGTGAAGGGCTTCGGTAAGGTGCAGAATCCTGCTGCAGCCGGAGGTTAAGGCTGATTATCCGCTGATTTTGGAAAACGATAACAAAAACCGGGGAACATCACCCCGGTTTTTTGTTGTTTTTGTCTATTTTGTTGTTTTTGTTGTTAACAAGGATGAGGAGCATGCCGATTAGGTATGATCCCAGGGCAATAAAGAAATGTGTATCTGATTTGTTTTCCGCAATTGCCCAGATTGCCAATAGGACGGCAATCAGTATCAGAATAGCTCCTATCAGATTTTTTGGATTTTTCAGTTCGTCGCGCATAATTGCTATATTATATACGGAAATTGGGAGAATGATATAATATTCAGAAATGTCAAATGATTAGTTCTGCTGATCATAATAAATCAGTTCCACTGATAATCAATTTAAAAATATATATACGGAAACACTGATTTATGTGCCGATGGGGACAGTTTTTTCCGGAACCATTCGGTGTCTGCGCAAACTGTCCCCGTTAGCTGGAAATAAATCAGCGCTTCCATAAATTATTTTAAAACAGAAAATACAATAATGTTTCGTATATACATTGATATGGCATAATTTTTGTACAATTATACAAAAGAATAAAAGAAGCTAATTCTATTGTAAGCAAAAGTGTGAATGAAATTATAAATAGTGCTGATATGATATATATTTTATATATCCAAAATAAGTGTTCGTTTTTTTCAACGACAGAATTGTACATATATAATCTTTTTTCCTTGAAGCAGGAAAAAACAAACAGGAGAGATGTTTTATGAAAAAGATGATCATTGGGATTTGGCTGTTATTTCTCTTATTTGGTTCTGAAAGCGTGTTCGCTGTATGGGATGGAACCGATTCTGAAGAAGTAACACCGTTCGAAGATGTTTATTACATCAGAACTGCGGGACAGCTGATGTGGCTGAGCGATGAGGTTGCAAATGGCAACAGTTTCAAAGATCGGACGGTCATCCTTACAGGGAATATTGACTTGGGTATGCAAGAATGGGCTCCTATAGGGACAGAAGATAATCCATTTATGGGTAATTTTTACGGGAATCGCTACACGATTAGCAATCTAAACCTTGATGGGACTGGTGACTACAACGGTCTGTTTGGATTGGTCAGGGCTGACGAAAATACGAGCATAACGATTAAAGATGTCAAGATCGAAAATGCCAGCAAAACCACATCCCAAGGAAGGCCTACCGGAGCTCTGATCGGTGAAGTTTGGAATTCGCCTGGCGGGAAAATCACTATATCCGGGTGCTATGTTACCGGAAAACTACGGGGAAATATCGTAGGCGGTGCGGTTGGACAGATTCGGAGTGGACACAGGAATTCCACCGTGAGTATCAAAGATATTCGATCAACTGTTGAGATAGAAACAGAAGCCTGCGGCGGCGGTATCATGGCCCAGGTCGATATGGGGGACTATAACCGTGAAGAGGGATCTGATGTGAAAGTAATCGTTGAAGACTGTCAATATCAGGGAAATATATCCTCAAAAGGACGTTGGGGAACAGGCGGCGGTATCATTGGCAGGTATGTGAACAGCAATCCTGATATTACAATGTTGATAAAACATTGTCGTGTTGAAGGTGAAGTGAATGCGGGATCAGCAGCATTTGGCGGCGGCATCATCAGTACAATTCCTGCAGGACTGAAGGTGATCAGCTGTGTCAGCTATACAGATGTATATGGCTATAACTCTGGTTGTATCACTTCAAGTAACGATGGGATAATTGAGGAATGCTTTACCAACGGGAATGCAAAAGCAATGCTTGGTGGGGAGAATGGAGGAATTACTGCCTACAATAACGGTAGAATCTTCAACTCTTACAATGAAGGAAGGGCACAAACTTCATCAGCCTTGTCCTACAACGGAAACATTGCTGCCAGCGGGAGCGGAACGGTAGAAAACACATATAACATCGGTCCGCACGAATGGGAAATAAATACCAGCGTAGCACAGAGTCATCCTGGTATCTTCGGTTATAGCTCAGGCCAGACACTGATCAACAGTTATTATGACAATACCTTAGGCGGTTACCTGTTTGGTAATATCAGAGAGACCACAATCATCAATGATGCCTCTAATAATATCTATGCAAGCGGAGGAATGTCCACTGACCTCATGAAGACAAGATGGAGTTACTCTGGCTGGGATTTTAACAATGTTTGGGAGTTCGATCCAGAATACAGCCGGGGATATCCAACGCTAAGATCTATCAAGGACCTCCTGAAAAAGGATCAGGATGCGTTTTATATTCCGGATCCTTACGATCCTACAGAAAATGTCTATCCGATTATTCTCGTTGAAGGATACATGGGTAGTAACTTGTACACTGAACTAAATGATGGCGAAGGACATCAGGTATGGGCAGCAAAAAAAGATGGCTTAAAAGTCACTCCGCTTTTCTGGTCTGCTTTGGGCAAAGTAAGGATGGATACAATTCTTTTCCCACATTACAATCACTTGAACCTGCAAATGGTCGGGAACTTATCCGATTATGATTTAGAGGCAGAGGGTAAATCTGATGAGACAGGTGAAGCAGGTACTTTTGGCGGTCTGATAAACGATATTCGTAACAGGTTTCCGTACAGACAAATTTATCTTTTTTCTTATGACTTCAGGCAAAGCAATGAGGTTTCTGCTGAAAATTTGATAGAGCAGATCAATTGGGTTATAGATCGCAGTGGAAAAGACAAAGTGGATATTGTTGCTCACAGCAACGGCGGACTGGTTTTGTCAAGAGCTGCTAAAAAACTAAATGATGATGGAAAAATAAATATAATCGACAAAATCATCACTTGCGGTACACCATACGAGGGAACCACAGTGCTTCTTGATCGGTCGATGACAGACAGAGTTCTACATACAGTGGAAGAGAAGGATATTTTTGATTCATTACTGGCATTATTGGGATTATCGTCGGAAACAAAGCGTGAGTTTGACTCGATAACCCAGCTTGTACCAACAAAAGACCTTTTCAACGATAAGGTCACGAACGATAACGAAAATAATCCGACCCTGACGAAAAATGTGAAATGGGCTTTTTCAAAACAGGTTGAAAAGGAATTTCCCAGAGAGAAGAATTGTTCAAAGTATAATCAATATTGTACTACGGTAAAATATAAAAATCTATTCATCAGTAATATGTTGGATCTGACCTGGGATGAGTATAAAAACATAATCAGGACTGTATACGGCGCAGATAACTATGAAGCAGCACAGACATTTCATGATAATTTGAAAGAGAATGATGTAAATATTCTCGCGACATTAGATAACAGTTATTTTATCATTGGTAATGGCAAGTATACGGTTAAAGATGCCGTGTTCAGCCAGGTCAAGTACAAAAAAGAATATAAAATTTTGAAAAACTGGTATGAATATAATAAAGACTTCGATGCCAACAGAAATGATTTAGATAGAAAATGGGAATTTGGAAATATCTATGATGTTTACTCTGGAAACGGAAAAGTCATAACAAACGACATTTCCGCTTATAAGATATTGACAGAGCGATGGGAGGCAATTTCAAAACAGGCAGAAGAATATATTCTGGCAGATGTGAATTACACAAAAAAAGGAGATGGAACTGTACCATATTACTCAGGCACAATGGCGGGTAATATAAATTTTAATCTTCCTTTGGATAAGGATGGTCGCAACAGATTTATTGTTTTGGATGCAGACCATGGTGGAACTGTAAAAAACCGAAATGCCCGCGATATGATTCTCTCTATTCTCTCAAATGGTAAAACTAAAAATAATGCTGATCCGAGCAACTCTGAGGGTTTTATAAAGGTTCTTATTGACTGCCCGGTTGAAGTTCGTATTGAACATGACGGGGATGTTTTAGACTCATCTGTTGAGAATATGTCAGTCCAGAGCATCTTCGGCAGGCTGGATTATGCCGGTCTTGAGGGAGACATCAAAGTTCTCTGCCTGGATAAAGATTTGTATCAGATTCAGATGCAGGGAACCAATGAAGGAGAAATGGATCTTTCACTAGAATGGTACGATGAGAATGAAAATCTTGTCATTGAAAAACAGTTTCTACAAATCCCGATTTACAATACTGCCAAATTGAGTCTTGAGACCAATGAAGAGGGTATAACCATATTAAACGTTGATAATGATGGTGACGGTACTATTGATGAAAAATGGTACTCAAATAACGGCGAGGTTGGATATCAGATAGAATGGGAACCGGAAGAACCGACAGATCCGGAAGAGCCGGAGGAACCGGTAGAGCCGGAAGAGCCAGAGGAACCGGTAGAGCCGGAAGAGCCAGAGGAACCGGTAGAGCCGGAAGAGCCGGAGGAACCGGTAGAGCCGGAAGAGCCGGAGGAACCGTTTGATCCGGAAGAGCCAGAGGAACCGTTGCCGGAACCGAATCGTCAATCACTATCTTTCTTCCGCTTGGATACAGACGTTCTGCCACGAACCGGATTCTCCGCGATTCATCCACAGGTGCTGAGTTCCCAGCCGAAAAATGTAAACTATAAGCCACTGCAGATGACGCTGGAAATCCCGGGAATTTCTGTCGAATCGAAGATTCTGGAAGTACCTTATGTGGATAATGATTATGCAGTTACCTGGCTCAGTGATGCCGTAGGATTGTTGGAAGGTTCTTCGATTCCAGGAAAAGGAACGACGGTTTTGGTTGCACACAACCATTTGAACAATACTGAAAGTGGTCCTTTTGCGCTGTTGAGTACACTGGAGGAAGGTGAAAGAGTATTTGTCCGTGATAAACGAAATAATCTTCAAACATTTGTTGTTTTTGCTAACGAAAAGTTAGCAGAAACAGATATATCGAGCTTTGCCAGAATCACTGAAGCGTTTGACAATGTGCTGGTGATGATTACCTGTGAAGATGAACGGCCCGAAGGTGGGTATGTGAATCGTAGAATCGTAGTAGCACGGCTGCAGGATAAATGAACCGCTGATAGCGATTTAGGAGAAACACTCTTCTTACTCTTACCTGAATGAAATAATCTAATAACCATGAAGGCTGTCGCAAAAGATAATTCATAACAAAGCGACAGTCTTTTTTTTTACAGGATGATTCAAATCAATATCTCTGACGTATACAGAGTGTTAAAAAAAGCTCTTTTTTACCATCACTTACCGGCGAAGGAACTGAAGGATTTGCTGATAAAAGCGGTGAAAAAACTACTAGATATGGTTTAAAGCTTTTTGTGACTGGAAATATAATTCGGATTTTTCTTAGGAAATGCAGCAATCAGTTCGCGAAGTTCTCAGACAATTCGGGCGCTGATTTCGGAACGGAGAGAGACATAAACCGTTACTTTTGGCTTCTCACAATGGGTAAATTATGTTCAACCAGTAAAGTTCTGTGAGCCTGGAATAATATAGTTTTTAGATGAAGTTGAAACGGAGCCGTGTTTCCAATAGTCTGTAAGGAAACACGGCTCCATTTATTTCTGGTATATCATGTGATTTTTACATCGGTTTGGCGAAGACCACGCGGCGGTTCAGGTAGGTTCCGTCCTGGGATTCGTTTTCGCAGGTGATGAGAATCAGATATCCCGGTTCTTCTTCCGCGATGGTTGCGATCGTATCAAAATCATTCGGCTCGATTAATTCATTCGCATATACGCTGTAATTGAGATTTTTTCCGCGAGGTCCATTTACAAAGATTTTATCGTTTTCCTTCATTGTGGCTAACGCGCCAAAAGGTCCGACTTCGTATTGACTCAGTGTATTGTGGGCGGCAATGATGCTGTACCCTTGACCGGGTAATGCGCTGCCTTCCAGCAATCCGGCTTTGTTGCCGAGTCCGCTCACCGGCCATTCATTTCCTGAGAACGGAACGGTGACGATTTCTGCTTCAATGCTGAGTGAAGGAATTTGAACGGAGAGACCTGATTTGCTATAGCTGATGTCATAGACCTGGTCAGAGAACGCTGCGGTTGCTGTGGATGTAATTCCTGTAGCAGGCAGGCTGCAGCGGTCGCAAAGATCTCTCGGGAAATCAATTCGGTACATATGGATACTGGTATCAATGATTTCCCAAACAGCGGAACGCATCCCGATGTAATTGGTTCCGGTTACGGATTTTGCAGTTTCTTCAGAGGTTTTATCATCAGCACTGATTATGACTTTATATGTTCCGGGTTCTGTACCTTTCAATGTGGAACTGCTCTGTAC
The DNA here is from genome assembly GCA_017432685.1 of Flexilinea sp. Lineage (GTDB taxonomy): Bacteria > Chloroflexota > Anaerolineae > Anaerolineales > Anaerolineaceae > Flexilinea. The sequence goes on along the minus strand of JAFRIR010000042.1, from coordinate 39,301 downwards.
GATTTCGTAATCGACACCTTCAATCAAAGCAGTTTCCCGTTCTGAGTCGTAGACAGAATAAGTCACTTCGTGCTCTTTCCTGTCATAATTCACTTCTTTCGGATTTAAGCTGAGACTGATGCTTTTGTCTTCAAGTGACTTAGCATGAATGATCAGAGTTCCTTCTCCGGTCACTGGCTCAGAATAGGATGGATTTTCTGCCATTGCAAGATGGGGCAAATGCTGCCCGATACTGTCAATTGGCGCTCTCCTGACATCATTCGTACAATAAGAAAAAGGACGTCCTCTGTTTTTGGACGTCCCTGATCTCTTGACAAAGGGAAAACACTCAGCAGAATACGTTTGCTTATTTTCCTGGCTTTGCAAAAATGACCCGGCGGTTCAGATAGCCGCCTTCTGCTGACTCGTTCTCACAGGTCACCAGGACAAGGGTATTTTCTTCACTTCCTGCAATTTTTTCCAATGTCTTCATGTCATCCGGTGTCAGGATTGTATTTTCAAACACACGGAATGTCTTTAGCGTCTTATTATTCCTGTCATTACCGTTGATGGTGATCAGGTCGTTCACTTCCAGCGCGCCAAGCATCGCAAACGGGCCGTATTCAGTGTCGTTTAAGGTATTATGTGCCGCAACAAAACTATATCCATCTCCGGGCAGGGCGCTTCCTTCAAGAATTCCTCCGCGATCTCCCAGCCATTCTACTGCCCAGGAATTGTTGTCCCTCGGTATGAATACCAATTCCATGTCCACATTCAGAGAGGGAATCATCATCCTCAATCCTGTGGGCTTATAGCTCAGGTTCATTGGCTGTGAGGACAGGGTGGTCGGTCGCAGTGATGAGAAACCGGTTGAAGGAAGAATACAGTCATTGCGGAGCCGGAAGAAATTCATTCCGGAAGTGGAACCGGTTTTTTTCCATTTGGCATATAACAGTACAATCCCATCCTGATTTTCAGTGAGGTTCTTGACTTCTGATTTGTCGGCATAAACAACGTTGCCTTTGGCTTCAACAGCCCATCCTGTGAATGAATACCCGGGACGGATATACTGATTCTCGTCCAAAGATTGCGCTTTGTCATAGGTAAAGGTTTGCGGATACATTGTTCCGGTAGCATCAGCAGCATTTTTTTCGAAAATGACCTGGTATGTATTGGGAATTCCGCCTGTCGCGGTCAATTCAGTTTGTACTGTCCGGTCTGTCCATCTCAGCAGTGCGCTCCCCGGGTCGGGTTCACTGTTTCCGAATAAGAATTCTCCGATAGAAAAGCCGGTATTATCGGGGTTGACGCTGAAGGTTACATTGTGATACCCGGGAACTTTGATAGATGCTTCGTAAGTGTTTGTGCCTGTGAAGGTATTTTCTCCAAGAACAAGCGGAGTTCCTCGGTTTTCAAGTTCAACGGTGATGGTTCTCAGCCCTGAATTTTCAAATGCACTGGCTCCGATATGGGTTATGCTGCTCGGGATATTGATGGATGACAGCCCTGTGAATCCCGCAAATGCTCTCGGTCCGATCGATGTGACGCCTTGAGAGAGAACGACATTTTCTATGGCACTTGATAAGTCACTCCACGGATAGTTGGATTCCTGCATTTTTCCTTCGCCGCTGATGGTGAGCGTTCCGGCAGCATCATCAAAAGACCAGATAAGGTTCTTGCCATCGTTTTCTGCCGGGTCACCGCAATAATCGCTTGTTCCTTCCGCAAATACAGACATCTCTGGTGCCGTGAATGATGCCAGGGCCAAAAGAGGAATTAACAGAAACAGACCGGAGTTTCTATGGATTCTTTTGCTGTATGGAAAGAATCCATACCATTGTCCTTTGTTTCTTTCCGAACACAGCGATTTGCAAATGGAAAACGAGACGTACAGTACAGCGATAACTGTGATAACTGGAGCGATAATGTCAAAGATACGGTTCATGATCATTTGTATTCCTTCCTCCAATTTTAGGACTGAAATTTCAAAAATGATATTTGCATAATCTTCAATATGGTCAAAATATTGACACAGACAGAAAACTGCGTATAGATATATACGTCAGAAATCAATAATTCTGATAATACACTTATTGCAGATTACGTGCCATGCAGAACAGGATCCCGGATTCAGGTACCATATATCATAGGTATTGGCTGTTTCAGTGCCCAATTCTTTCAGCGGGAACCGTAATTTTCGGATAGTGGCTCGGCAAAAATAACACGCCGGTTCAGGTATTCCCCATTGACGCTTTCATTCTCACAGGTTACCAAAATCAGTGCCCCTGGTTTCTGTTCTGCAATTGAAGCTATCCCTTTGAAATCATCCGGTTCCAAAAGAGTGTTTTCATAAACAGTGTACTGCTGAATTATTCCTTTTTTGTCATTGATGAAGATGGTGTCAGTCTTCTTCATAGAGGACAGCGATGCGAAGGGTCCTAATTCACTGGAATTGAGCGTGTTGTGTGCGGCGATGATGCTGTACCCCTTACCGGGTATGGCACTTCCGCTGAGCAACCCGGCACGATATTCCAAGTTATCCACAGACCAGGTGCTGCCTTCGAAAGGAAGCTGCACAATTTCAGCAATGACATCAAGACTCGGAATCTGGAGCGTCATTCCCAGGTGGGTGATATCCAGATCTGTCTGGCCAATTGAAGACAGAACAGAGTCATTTGACAGTAACCCTGTGTTCGGCAGTCTGACGCCTTCATCGAAAATCGGGAAGAACGTCATCGTGTTATCAGCCGGTTTGGGAATGATCTGCCAAGTATCGGAGGCTCTCCCGGAGTAATTCCGTCCGCTGACAGCCTTTGTTGTGATGTTGCTGTCTGTTTCTCCGATATAATCTGCACTCACGACAACTGTGTAGATACCGATTTCAGTGGCCTGCAAGGTGGACTCTTCAGGTATCAGTTCATATTCAACGGACTCGATCAGTGTAACTCCGCGCTCGGAATCATATACGCTGTAAGATACGGTGTGTTCCTGACCGTCATAGATGACCTGTTGGGGATCGAGGATCAGCCGGATCGTTCCGTCCGAAAGATCCTTGGGTATGATTGTCAGACTGCCGTCAGTTACGTTGAAAATCACATTGGTGAAATTCGGATTAATATTCGTAAATTGTTCGGCTTTCAATCCCATCATGGCCATGCCTGTGTTTGTACGTGCCGGTGTATCTGAACCGCTAAAAGTGAAATCAGCTTCTGTATAGAGCGGGTTGGAAACAGATACATCATATCGGACAACATCATACGGAGAACCGCTATATACTTCTGTATCGTTATGTCCATGGATTGTCACTGTGACTCCGTCCAAAGCGGTGATTTCCTGGTAACCGTCCGTTACCTGGAATTTAACGTTTGAGAAATTGGGATTGATGTTTGAAAATTGCTCGGCTGTCAACCCCATACTGCAGATTCCGGCATTGGTGCATTTTGTCTCATCAGAGCCGCTGAAGGATATATCAGCTTCTGTATAGAGCGGATTCGAGCTCGTTACATCATAACCGGAGGTGCTGTGTTCGGTTTTATCATAAACAGCCGAATTTGTATGTCCTTTGATCGTAACGATGATCTCTTCCTCCATGGGCGTGATGGTCTGGTAACCGTCAGTGATATTGAATGTCACAACATCAAAGTTTGGATTGGAATTGGAAAAGCGGCTTGCTGTAAGGCCCATCGGTGTGGTCCCCGCGTCAGTTCGTTTTGCTTCGGCTGTGCCGCTGAAGGTAAAATCCGTTGTCTTATACAGCGGAGTTTCGATTTGCACATCGTATCCTTCCACGCGGTGTTCATTTCCGTCATAGGGAGAGGAATTACCGTGACCGGTTATTTTTACGGCAGCATTGATCGGAGTGATCTGCTGATATCCGTCCGTCACCGAGAATTTAACGGTCCTGAAATTTTGGTTTTTGTTCGCGAATTGGTTTGCTGTCAGGCCCATGTTCGTCGTTCCGGCTTCTGTACGCTCTGCCTCAGCCGTACCGCTGAATGAAAAATCTGTTTCAGAATAGAGAAGATTGCCGATGGATACATCATATCCACTGACAGTGTGGTTCTCACCATTGTATGGAGCGGTGGCATGGTGTCCGGTAATGGTTACGGTGGTGTCGATGGGGATGATTGTCAAGTAACCATCGGTCACAAGAAATTTCACAGTGTTGAAGTTGGTAGTATTTTCATTTCTGAATTGATCAGAGGATAGGCCCATCTGTGATGTGCCTGCGTCGGTACGTGTCGCAGATGCAGTACCGGTGAAAGTGAAGCTGTTATTGACGTTATATAAATTGGTATCTGCGGTAGCGGTATGTCCGCTGACCGTGTGTGATTGTCCGTCATAGGCTGTTGTGTCGCTGTTGCCCTTGATCGTAACAGTTACATTGATCTTGTTGATTGTCTGGTAACCATCTGTAACATGAAAGGTCACTGTTTCAAAATTTGTGTTTGTATTGCTGAACATTTCAGGTTTCAAGCCCATTGGAGAAGTACCGGAGTCTCTTCGGGATGCAAAAGCTGTACCAGTAAACGAGAAATCCGGGCGATCTCCGGTTGTCTGGTAGAGCGGCGTACTGGCACTGGCTGTATATCCATTCACTTCATGTAACTGGCCGTCATAATCGGTCGTGTTGCTTTCACCGACAATAGTCACCGTTACATTGCTGAATTTGTTTACTTCGAGCTTGCCATTGACATAGCTGATCGTATAGTTATCTGTCACATCTTCGCCATTTTGATTTTTGATCTTTGCTCCGGATGGAACATTGGCGGAGCTTCCGGCATTTGTCTGGCTGCCGGTGACGGTGACGGAGGTGATCGTGTCCCCTTCTGTCAGTCCGCTGCTGGTCCAGCTTTCCGCCTTAAGAGCCGTGCCGTCATAGGTTTTCGAACTGCTGGCGGCGGTGATGGTAAGCATTAAGGTCGGATTGTTTATGAGCAGCTTTCCGTCCGTCCCAAGTTTGAAATAAACGTAATAATCGCTGCCGGTATAAGAAAATTTTTCAACATCCAGATGATATGGGTATTCCCCGGGTTCTTTCCCGCAAACCTGGTTTTCGCCGCTGTATGTAACGAGTGCAGCCTGTGTATCTGTAAACCGCTCATCGGTACTGGATAACCGATAGTTGATTTGTGTGCAAAAATCAGAATTGTCATAAATATGGGTTTCATCCACACCGTTGATTATGACAGGAACAGGATTGAGAACCCAGGTACCAGCCATGGTATCTGGGTTATTGTTATATGCCGGGCTGAATTTATTTGAATTATATGCTGACAGATATTCAGTTCCGTAATCGACGTGAGATGTAATGTTTGCATCTTTTTTGATATATGTCCAATAGCCTGTGTTGAGATAAAGGTCGAAATGATTGATAGTGAATCGGAAATCCGTTCCTAAAATCAGTTTTTGAAGAGGAGCATATCTGAATATGGAATTCATATCTGTGACTTTACTTGTATCCCAGTTGTGCATGTCCAATTCAGTGAGATCAGTATAATAAAACATGAAGGTCATATTTGTAACCTCGGATGTATCCCAACTACCGGGATTTATCGAGATAAGTTTTTTGCAAAGGTAAAACATATGATTCATAATAGTGACCTTGGATGTATCCCACCCTGATACATCCAACGATGTCAGTGATTCACAGGAGCCAAACATAAAGTTCATTTTCATGACATTACCTGTTTTCCAATTGCTGACATCCAATGCCTGTAATTGGAGACAATTATCGAACATCCTTGACATATCGGTTACCTTCGAAGTATCCCACCCACTTACATTCAGAAATCTCAGATCGTGGCTCAATTGGAACATAGAAGCCATATTCGTCACACTGCCCGTTTTCCATTTGCTGACATCCAATGATTGTAATTTACTGCATGAGGCGAACATTCCTGACATATCGGTTACATTGGATGTATCCCAGCTGCTCACATTTATTCCTGTCAATTCTGAGCAGAGGGTGAATAAGTAGTGCATGTCAGTAACATTTGATGTATTCCAGCTGCTTACATTTAATTCAGTTATACCACTGCAATAATAAAACAAATAAGACATATCTGTTACGTTAGCGGTGTTCCAATTACTCACGTCTAATTTTGTCAGTTTTCTACAATCAAAAAATAAGTACCTCATGTTAGTCACATTGGATGTATTCCATTTGCTTACATCTAATACTGTTAGTTTCTTGCAATTAGCAAACAAGTGTTCCATATTGGTTACGTTGGATGTATCCCAATTGCTCACATCTAAAGATTCCAGTGATTGACAGTTGTAAAACATATAGGACATATTGTTTATATTTGATGTATCCCATTGGTTTATCAGTATTTTTTGTAATGAAGTGCAACCTTCAAACATTTTGCTGAAATTTGTGTTTGATGGGTCAAAAAGATCAAAATTCGTGAGGTCTGCTTCGGCGAGTTTAAAACAACCTTCAAACAGCGATGCTGTACCGTTATTCCTGACAAGGATCTTGTCGTCAGCTTGTACTTTTATAATTTTGTGATAAAGTTCATTCTCTGAATAATCAAATGTTTTAATAAGCGTCGGATCATCTGTTGACTGAATCTCTCCCTTTGCAAAATGGAGTGTTCCCTCAGAGTCAATTCTGTACTTGATGTTTATGTTTGGTTCTCCCATAGTTGTCCAAGATACAATATCCTCGTCATCGGCGAATGCGATTTGGTGAAATAGAGCAACACAAAATAACAACTATGAGAGAAAGATTTTTTTCATAAATAATAGTCTGCTTTCGTGATAGTTATCATACAATATAACCTTGCAAGACTTATACCATCAGTTTGGAATGTCTAAAAAAATCATCAAATCCGTGGGGGAAAACTACAACCACATTTTTGCAATTTTCGTCGTTATTAAGCCGTCAATTTGTGATAGTCATCTATGCATAGTTGTGCTAAAATTATCTATTATGGTCGAAAAATTCAAACCCGGCACCACTGTATACCTCATAGCCAACACCCATTTCATCGAAGAAGCGACCGTTGTCATGACGATCTCCGGCTTCGTGACGATCCGTTTCACTGAACGAGAGGGCGGAACCCGAATCCGCGAGAGCCGACTGTACGCAACAAGGGAAGAGGCTGAGGCTGTTGTCGCACAAAACAAGGCACGGCAATTTTAATAAAGATAAGCATAATCATTATATGGAAGAACTGAAAAGGCCGTGATGGAAACGATCCGTATCTGCCGCGATAAAAACGTTTTGAAGGAATACCTGAAAAATGAGGAGGTAGCAAATATCATGTTTGGTTATTTTGACAAAGAATATCAACTTGAACTTTTACGCAATAAGGAACGAGAAGAAGGACGAGAAGAGGGACTTGAACAAGGGTTTGAACAAGGGGAGCTTCTCATGCTCGTAAATCTGGCTGAGAAAAAAACAATTACGATCGAACAGGCTGCAGAAGAAGCCGGTATGTCTGTAGACGAGTTTTTAGAAAAGATGAGAATAGTCTGAACATAATTCAGTACTGCGGTTTATCCGCTGAACCCGGGAAACTGATAATAATTTCCCGGAAGAAAGAAAACTATGGAAGCAAACAAATACACCATAATAAGCGAACCGGTCAAGTCAAATATTCTGGCGGTAAAAAGGGTTTTGCATCTGACCAACGCAAAAATTGGAGAGGCGACCGGAATTTCTGGTTCAACCGTCAGCACATATATCACCGGGTGCAGAGAAGCAGATGTATCCTGGTTCGACCGGTTTTGTGAAGTATACCACCTTGATACGGAATGGTTTTATCACGGAACCGGTGAACCAATATTTACCGAGAAGCCGACTTCTCTGGAAACAAAGAATACCGATGGCTCTGTTGCCCGTCTCAGAGCTGTGAGAAAAAAATTGCAGCTGAACCAAACTGAAGCTGCGGAAAAAATTGGGATTTCGAGACAGCATTACAGCAAAATCGAGAGAGGCTTTTGCAAAATATCAGATCGCGTTGCGGAAAAAATCGAAGATGGATTCGGTGTTGGGAAGGAGTGGCTGATGTACGGAAACGAAGCGAGAAAGACATTCCCCATATCAAAAGGCATTATCGATTTTCTATGGGATAATGAAAGCGAACGCAAAAGACTGTGGAAGATGATAGAAAAGAAAAAAAGTTCTCAGGATGCGGCGGGAAATGATCCCCGCTGATATTTAATGATATAATACATAGCAGAGACCCTAAGAAGGCAGTTATTATCCTAACTGTCTTTTTTTTGTTTAACTATATGGAGGAAATACATGATTGATTTGACGTACAAGCCGAAAAAAGTCTCCGTGCGGATCGACGGGGAAGAATATGAAATCGCCGAACGTTCCCAGGCTGTGGACGATGCGCTTCAGACCCACAATGATAACATCGAGCATATGGATTCATATGATGCCAGCTACAACATCGTGAGAATCCTGCTCGGTGAAGATGCGGTGAAACAGATCTTCCCGAATGACCGCGACAAGGAGAATCTGAACCGTATGTACTATATTGCCAAGGGCGTGGACAATGCCTATCAGACGGAATACCAGGAGATGCGGGATAAGGAATATAACGACACGCTGCAAAAGCTGGACAATCTGGCCCAGCGTTCCAAGCCCGTGATCGATATGATCGACCGTTCCAATCAGGTCGGCAAGAAACGCCGATAAGTTATAAGCTGTGGTTAAGAATATCCTTTTGGACGGGATGCCCGATACCATTGTGGTAGACGGCATCCCTTATGATGTCTACACGGATTTCCGCACATGGATGAAAGCCGGGTATCTCCTGGAAGAGTTTTCTGTCGCAACCGATGAAGACCGGACAAAAATATTTCTGGAATTGTATGATCTTGTGGTAAAGGAAAACCCGAAAGGGAACATCCTGGCTGATGACTTTCTTGATTCCGTTGCGCAGTTTTACAGCGGATATCCCAAGGTGGATAATGACGCATCCAAAAAGCGAAAGGAACGGGACAAGGAACATCCAAAACCGCCGTCCTTTGATTTTGTGTACGATTCCGCTTATATTTACTGCTCCTTCGCGTCTTTCTACCATATCCGGCTGTGGGAGATCGAGTATATGCACTGGTGGGAGTTCCTGACCCTGTTTGAAGGGCTGATGATGTCGGATACAACATCGGTAAATTTCGTGGTCGGGGCGCGGCAGGCAAAGACGACAGGGAAAATGCCGAAAGAGGAGAGGAACCGGGTGCAGAAATTGCAAAAGGATTTTGCGCTGCCAAAGAGTGAAAAGCTGCAGAAGCAGGAAGACAATCTGAAGAACGCACTGGTAAATCTGAGCAGAAAAAGCAAAGACAAACGAAAGAGTCAGGGGGAAAACAATGAAACGGGCGATGATTTGTCATCCGATGAACGGGATTAGCACAATAGAAATCCTTGCGGTCAGGGGGAAAGCCAAGCGGTGGCTTATTGACAACGGCTACACCGTAGATGATACGCTGTTCGAGGCGCATAGTATCGACCCTGAAAAAATCGGCGTACAGAATACCGGGATCTACTATCTGAGTAACTCCCTCCGCACAATGTCCAAATGCGATACGGTGTATTTCTGCCGGGGATGGAACAAATCGCGGGGATGCCAGGCAGAACATTTCGTCGCGAAGTCATACGGATTGCATGTGCTGTATGAGGACTGACAGGAGACCCCGAAATTGAGTGCACAGCGTTGATTTTCGGGGGTTTTTCTTATCGAGGGTAAAGTTGTCCACCTGACAAAATAAAATCCGTTAGAATCTATCCTATGATGAAATTCATGTATATTTATATTGTGATGTCGATTGTATATTGTGACCTGGTATTCTCAGGTCTTTTTTATTATTTTTGAGAATAATAATAAAGCATAAATATATTGACAAATAAATAACAATGAATATAATAATATATAGTTGAACAGAAAAAACTGACAAATAAAGGGAGGCTGACATGACACGTTTCGAGAAAGAATTAAGTGGGGTTTTGGGCGAATACTGGAAGCGCAACGCCGAGCGCGAAATCGCTGACATGCAGGAGCGGGCCGATAATGGTGAGATCCTTCTGGATGGGAACTGCGCTGCATATTGGGCGTCAAACGGTCATTATCTCCCACTGGAATGCGTTCAGATGCTCAGTCACTGTGCCTTCTTCTTCGACGCAGATGCCACAATCAGGGCTGAAAAAGAGCAGTCGGATCGGTTCCTGGAAGAGTACCGCAACACCCGTCATGAGCTGAGCGCAGAAGAAAGGGCAGAAATGCGGGCTGCATTCGGCGAAGGGACTGAAATCGTCGATGTCATTTCTGGCGAACGTTACATCGCATAAGGAGGGGATCATGACTAATACTTATCCAGACCCAAATGTTCTCGAGGCGAATCTCTGGAAGGTCATAAACGATGGGTTTATAAGGAAATTTAAGTGTAATCATCTGAATAAGCTGAAAACCTTGGAGCTTTAGCTCCGAGGATGAAAGCTGATTATCGCTTTTGATTTTCTATATAATGCTGTAAAGTTGTACTGGTGACTTCATGTATAGCTATAAATAAATAACTGCAAATTAAATAAAAACGCAAATAAATCAGTAAATACATATGATATTTAAATAATAATGTATAATAATATATAATAATTAAAATGGAAGGAGGTAGTAAAAATGGCAGCATTTGCAGTACAAAGCAACGTGATCCGTGGGCTCAGCAAAATACAGTACGAAGCTTTACGGGAAATGTGCCGCTACTCCAATAATCTGTACAATGTTGCTCTCTATAATATCCGACAGTGCTATTTCAATTCAAAAAAATTTCTTACTTACGAAAACAATTACCATGAGTGCAAGACCAACGAAAACTATTCGTTACTGCAAGCGGGTGTTGCACAGCAGACATTGAAGGTTGTGGATCGAAGTTTTAAATCATTTTTCAAATTGTTGAAGAAATGTAAAAAAGGGGAATACAGCTATCACGATGTAAAAATTCCACACTATCACAAAAAGGGTGGTATGTTCACTCTGATAATGTCTCAAAATGCAATATCAATCAGTGACGGATATTTTCAAGTACCTATGAGCAGAGCCTTCCGGTCAGCTCATCCAGATTTAAAGGAAATCTTGATTCCTTTTCCAGAACGTCTAAAGGACAAAGTCATCAAAGAGGTTCGGATTCTCCCTTGCAATCACGGTAAAGTTTTCAAAATTCAGTATGTATATAAAACTGTATCGGAGGATTTACATCTAAATAAAAACAATATTTTGTCGATAGATCCCGGCGTGGACAATATAGCAGCCTGCATTACTACCATTGGGACGTCGTTCATAGTGGACGGTCGTAAACTCAAATCAATCAATCACCAATGGAACAAAGAAGTTGCACGTCTCCGCTCTATATCTATGAAGCAAAAGCTAAATACAACGGAACGTATCAACAAAATCACAGAGAAACGGAATAATCAGGTAAAGGACGCTATCAGAAAAACTGCAAGGTACATTATCAACTACTGTATTGAGCATGATATTGGAAAAATCGTGTTTGGATATAATCCGGGAATTAAACAAAATTCCGATATGGGCAAAATAAACAACCAGAATTTTGTACAAATTCCTCACGGTGATCTTCGCCAGCAGCTTGAATACCTCTGCGATAAATACGGTATGGAATATATCGAGCAGGAAGAATCCTATACTTCAAAAAGTAGTTTTCTTGACTTAGATGTATTGCCTGTCTATTTGCCGGAACAGCCTTATTTAGGCGAGTTCAAAGGAAGACGGATTTACCGCGGATTGTATAAAAGTCAAAATGGCACCATCATGAATGCCGACATTAACGGCAGTGCCAATATCTTACGGAAAAGCAAGCAGAATTTCGATTACGAAAAACTGTGTATTGGGCTTTTGGCGAGCCCTCAAAGAATAAGGGTGGCCTGACCTACTTTGGTTAGGTGGAGACTTAAATACCAACCTTCTTTCAAAGAATCCCATCGAGCTTTAGCTCGTGGGTACGTCAAGCTCGATGGCTCGGAAATCTGGCTGTCCAATACCCTAAGGCTGTTCGATGCAGCGATGCGGGCGTTTTCGTCCCCGGCGGTGACGGAAATCTTTATCGGCGGAAAGACGATGATCGATGGGAAACTGCTCGATATCGTGGTCGGCATTAATCGGGATGGGGCGGTCCGGACGGTAACCAGAGAAGCGTACGAGTGGTTTGAGGTATAGAAGAAAACAACAAAGCAAAAATTGACACGACTCCGCTATATATGAGGCGGAGTTTTTCTTTAATATGAGAAAGACAGATATATAATATCAAAAGATAATCGATATATACACAACTATATATAGTGATTACTTGGTATAATTAGATATATATACGGATATATCGGCGCATCATCTCCGGGTGCGCCTGTATATTCCGGGAAGGAAATATATATGGCGGATATATCAAAAACTTTACGGGACGGAGTATACAGAGATTTTGCCGATTCCAAAGCAAGAGCATCGATAGCGGATGAATTTTCGCCTGAAGAAGAATATGCCGTTGGAGACTATGTTCTGAAGGATGGCGTGTTATATCAATTCACATCAGCGCATGATTCAGGTGCATGGGATAGCACGGAAGTCAGGACGGTTACTATCAGTGAAATATTACAGGCGTTGAGCATCGGACTCAATGCGTTGAGCAGTGGAAAATCCGATACTGGACACACGCATGATGACAGATATTACACTGAATCGGAGACGGATACAAAGTTAGGCGGGAAGGTCAGTAAAACCGGGGACACAATGACAGGATCAATTGTATCAAGTCCTGGGAGCGGTACAAGTTGGATTGCGGGGACTGGCGGTACACAAGCAGGGATTTATGTAAAAAAAGGTACTTTAAATACCAGCCAATGGATTCCCGCTGTGGCTTTTCAGACAAAAACCGGCGGTGGTTGGGCCATTGGAAATTACGATAACGAAAGTTTTGCCTTTGCTTACGGCACAAAAGCAAATATCGATGCAGGAAATAATACAACAAATAATTATTATATTGATACGGCAGGCAATTATTCCGGTAAAGCAGCTAATGTCACAGGAACTGTCGCCGTTGCAAATGGTGGTACTGGAGCAACGACTGCGGCTGGCGCATTGTCTAATTTGGGCGCACTTCCTTTATCCGGCGGTACGTTGACAGGAGATTTGCTGTTCAGCACTAACGGTGACACCGGGACAAGACAGATACGTTTAGTTGGCGGTTCAAATGATTATGGTCGGGTTGCGGTAGGTGCTACTGCAAATAATGCCGGGTGGATGGAGATTGCGACGGCGGATGATGGAACGGAGCCGATATACGTCCGGCAATATACAGGTGTTTATTCTACAGTCACAAGAACGCTGACACTGCTTGATGCGAGCGGAAATACGACTTTTCCAGGAACGCTTAATGCAAAATCATTCGGTATAGTAAATATCAATCCAACCAGTGGAAATTACAATGAAGGAATACGCATTCACATGTACAACAACTGGTGTACTGTAGTATTATGCGGAGCAGATAACACCGGGGATTCTGGTACATCTGCTAATTCATGGGGAATTTTCAACAATAGCGGAAATTTTTATATCACAAGAAATGGCTCATCAAGTGGTACGGCGCAATTAAAATGCGTTAATAATGTTTGGTCGTGGAATGGTACGGCTTCTGGTAGCATCAGCGGAAATGCCGCCAATGTAACAGGAACCGTCGCCATTGCCAATGGCGGTACAGGAGCAACGACTGCCGCGAATGCACGGACGAATCTTGGGATCACTCCGGCTAATATCGGCGCGGCTGCAACAAGCCACACACATAACAGTGTGAAAGATGCCACGAATTCATCATATACATTAGGCTTGAAATGGTCAGGTGAAGCAACCACTGCAAGTTATTTATGTGCTTGGCAACCTTGCGATGGATTCAGTCAGGTAATACAGGCAATTTCTCCGGCAAATTTAAAAACAGTTTGCGGTATCACAGCTATTGCGACAAAACCTGATTACTCCATTTCTACTACAGACCTTACAGCAGGTACTTCTGCTTTAACAACAAATGCTGTTTATTTCGTATATTCATAATAAGGAGGATTATGGCAGGACCAAAAACATATGTCGGCGTCTCAGGGGTCGCGCGGCAGGTAAAAAACATCTACGTCGGTGTCAGCGGGGTTGCGCGGAAGGTCAAAAAAGCCTATGTCGGGGTCAATGGGGTTGCACGGCTGGTGTACAGCTCGGATTTCTGGCTCCCGACAGGCGTGGCGTCGTCAAACTGTTTGGCGGCGTATCAATTCAAGGGAGCGGCAAGCGAAACGGAAGCATTATCCGATAGAAGCGGGCATGGATATACGCTGACGAAAAATAATGTCGCAAGCGGTTGGTCAGCAGCATCTGGATATGCAGTTAAATACTCTAATGTAAATTTAGGCTGGTCTTTAAATAACGACACTCTAAATGCTCAATCTATAAATACTATCATTGTACGTTTTTCAGGTGGGCCAACAAGCGGTACTTGTAATTTAGCGTGGCCGGGTGGATCATCCTATAATCGATATCTTAGTTCAGTATTAGACCTGGATGGATTTGCCAGCGGCGAGGGAAGAGATATTATAACAAGTAATAATCCAGTTCTGATATATAGTTGGGATGGAAATTGGGCAGATGGTGGTTACCGTTTCTACTACCGATCTGGTACCGCAGTCGGCGCAAGCGGTGTTGTGGGATTTAGTGATTCCACTTTTTATATTAATGGGAATGCTGCAACAACAACTTCAGCCCGCTCAAATTGGGATGAATGGGCTACAGGTCAACTTGATAGAAAAACATTAGCTAAAGATTCGTATGTGACACTTATAGCTGCTGCCTTTTACAGCGTCTCATTGACTGCTGCTCAGCACAAAGAAGTATGTACGGCAATGAATCAACTGTAAACAAATAAACAAATTGGAGGAAAAATGACAAATCAGGAACGTTGGAATTTATATGACAGTGGTGAATTACACCAGATGATTGCCATCGAACTGCTCGATTGGGCGGGGTACTGGGCTTCCGTCGGTGTGGAAAACATCGAGGGAGAAACGCTGCGGCAGCAGTCCCGCCGTGCAATTCGAATGATTCTGGAAGACCCGAGCTATACCATCCGCATTGTCACCGGACTATTTGTCTCCGACGATGACGTGAAGAATGCGACGGAAATCACGGATGCCCTTGTTCATACAGTTGTCGTGCGGATTATGGCGAATCGCCTTGAATGGATCACGGATGTATTCCCGCCGGAAGCAGAATAACGGGAAGAAACACGAAAAATGCCATGGGGGTAAATTCCATCTATGGCATTATTGCAGAATAAAAGATATCGACTACATCGAACTTGCGGGGTAAAAATGGCAAAGAAAACAGGGATCATGATTCAAGTAAACGAGAACCCGATTGTTATGCAGTACACAAAACAGGGCATACAGGGGGCTACAGGAGCGACAGGCCCGCAGGGGAGAGATGGCGATGTATGGGAATTGCGGCTTACCATGACAGGAGTCCCTGACGGGACGCTGACCATGGACTTGTACCGGAACGGAGAGATCTGTACGGATCAGCATTATGCCTTTGTGCAGTATATGACCAACGAAGGGCGTGCCTTTGCCGTATCGACCGAATGGAGCAGAAACATCAGCGGAACATATTCCTTTCAGTATACCGGGATGCGGGCATTCTTTGTCATCGTATACGAAGATGCTTTCATGGAGCGGGTGATCTGCGCCAATTCCGTGAATTACGGGAAAGCGGCGACCGTTCGGGTAGGAAATGTGACATCGGGATCGTCTCCATCTGTCACAAACCGCGGGACAATTTACGATGCGATTCTGGACTTTGTGCTGGAAAAGGGGGACAGAGCTACCGTGCAGGTCGGGAATACGACCACTGTACCCGCGGGAACGCCCGCAAGTGTGGTCATGAGGGGGACTGTAAACGATGCTATCTTCGATTTCTACATCCCGAATGGAGCAGGGGCAGGGGCAAGGTATCTCCCCGACCCGTACAGTGCCACGGAAGGTAACGAGATCATCCTGGATGCGGGCTGGTACTATGAACCGTCCGTTGATGAGGCGGGGATTCTCAGCTGGACCAATAACGCGGGACTGGACAATCCCGAATCCGTACAGATTGCTATCCATCCTGTGGGTGTGTGGTCAAATTCCATAGCATATACCCGTTTGGATTTAGTCTATGATGCCGGGAACGGATACCTTGCCAAACGCAATGTTCCCGCGGAAACTGCATTATCCAACACCACATACTGGCTGCGAATTGTCGATAAAGGAGATAAGGGAGACGCGGCGACCATTACGGCCGGGACAGCTACAGTCCTCCCGGAAGGATCGAATCCGACCGTATCCAATTCGGGCGACAGTCATGACGCCGTGTTCAATTTTGGCATACCGAAGGGAGATAAAGGAGATGCAGCGACGGTCAGTGTCGGAAGTGTCACGACCCTTGCCTCCGGCGAACAGGCGAGAGTGACGAACTCGGGAACAGCCTATGCGGCGATCCTCAACTTTGCTATCCCGCAGGGGCCTCATGGAGTGGGGATCCATTCTTCTTATGAGGATGAGTATATCTATTTTGAATCCGGTACCCATCTGGACTGGGGCGAAATTCAGGGCAGTCTTGCAAATCAAACAGATTTGCAGAACGCACTGAACGCAAAAGCTCCGCTGGTCTCTCCTGCACTGAGCGGAACACCGACGGCTCCAACCCCTGCTGTCGGGGATGACAGCACGCAAATCGCGACGACTGCCTTTGTGCAGGGGGAGATGGATGCCCTTGGCGAAATGGCCTATCTGGATTTTGACCCGAATCTCTGCGCTGCATATGATCCGGCAGCCGTATACAATGTTGGGGATTATTGTATCTACAACAATACCTTCTACCGATTCACCTCCCCGTCTCAGAACGCATGGAATGATACGGAAGTCACGGAAATCACCGCGGAGGATTTTGACGACACGCAGAATTATGCCGCCGGGGATATCGTCACATATCAGGACGCCTATTATATCTTTACCGCAGAGCATACTCTGCATTCACCGTGGGACGATGACGACGTATCGGAACTGACAGCTGAGGAATTTGACAGCGAGGAATCCTATGCTATCGGTGATTATGTGATATACAACGATACGCTGTATCAATTTACATCTTCACACGGCTCCGGCGCCTTTGATGTAAATGAAGTCACGGAAATCACAGCAGAGCTGTTCGACGATACGTCGGAATATGCTGTCGGGGATGTTGTCATGTATGAGGATGCGTATTATCTATTCACCGCTTCCCATACGGCAGAAACGCCCTGGGATGATAATGAGGTATCACAATTGTCTGTCAACGGATTCAGCAGTGAACAGGCATATGACGTAGATGATTATGTTCTTTATAACGGTGCCCTGTATCAGTTCACATCCGCGCACAGTTCCGGCGCCTTTGATGCTGAGGAAGCAGAAGAAATTCCAGCCGGTGAATTTGACAGCACGCAGGATTACACTGTCGGGGATATCTGCGTTTATGACAATTCCTATTATATTTTTACATCCGCACATGAAGTAACATCCACACCCTGGGATGATTCGGAAGTTGAGGCGATTGTCGCCGACAATTTTGCGGTTCAGGATTATGAAGCGGGGGACTTTGTCCTGAAGGATGGCGTACTGTATCGGTTTACAACTCCCCACAGTGCGGAGGGAACGTGGGACAGCACACTGGTTTCAGCGGTGACAGCAGCCGGAGAGCTGAAACGGAAAGCCAATGTCTCAGACCTCGGGTCACTGGCGGGAAAGAGCGATGCTCCGTTTGACGGGAATTATTACGGAAGGCGGAACGGCACGTGGCTGATGATCGCTGACAGCGAAGGACATTTTGTCAGTGCTGTGAACTGGGGCGCGATTTTCGGAAATATCACATCTCAGACCGACCTGAAAGATGCTCTTGACGGGAAAATCAGCAATGATGCCGTTGCGACACAGTTCAGTGATGCTGTGACCTATTCCATCGGTGATTATGTGATCTATGATAACGAATTGTGGCGGTATGAAATTGACCATCCCGCTGGAGCATGGGATTCGAGTGAGGCAACGGTCGTGCAGATCGCAAATGAACTGAAATCAAAAGCGCAGCTGGTTTCGCCGAATTTCACAGGAACGCCGACTGCTCCAACGGCTGCTTCCGGCACGAATACAACGCAGATTGCAACAACGGCGTTTGTCCAGGACGGACTGTCGGGAAAGGCTGACAGCGGTCACACGCATGACGATCGATATTATACTGAATCGGAAATGGATACGGCACTGAGCGGAAAAGTCAGCAAATCCGGCGACACGATGACGGGAGCATTAAATTTCAATAGCAAAGGACAAAATTCTATTTATAACGGACCAAATGATGCTGCGAACGGTGTCGGTGGTGCATTGAATAATCTCGTGTTTAATTCCTGGTATGGTGTGTCATTTACTACCGGTTGTTCAGGAGCAACGTACACAGGAACGAACGCTGTTTCCATCAATTGTCGCAATGGAAACGTATATGCAGCTCAGTTTAACGGTAAGCTCAACGGAAACGCAACCAATGTCACCGGAACCGTCGCCATTACAAACGGTGGCACAGGCGCCACAACAGCCGCCAATGCACGGACGAATCTTGGGATCACTCCGGCGAATATCGGTGCGGCTGCTTCAAGCCATACGCACAGTTATCTTCCGTTGGCTGGCGGAACGATGACGGGAGCAATGACATCAAGTTACAGAAGTAATACCTGGGTGAACAGTCTGACCAGCTCTGTTGTAACACTTACAGATGATGCAAACACTTATGGTGGTTGGATATGTGGCCCGACAAAAAATGGCAGAATAGCAATATCAACTTATTCATCCAGTGATGATAGGTTGTATATTGGATATGGGGAAAAAGGTCGTACAACGAATAGTTTTGCAAGAAGTATTGCTTGGAATGGTGCAACGGGAAAACTTGAAGCAAACATAACTGGTAATTGTGACGGTTCCTCAACAAGTTGTACGGGGAATGCTGCGACTGCAACGCAATTCTCTTCTGACGCAACGGTAACGCTAACAGGAGATACAACAGGAACCAGTGCTGGAAGTAAAAAATCATGGACAATAAGTACATCAACAAACTTGCATAAATCAAGCTATAGTTTTACTACGACACAGCCATTAAGTAAATATGTAACTTTTGACCAATCCGCCCCATCAGGCGGACCAACAAATGGATGGTATAACGGTTTTGTTTCGTCTCATAGCAATTATTTGGCATCTTATATCGTAAATTTGCACCGCACGGCTGATTGGTATGTTGGGTACGGGGAATATAAAACTGCAACATCTTCAGCTTCAGCACCGACTTGGTATAAACTATTGCATAGTGGAAATTACTCGAATTATTATTCTATATCAACGACAGATTTAACTGCCGGAACATCATCACTGGAAACAAATAGAGTTTATTATGTCTGCGTGTAGGATATGACCAATTGTTGTTGAAAGAATAAGACAAACAACATTATTGAGTACGGGATATTCTGTTTTGCGGAACTACCACAAGAAAGCCCACGTGCTTTAGCCGAGGGATGATGTCAAAGTTTTATTAGTGCGCAAGAGACGGCATGAGTAAAAAAACGCTAAGAAAATAACGAATAACTATATATATTTCTACGACTGAAAATTTGCTCTTATTCTCTGTTATGATATAATAGATATAGAGAAAAAAAGACCCTAAGAAGGCTGCTCTGAAACGGCAGTCTTCTTTTTTTATTAATCGAAATCCATCTGAAAGGAAGATCGAATTATGGCAGACAACGTTGTTATTGACATCAATGCAAGTACGAAACAATTCGAGAGCGCACTGGACGACCTGACCGCGAAGGTACGGTCTACAGCCGCACAGATGGATAAAGCCTTCTCTGTCAGCGGGAATGCAGAAAGGTCGATCAAAAGCACGTCATCCGCGGTTGGGGAGCTGCACAATGCGCTGAAGGGTGTAAGTCTGGTAGCAGCCGGAAATCTTATTGCCGACGGCTTTGAAAACGCCTATAAACGTGTTTCAAAGTTTGGCAAACAATTATATGCTCAAATGGAAAATATGCAGAACACAGAAATGAAGCTGCAATCCATCGTTGCTACAGAGATGTATAAGACCGGCAGAGCATCAAGTTACCAGAGTGCAATGGCGCAGGCAGAAAAAGAAAAAAATGAACTGATGGCATGGTTCAAAGAAATATCTTTGATTTCGCCTTATCAGTATACCGAAGTCATCAATTCATTTATGACAAATGCGAATCTCGGCGGACAGAATATTGAAACAACAAAGAAAACCACAAAAGCAATTCTTGAACTTGGTTCCGGGCTTGGAATGACACAGGAAATGATGGGCGGTTTTTCCAGGGCACTTGCGCAGACCGGAGCTACAAGTAAGATCACTCAGCAGGACTTGAATCAATTTGCCAATAATGGATTTGGCAGAGACAAAATGAATGCCATTTTTGACATTATCGGCAAAAAGTACAATATGGTTATCGAGGATCATAATGCGTTTAATAATGCAGTCAAATCCGGGAAAATCCAGATTCAGGATTTCTATGATGCATTGTCACAGTATGCGAGTGAAAATTACGGCGGTTCTGTGGAGGCAATGGCGTCTACAATCGGCGGGCTGAAGAATTCCTGGGGTGATATTAAAGACAACGCACTCAATGACCTGTTTCTGGAAGCATCAAAAACATTATCCAAAACTCTGAAGCCGTATATCGAATACCTTATGGAACTTCTGACGGGCGGCCAGTTTACGCAATGGGGCCAAAATATAAACAATTGGGTGCAAAAGACCATTGAACCGCTGCAAAAGCTGGGCGCCGAACTTGAAAACGGCAATATGATGCGTGCACTCAACAATTTGAGAGATTTCTTCAGCGGAAAATCTTTGAAATTGGATGCGGCGAGATATTTTCTGAAAAATCTCGGCGGTGAAGAATTTGCTGATGACTGGCTTCAGAAATTAGGCAGCATAAAAGTGTATGTTGATAAATTCCTGACGAACAAGGACAAAATCATTGACGCCATCAAAGGAATTGGAATCGCATTCACCGCGGCGATGGCTGTAAGCACGATATCAAAAATCAGCGGATTACTTACAAATCTGCTGACAAGCCCCGTCGCCGGGCTTACTGTTGCCGGAGCCGCGCTGGGTTTGGCATGGAATAAAAACCTGTTCCATATTCAGGAACGGGTCGGGAAACTGAAGGATTATGTTACCGATCTGTATGCTGTATTCAAACAGAAGAAATGGTCCGGAGTATGGGAGAAAATCAGTACATCCGCAAGCGATGCCTACAAAAATATTCTGAAAGCCTGGGACAAAAATAAAGGTTTGTCAGGAATTATCAAAGCAGAAGAATTGGACAGCATCATTCAGCGAATGAAGACCATGTTCAAAAATCTGTTTGAAATAAACATTGCTCATAATCCGGCTGTTCAATACGTCACCGATATCATCAACGCTTTCAAAGAAGGCGGAATTGAAGGCGTGTTCACAAAAATAAAAACCGATATCGAAAACGTCGTTGCGGATATTGTTGCGTACAAAGATAAAATTGTGGCCGCTTATAAAGAAGGCGGAATAATAGGAGCATTACGGACGATTGGCGACGACATCGGGGAATATCTGGAACAAAGTTTCCTGACAGCTTACGAAAAAATCAAAGCAAATGCGGGACAGCTGATCACCGGATTCTTTGGGGAAGATGCCGGACGGACATTCATGAAGAATCTGTCGGCTATTGAACTCTATTTCAAGGATCTGAGTGTTACCTACAAAAAAGAAGGTCTTACCGGGGTATTTGAACAGATCACCACTGATATAACAAATCTGGTTGCTGCCCATAAAGAAGAATGGTACAACGCGATAAAGAGCGGGGCGATTAATGTTGTCGGCGTCCTGTTTGGTGAAGATTCAAAAGCCAACGCAGAAAAAGCAATTGCAGACACGGAAAAATATGTCAATGAAATCGGCAATGCTTACGAAAACGGCGGATTAGCAGGTGTTTTCGATAAAATAACAACTGATTTAGAAACATACGTAAATGAAAACAAAGGAACATGGGAAGCCGCATTACAGCAGGGAGCTGTTGATGTTGTTGGTATTCTGTTCGGTACTGATGCTGAAAACAGGGTAAATGAATTCATAAACGAATTGAATAAATCCTTTGAAACAGATGGATGGTCGGGTGTCGGAACGACCATCGGCACTAAGATTTGGGATGGTCTGATCACATGGATCGGTGGCGGCGGAGCGGATGGTGAAGTTTTTGCAGGTCAAATCAATGAAATGCTGACATCCGGGGATCGTGCCGGGGCATTCGAAGAAATCGGACACAGAATACTCGAAAACATTGTAAAAGGGCTGATAGATTTTTCTGATTCGGTCATAGGAACCGAATTTACGCAAAATCTAAAAAAGGCCTTTGGTGAAGGCGGATTAGAAGCTGTCGGAGAAGAATTAGGAAAAGAACTTCAATCCGGCATTACCGAAGTGCTGGTAAATATCTTCGGCGAAGAAAACAGAGAGACAATCACACAGGGCCTTGAATATTTACAGGAAAAGATTCAAGATATCGTTGATTCAATTACTGAAACCCTTCAAAAAATAGGAACAAAATTCGAGGAAATCTTTGATGACGAAGCAATTGAAGATTTCAGGGGATCGTTAGAACTTCTCGGGATCATTGCTGCCATCGTCGGAACTGCGATATTAAACGCTGTTCCCCCCGCTATCAAAGGAATTGGGCAGGCGGCTACAGACATTATGGGGAATGTCAGAGAATTATTCAATTTATTGGACAGTATCAAAGATATATTTGTCGATTTATATTCAGGTAATTTTGATAAATTGGAAGGCGATTATTCAAATCTTGCTGATGCCAGTCAAAGGTTGATCGATTCATTGATACTCACGATAGAAAACCTGTTTGCAAATGTATTGACAGCGGTAATTCATGGCATTGGATCGATTATTCCCGGCGGGGATGCAATTGTAAACTGGTGGGATGATCACAAAAAAGAATTTGATAAGACGCAGGAATACAAACAAAAATACGGAATTGCAGCCGTGGACAACGCCCTTGTAACGCTGCACAACTTCGACAGCAATATGACCGCCGCAGGTAAGGGCGATTCCTGGAATGGCTGGGATTTAGTCAATTACATGGAAAAGACTTACCCTGAACTTTGGGCAAGCAACGATGTGCGAAATGCCATGCTGCAAATCCTGGATGGCATTGGGTATACCGGGAACGGCGGCTACGGAGAATTACCTTTATCGGAATACGTCAAACACTATTATGACTTTACGCCGGAATGGATGTATGAAGAATATCAAAAACAGTCTTTAGATGCAATGGACTTTTTTGATTTGCATCGAAAAGATTTCACGGAAGAGCAGATCGCCGTTGCCGAATATTATTTCAAACAGCAGGGCGTAGAATTATGCGATACACTGACCGAGATTGGTACGACCGCCGGAAGTACATCTGACATGCTGTCATCTATTTCCAATGGCGAATTTGAATTATCCGCGAAAGATGCTGTCGAATTTGTCGGATCATTGCAAAATGGATTCGATGAATTTATGCGTGACAATCCGTTTGCTACATTCGGCGAGTATCTGGGTGAATTGGATTTAGATGAGGCACAAGAGAAATTAGCAAAAGAATATCAGCAGAGAATGTATGATATTACCGCTGCGAACGGGATAAGCGATACAGACAATCCATTTGCAGATGCAGCCGCAGAAGCCGCGGAAATCCTGGTTACAGAGGTGGAAACCCAGCTCACCCAGGCAAAACCGCTTGAATTTACCGAAACAATGGTCAGCGGATTCAGCGAAGCGGAGTCATCCGTATCAAATATTGTTTCAGATTTGCAGGAATTCAAAATGGATTCCGGTTTCAATGGATATCGTGAAATACCGAAAAATATTATTTCGGAAAGCCGCGATGCGATAGAGACAGGATTAGTTCCGGCAACAAAAGAAGCAATTGATACTGTAATAAAGAAAGCAGATTTCAAACCTGAAGGCGCCGTGCCCGGACTGTATTCACAATACAGTGCAATGAATATGCCTGATGTATTTGCACTCTCCGGCAATATTGATACGCTCAACACAGGACTGAAAGAGACTATTGAGACTACAGATGCTCTTTCTGAAGCAAAAGGAGCTGTCGATGAATTCGGTCAGTGCCTTGCTGAGTTCCCAAAGCAGACGGAAAGCATTGTGCGTATATCTGAAAAGTCTATTGAAGAGCAGGCGAAAGAAGCGTTTAGCGGGATGCCGGAAACATATCGCCGTGCAGTTCCACATATGGATCTTGATACATTACCGAATAATCAGTTTGCTGCGCAACTCAAAGGAAATTACGATACAGCGCAGGATGCGATCAATAACACGTTGACAGATGTACTGACGGAAAATCTCAATACTCTGGGCAGCGTTGAACTTGATCTGCGCCGGCAGACAGGACTCGACTATCTCGAAAAATTATCAACTGATTATAAAGGATTCACCCCGGAAAGCGAAGTATATGCCCGGGAGGTCGCGCATGCGTTAGAGAAAAGCACCCTGCCGGATGTACTTACTGCACCTTTAGAGTCCTTAATCCAGAACAGTATTGAAAATGGATACACAAACACTGAACAGATTGCGGGCGCATTAAGCACCTTTGTAAAAACTGCCGGTGAATTTGCTGTTACTGCCGCCGAATCTACAGCCGAGCAGGCTGAAGAACTGGAAAAGCCCGACTGGAATATGTTCACGAACTATCTTGCCGGCGAACAGGATAAATATTACAACCAGTTCAAGACCGCGATCCGAACACAGATGGTGGAAAACGGTTTTCTGGGCACAGGGGAAGATTACGACCCGAATAAATTCGCAAAAGCGGAAAGTGCAAAATCCGGGTCGAAAGAATATAAAGAATACATGGAAGCGTATCAGACTGCGCTGAATCAACTGCTCGCCCTGGAAGAAGGCGACAAAAACAGGATAAAAGCCTTCGACTTCGAAAAATACAATACCGTGGAATCACTGATCGGTCAGCGGTTAAATGAACTCTATATTGATATGGGAGAAACCATTGACGGGTTCAGTACTATCACGTCCGAAAACTTTGCGGATGCGATTTCCTTTATGCGGGAAGGGGATATCTGGCAGGAATTCGCCGACCGCATTGCCTGGGGCGGTGAGTTGAATCCTCAAGCTACTTTTACCGAACTGTTCGGTATCCTCGACAAATTGAGTTCCAATCCTGAATGGGTCAGCAGTTTCAAAGCTGATACGCTTACGGAACTGGAAAAACTGAGCACGCCGGAAGAGAAAATGAACCTGCTGATGACCCTTGTCGGAGGTCTTGACGATTCCATTGACAGGCTGAATGCGGACAATGCGGAAGCACTGAAAGATATTGCGAGCAGAATTTCAGGAAGGACAGCTGCAACCGGGGAAACCAAAGGTCAAGCCATGATGCAGGAAATCATCAATAGCTGGGATAATGCTGAAACACCTGAACAACAAAAGATGTTCGAAAACATGCTCCAGGCAACCATCGGCGCACTCTATTATGATGACAATGATGATACATACAGCGGATGGCTCAGCCACCTGGGAGATATGAACGGCGTTCAAATTCCTACAGCCGTTGATATTCTCAATCAGGGCGTCGAAGGGGAAGCCTGGAAGCAGCTATGGAATATCGCCGGGAACGGACTGTTCAGCGATAATGCTTTCAACGAATTGTTCGCAGCATATCAAAAGTACGACCTGGACAGAGCAAAAGCCGCCGAACAGCAGAAAGCGGAAGTCGACAGCCTGATTGCCAATGCAGAGGGCGGTAAAGTTGAAGCAGGGGAAACAAAACACAAAGGCATCCTGTCCGCACTGCTCGGCGAAGATTTCGACATCACCGAACTCGGCTCATCCTTGTTCAGCGGTCTGGCGGAAAGCCTGGATGAAGATACCATTGCAGGTCTTGGCAAGCTCGCGGATATGGAAATGACCGCGGACAAAGCCAAAGGGTGGATCGACCTTGCCGCAGCCATGGAAACCCTTGGCGGCGCCATGCAGGCATTGTCATCCGTCTTTGGGATGAGCGATGAAATGGCAAACGGGGACTGGTTCGGTGCATTTGTCGAATCCATGACCAATCTTCTGGCGATCGAAATGGACGAAACCAAACTCTCCGGCTGGCTCGGCTTTGGTGAATCCATGATGACCGTCGGAACGGAATTGCAAAGTATCGCTATGGCGTTCGGGCTGCTGAGTGCTGGTGCCATGGAAGGGATGAGCGCAGAAATGGGCGTCAGTATGGGCGCAACCATGGAAGGCGCCGACCCAATGGCGATGGCGGAAGGCGGACTGGTCGGTATGCTCACAGCTCTTGCCGGGATGGAGTTCAACCTGGACGGATGGGCAGGATTCGCGGAAGCTCTGCTCCCAGTTCAGGAAGCACTGACCGTAATCAACGAACTGCTCGGTGTCGGGATGGAAGAAGAAGGTGCCGAAGGTAGTATAGGAATGCTCGGCGCTTTACAGGCTCTCCTGACGATGATGACAGAGACATTCCCGCCCGCAGTGGAAGGGTTTGCCGATCTGTTATCCGGAACATTACCTGAGGCGGTCAATACAGCTTTGCAGTCATTGGGAATGTTTCAGATTGACGAAGAAGGAAATTTAGGGGCGGCCCAGGGGAATACCCTTTACACATCAATGGGGGCAATTAAAGGCCTGATTGAAGACTCCAACGGTGCATTTTATGAATTTGTCCGATATTTGAGCGGTGAAATTCCCGGCTCCGTTGAAACATTCAAGAAAGCAGCGGAAAAAATCACAGATTGCTTTGCAAATATTCACGCGATGGCATCAGCCGCTGCAGCCGCTGCATGGGATTTAGTCGCGGCACTTGAAGCACTGGACGGGATGGAAATTCCCGGCGGAGGAAAAATTACCTTTGCCAAAGTAAATAAAAACATAGCCGAATCCGCAAAATCATCCGGTGATATGAACACTGCAAGGGCCGCAGCCGCGATGGCAGCCGCTCAATCCGCGGGAAAGGCACATGCCGGCGGTACGTCAGGCTGGCGGTACGGAACGGCTATTGTCGGGGAACACGGTCCGGAACTGCTCACCAACAACGGATCGAGGGCATGGACGGTATTCAGCAACAACACTCTGATGGATGAAATTGCCCATACACGGCACGCGCTGAACGCCCTGTCCAACAGCGCCGAGCTGGTTGCCTACAACCGGCTGATGGGAGGCGCCGCAACCACAATGAACACAGACAATAGACAGACCTTCAACAACAATATCGGTACGGTCGTTGGGGACAACGCCTTCAGGGATATGGTGGATGATTACCTGACACGGGCAATGCGGCGGGAAATGCTTCTCGCACGGTAAAGGAGAGGGAATATGCCAATCAGACTCAGCTACATCAACGCACGGGGTGACGAAGCAGTTCTTGACGATGACGAAGGTTCCTTCGCTCATGAGCTGGCCGGTCGGGAAGGAATGGAGTTTCCGACCATCAAACTGGCTGAACATGAATACAGCGACGGTACAACGGATATCGTGGCGATCACGGTAAAGAACCGTTCCGTGACACTGTATTTCTGGGCGGATGTGATGGATATTCCTCACTGGGAGGACAAATTTGATGAGGTGAAAGCCATCCTGCTGCAGACCGGACAGAAAGAGAACGAATGGGGAAAACTGAAGATCCGCCTGAAGGACGGGCATTATGTCTATCTGAACTGCGTATATGAAAAGGGATTGGACACCATTGTCCGTGACAATAACACACGGGTGAAATTCAGCCTGACCTTCAAGGCGACCGATCCCTACTTTTACAACGGGTTTGACTACTCCTATACCGTGCAGCAGAATGACCGTGACGGCTATCTGATGTTCAACGATGCCTTAATCGTCGATTCCGTTGCAAGGGCACAGGAGATCACAGGACAGCAGTCACAGGGGGTGTTGTGGTGGAGTCTCGGCGGCAGCAAGTATTATGCCATTGACCCGTCTACCACCCTGTTTATGGATGAAGCGAAGATCTTTGACACGCGGACAGAGGCGATGAATGAAACGGCGGAAACCGAACCGGGAAACTATTGGGAACCGATCACCACGGACGGGGTAACGAAATATTATGCAGTTCTGCCCGCAACAACGCTGTTCATGCGGACAGCCGCGGCCAACACGCAGGATGAGCTGTATATTCAGTGCGAAAAGGTCTATCCCGATATTGTTATCAACGGCCCGGCGGAAAACATTATTCTTGCCAACGGAACGACGGGAAAGAAGATACAGCTCTCCCCGACCATCAAACTGGCGCTCAATCAGCAGATACACATCTGCACGACGCCCAGGAAACGGTCCATTAAGAGGGGCAGCACAAATCTCATCCCCTACCTGACAGAAGATTCAACGCTTGACTTCTGGCTGGCGCACGGGACGAACGCCCTGTCCTTCAACAACACGGCGATGACACCGGAAACGTATCTGAGGTTCACCTACACGGAGAGGAGAAGTTCCATCCAATGATCATCACCTATGATATTTACAAACGAAATCCCAAAACGGGGATCCGGACGGAGCTGATCCAGGAATATGAAACCCTGTCCATTACCCTGAACTGGTCGAAGCGTTCCAAATTCACCATCACGGGCAGGGCGATGCGCTACTGTCCGCTGACTGTCGGGGACTACATTGTCATCTTCCGCAACAGTGCGCTGATTTTCGAAGGTCTGGTGAACGAGGTGACCATCACCTGTGATGACATCTCCGCCGAGACCATTGACTGGAACGTGTCCGGGGAAGATGATAGTGTGATTTTTGACTGGCGCATCATCCTCACGGATTACGGGGCAAACAAAAATTTCAGCGACCTGACCTTTGACGCAAACACCTATGACAAATGCGAAGATACGGCATACGGGAGACTGGTTCACTACATTGACAGCTGCTATGGCGGACAGACCATGTCCTCCCGGAAATTATCCGGGCTGTACCTGCCTGACCAGAGGAATATTCCTGCTGAGAAACGGGGGAATACAGAGCTGTCGGCATACCGTCTGAAGAAACTGTCGGAGGTCCTGAAGGAAATCGGGAAAGAAGCGGAACTGTTCCCGCAGTACAAATGGAACCCCGTCAGTGGCAATAAAGTGATTGATATCCCGGTTCAGGAGGATAAGAGCAATTCCGTGGTGATTGCTCCGCAGTTCGGGAATGTGACAAAATGGTCGGTGAACCGCAAGTATCCGAAATTCAACGCCATCTGGGTGTGTTCCGGTGAATATACAGAGGTGGAAAACAAAGATACCGAAAACGAAAAGGAATATGTCAAGCGGGTGTGGGTTTACGCGGAAGATACCGCATCGATTAAACAGTACGGACGGATCGAATCGACCCTGACCAAATCCGACATCAAAATCACGGAAGACAATGAGGAAACGGAAGAGGATGAAACCCTGACAGAAGCCGACGTCATCAAACTGCTCACGGAAGAAGCACGGAAGGCACTGGAAGAAAACGCTGCAAAAGAGAAATACAGTGTGACGATTGCGGAAAATGAAGACCTGCTGTTCATGCGGGACTGGCAATGCGGCGACAAAGTAAAGGTAATTATTGACAAAGACGAAAACGGACAGCAGAAGGTGCTTTACGCGACCATCGAATCGGTCAGCATCTCATTCTCTGAACTGGATGAAAAACTGAAACCGACGATTGGAGAGATAGAGAACGGGATTTTCGGTGATTTATTTGAAACGATATCGGGCATCGACAGGAGATTACGAAACGAGGAGGAAAAGTGATTTATGGCAATCAATTGTGACAGATACGGATTTTTTAACGGGATTTACGGGCTGGAACAGAAGAACTGGGCGGATTACTGGCGCAGCATCATCCCGGACGGGATTCTGGGAGGGATCAAAGATGAAATGGAAGTGGTGGCTTCCTCAACCTACGTCAGCGGTGTCAGTGTGAAAACCGGGGAGGCGATGGTGGATAATCATCGGGTATGGATCAATGCGCAGAAAGAATTACAGCTGCCGAATGCCGGGTCTCAGAATCGGATCGATCTGATCGTCCTGCGTGTAGTTTACGGGAATTCCGGCGCGTCTAAAGTGGAGCTGGATGCCATTACAGGTACGGCACAGGCATCGCCGACCGTTCCGGCGCTGACGCAGATCACAGGCAGTACGTATGAATTTCCTTTGGCCCGCGTTTACCGTCCGGCGGGGAGCAACAACGTTGCCGGACAAATCACGGATATGCGGTATGTCTTTCATCTTCCGTCAGACGGCAACATGATTGTGGGGTTTTCGGGAAATTCTGTATCCCCTTTGAATGACAGAGAATACCGTAATAACAACGCGTTGTCTTCTTTGACCGTCTACCTTCCTGTAGATCCGAATTCATCTTTTATTACCGGACTGAATTTTACAACAGGAAGCAATTTTTCCGGCGTTACTTTTCGTAAATACGATTCGACAGTGCTTACGGTAAAAGTTATCGGGGATTTACTTGTTGTTCCAAATAAGAGATACAACGTTGTGATTTATTGGGATGGCGTAAATTATGTCGCTGCATCAAAGAATATGTGAGGAAAAAAATAATGAGCAGATATTTAGCTTGGAAACGCAGAGCGATGCTGGCATCCCTTGGCGGATGGTGGATTCCTACTGGACTGACGAATGAGAATGTCATTGCGGCATACAGATTTCGCGGCGTGGAAACAGAATCGCTTGCATTTACAGATTTGACACAGCATGGATATGGTCTGGTGAAAAGAGGAAGTAACATCGGATGGTCGTCAAGCCTTGGTTTGACATCATTGAACCATGCGAGCAATGCTGCTGTCGTTTCAGGCAGTTGGCCTAAGGGTTCTTTATGTGATACGAAAACGGGAAATGGAAAGTGGCTGCACAGGGAAAATATCAGGGCAGTTGTCTTCAAGTACGCGAACAATTATCCATACTTATGGAAAAAAAATGACAATGGCGATTATGATTGGATTCGCGAAATTTCCGCATACTATGCTGGTGCAAGTGTAAATATTTACGGGTTATCGCATTTAGCAGTAATCCAAATGAGTGACAGGCATCACCTTGAAAACTCGATTCATGGGATGAATGCTTGGTGGGACAATGTATATGTAAGAAGACAAGTGTCCGATCATACTGTCTGGCTTTGGCAATTTGGAGATCAAAACGCGACGATTGGACTGAACGTAGAGACGATGGATTCTTCAAATAAACTCTACAAAAACGGAAGTATGGTAACGCCGCAAGTCATGATGGTTGATGACAGCGCAGGACGCGGATGGTACGATTTCGACAATCCAACTTATCCGATTTGGGGCGACCAGAACGATGCTATTGAAACTTACGATGAAGATACAGGAGCATGGAAATTTGTCAACACTAAGGTTGCCACAGACCCTGTAAGGATTTGCGATTTCAACGACAATGGCGGGGACGGAAGACAATACGCGTGGGAATTATGCGCAATGGCATTTTACAATGTCGAACTGACTGCTGAACAGCACGCCGAGATTGCTCAAAAAATGTCAGATATCTAACAACGGGAGGCGGCTATGTACTTATACGATATGGAAGTCCATCAGTTTGAGACCTTCTCGCAGCAGATCAATCTGGTAACGATTGACGGGGAGGTCATCAACCTGCAGGGAAAGACAGCCCGGGCACAAGTCCGTCCGGCACCGAATAGTACGACACTGGCGGAGACCATGAGCTGTTCCGTCACACCCGGTAAGGGGATCATCCTGTTTTCGCTGAGTTCGACACAGACGGGAGCGATTCCCGTCGGCGACTATTTCTATGATGTTTGTATCGAAGAGACGGTCGGCGGCTCCATCATCCGCAAATACCTGATTGGCGGAAAATTCAAAGTGCGGCCGTCCGTGACGAGATAGGGGAGGTGGGAAAATGGCGCAAAGACCCATAGCAGACCGAATCCGGGTGAAAAACATCACGTTCGATGTGGCTGACCTGTACGCACGGGCGCAGATTGCCGATGTTGCCCGCTTACAGACGGATGTCGCCCAATTGCAGACCAATGTAACGAACCTGACCAACAACAAAGTAGCCAAAGCCGGAGACACCATGACCGGGACGCTCACGATGGCGGCGGGAAACCAGGTGAAGCTCATGGAGAACGGCGGGACATACGGCGCTGTCAATGCGGGAACCAACTTCCTGACCCTGACCGCGGTGGACGGAAACGGAAACACCCGAATCCTGCGGCTGAAATCACCGAACGGTGAGGCAAATGACGTATTCTCCCTGCACTTCCTGACGAATCAGGGGATGTACTATCTGGATTTCACGGGGTATACCACCTTCAGCGGAACAGCTCTGACGGCCGCCCCGGATATGGAATACACAAACAACAATGAGATCGGTTCGCTGACCATCACATGGCCCGCTGTCACAAGAGGGCTGATCTTTGGCGTGAACTTTTCCTCATCCTCATCTTTTTCCGGCGTGACGCATCGGACGGCGGGCGGTACGACCTTCACGCCCAAACAGATAGGAACGACGAATGAGAGCTACAAACGGTACAACCTGATCTGCTGGCATGACGGACGGGATTACTGGTGCGCGGCCAATGGAGCGAATTTGTAAGGAGGGGATATGGCAGCAGAAACAAGAGGACTGGTTGTATCGGGAATCAAATATGACTGCAAGGATATCGTTGCCCGGAATGCGGCGGCCGCGAAACTGCCGCTGGCCGGCGGAACGATGACCGGGGCATTGAATCTGAAAAACAACACGTGGAACAACGTGGGCGATGACGCGGCGCTGGGCGATACCAACGTGACGGGATGTATCAGCATCAAAGGACTGAACGGCGTAACGGGAATCAACTTTGTCCAGTACAACGGTTCGGCGGCGGGAACATTCAAATGGGACGGAAGCAACTTCTCCCTGTCAAAGGCGCTGCCCGTCGGGAGCGGGGGAACGGGTATTACATCCAACCCGTCCATGCTTACTAACCTTGGGTCTACTACAGCGGGGAGCGTATTTGCGGCTTCTCCCCGTCCGGGGGTAACCGGTACGCTTGGAACGGGGAACGGCGGAACCGGGATCACGTCCAATCCGTCGATGCTGACCAATCTCGGCTCCACCAGTGCAGCGAGCGTATTCGCAGCCACACCCCGTCCGGGAGTGACGGGAACCCTGGGGCTGGGGAATGGAGGAACGGGCGCCACATCGGCAGCCGCGGCACGGACAAATCTCGGACTGGGAGCTATGGCGACCAAAGCATCCGTCGCGCTCGGCTCGGACGTGACGGGAACCCTGGCAGTCGCGAATGGAGGCACGGGCGGGACCACGGCGGCGGCTGCACGGTCGAATCTGGGCGCCGAACAGGCGACCACCTTCACGACCTTCTCCGGCGGGAATTTGACGGCGGTCAGCAATTATGAATATACAAACAACAGCGCGATCAACTATCTGGACATTGTCCTTCCCACAGCCGCCCGCGGCGTGATTTTCGGGGTGAACTTTACCAGCTCCGGCTCTTTCACGTCCGTGACCTTCAGCGGAACGGTCAATGTTTCAGGGGATGGATTAAACCAGAAAAGCAAGCGGTACAACCTGATTGTCTGGTATGACGGCGGCTCCTGGTGGTGCGCGTCAAAGGCAGTGTAAGTTTCAACGACCCGTGAAGCTCAAAGCCGCGGGTTTTCCGTGGGGATAAAGATACAGATGTGGAAAGGTGATTTATGGCAGAAGAACTGAATATTCAAATCAAAGAACAGCCGATCATTGTCCAGTTTACCAAACAGGGGATTCAGGGCGCGACCGGGGCGACAGGCCCGCAGGGGCGGGACGGGGATGTCTGGGAACTGCAGCTGACAATGACAGCCGTTCCCGATGGTACGCTGACCATGAAGCTCTTTCGCAACGGCGAGATCTGCAATGACCAGCATTATGCCTTTGTACAGTACATGACCAATGAGGGCAGCGTCTTTGCCGTGTCAAGCGCCTGGAGCCGGAACTTTACCGGGTCGTATTCCTTCACCTATACCGGGATGCGGGCGTTCTTTGTCATTGTCTATGAGGACGCCTTTCTGGAGCGGGTGATCTGCGCCAATTCCGTAAACTACGGGAAAGCAGCAACGGTGCGGGTGGGTACGGTCGTATCCGGTTCTGCACCTTCGGTGACAAACCGGGGAACGATATATGACGCGATTCTGGATTTTGTGCTGGAAAAGGGCGACCGGGCGACGGTTCAGGTCGGCACCACGACCACCGTACCCGCAGGAACACCGGCCAGTGTGGTCATGCGCGGTACGGTCAATGACGCGATCTTTGATTTCTACATCCCGAACGGCGCGGGGAGCGGGGCAAGGTATCTGCCCGACCCCTATTCAGCCACCGAAGGCAATGAGATCATTCTGGACGCGGGCTGGTACTATGAACCGGCCGTATCGGCGGAAGGGATTCTCAGCTGGACCAACAACGCGGGACTGGACAATCCCGAATCGGTGCAGATTGCTATACGCCCCGTAGGTGCCTGGTCGAACAACACGGCATATAAACGGCTGGACCTGGTTTACAGTGAAGGGAACGGGTATCTCGCGAAACGGGATGTACCGTCGGGCACTGCGCTGACCAATCCCACCTATTGGCTGAAAATCGTGGACAAGGGGGACAAAGGGGACGCGGCGACGATAACAGCGGGGACGGCTACAGTCCTTCCCGAGGGGACAGCCCCGACCGTAACCAACAGCGGGGATTCGCACGATGCGGTCTTCAATTTTGGCATTCCGAAAGGGGACAAAGGGGATGCGGCTACTGTGACCGTGGGTTCAGTCACGACACTTGCTTCCGGCGAACAGGCACGGGTGACCAACTCCGGTACGGCGTATGCGGCGATCCTCAACTTTGCCCTTCCCCAGGGCCCGCACGGGGTGGGGATTCATTCCTCCTATGAGGATGAATATATCTATTTTGAATCGGGCACGCACCTGGACTGGGGAGAGATTCAGGGCAGTTTGTCCAATCAGACAGATTTGCAGAATGCTCTGAATGCGAAGGCGCCTTTGGCTTCTCCCGCCTTGACAGGAACACCGACAGCTCCGACTCCGGCCGCCGGGGATGACAGCACACAAATCGCGACAACAGCTTTTGTGCAAACCGGGCTTGCAAATAAGGAAGACAAAGCCAACCTGAAAGAGCTGGCTTATGTGGATGACGCTGACAGCGATGGCAAGGTATACGGACGGAAGGATGGGGACTGGTACAATCTGGACAGCCGCTATTATACGGAAAGCGAAGTGGATGCGTCACTGGCTGAAAAGACAAACGAATCCGTGGTGTCCGATGCTTTCAATCCCGATACAGCCTATGCCGCCGGGAGTTACTGCATCCGCAATAACGTCCTGTACCGCTTTACGCAGCCTTCTCAAAACGCCTGGAATGTCTCGGAGGTGGATGAAATCGCGTCGCCTGACTTTGACGGTTCGAATAATTATTCAGTCGGGGATATTGTGTTTTACAACGGTGCGTATTATATCTTCACGTCTGCCCATATTGCCCAGGCCGGATGGAATGAGAATGAGGTATCGCAGATCACGGCTGCGGCTTTCGATGATACGGCGAACTACAGCATCGGGGATTACGTGTTTTATAACGACGGGCTGTACCGGTTTACAGCCGACCATAGCGAAGGGTCTTTCGACAGCACGGAGGCGCTAGAAATCGACGCCGATGCGTTTGATTCGACCCGGGAATACGCTGCCGGGGAAATCTGCACCTACGGGGGCGCGTACTATCTCTTCACGTCTGACCATACCCTGCCGCAGTCACCGTGGAACCCGGAAGATGTATCCGTGGTCGGGTCAGCCTTTGACAGCGCATGTACGTATGAGGTTGGGGATTATGTTTCCTATGAAGGGAGTCTGTATCAGTTCACGTCCGCCCATGTTTCGGGTGCGTTCGATGAAAGCGAGGTGGAAGAAATCGGGTTTACGGAATTCGATCCGGCGGTGAGTTATGCGGTCGGGGATGTGGTTTCGTATAGTGGTGATTATTATGTTTTCACGGCTGCCCACATTGCCGAAGCTGCCTGGAATGCAGAGGATGTGTCGCAGATAACGGCGGATGCGTTTGATGACACGGCTGCCTACAGCGTGGGGGACTATGTCCTTTCCAATGGTGCGCTGTATCGGTTTACTTCTGAACACACCGAAGGGGCGTTTGATGACACGGAGGTGGAAGAAATCCCGGCGGAGGCATATGACGGTACGCTGGGTTACGCTATCGGGGATTATTGCCTGTACGGTGGAGAATATTATATCTTCACGTCTGCGCACCCTGCGGAGAATCCCTGGAATGGAACGGATGCCGACCTGTTGACGGTGACAGCTTTTGACAGCGGTCAGGGGTACAGCATCGGGGAATATGTTGTCTATGACGGGAGCTTATACCGGTTTACGACGGCTCATGTTTCGGGCGCGTTTGACAGCAGTGAGGTCTCGGCGATTCCCGCGGATGCATTTGACGGTACGGCAAACTATTCGGTCGGGGATTACTGCGAATATGACGGTGATTTTTATGTCTTCACGTCCGCGCACACGGTCGGGACGTGGAACAGTGCGGAGGTTGAGGCGCTCCCTGTCAGTGAGTTTGTCACATGCACGGCTTATGCTGATGAGGATTATGTCAGCTGCCGAGGGGTATTGTACCGGTTCAACACCGACCACAGTGCGGTGGCTTCCTGGGATCCGGCACGGGTGACGGCCGTGAAAATCAGCCAGGAGCTGAAACGGCTCGCGGAGTCGGGCGGCGGCGGGAGTGCGGTTCCCTCGGGAATGGGTATCGGGGATATCATCGACTTCGATGAGGACACGATGGTCATTACGTCCGCGGAAAATTCAATCAGCGATTTGCAGCAGCTGACGGCTCCGCTGTTCAGCACGGAAGTTGATTATGCCATCGGGGAGTATGTAATCTACGATAACAGACTGTACCGGTTCACGCGGAGGCATTCTGCGGGGCTGTGGAGCAGCAGTGAGGCGATCCCGGTCAATGTCGGGGAAGAACTGGCTGCTATCCGGGACAGCAGCGGAGGAGGAGGCGGCTCGGCTGCAGGCTACACCATCTCAGAAACGAACCGGCTGCTGGATGCAAAGGCGGATAACACGGTGATTGCGGATACCTTTGATGAAAGAGCAGCTTATGCTGTCGGGGATCTCGTTATGTACGAAGGGGTACTGTACCGCTTTGTCAGCGCACATACCGCGGGTGCATGGGACAGCACGGAGATGACTGCGGTAACATTGGAAGGGGAGCTTGCGCTGCGGGAACGGTCTTCCAGCCTGAAGGATATGGCTTATGCGGAGGATGCTGATTCAGACGGCAAAGCCTACGGCCGCAGGAACGGCGGCTGGTATGATTTGGATAACCGTTATTATACGGAACAGGAGGTTGATGCTGCCCTGTCGGAGAAAGCAGACGGGGACGATGTGTACAGTAAAACTGAATCAGATACATTGCTGGGTGGCAAGTCGGATTTTGGGCATGGGCATGGCAGATTATTCGATTCAGGGGACACAAACTATTCTCTTGGCTTGAAATGGAGCGGCGAAGTTACAGATTATGACTATCCCTGCGTTTGGGCAAATTATACCGGATATACGAAAGTCATTCAGGCGATCACGCCGGCGAATTTCAAGAAAAAGCTTTCATCGAGTCTGCCTTCGATCAAAAGGATCACCAAAAATATCGGGAGTGTCACACTGGGAAGCGGCGGATATGTTTCGATTGAAAGTCAAATGCCGGCTGAGCCGACGGGATATACGTTCCTGTTTGCGTCACTATGGAATTATGGCTCTACAACGAGCCCGAATACAGCGCACGGGGTCATTGCGAAAGGAACATATATGTACGGCGGGGCAAATTCGACGATATCCGATGTCTGGATTGCTTATTTTTATGTGCTGACGGAAAATATGGCGACAAGCTAAAATGAAATCTGTTCATAAACTTTTTTTATGCTCAAGTTGAATGTATTCCTTTACTTCTTTGAGTGCCTGATTTCTTTTTCTGGAAATTTCAGCTTCGACTTCAGCTTTCAAATCATTCTCATAATGTTCCAGAAATTCTTTGTACAGATCCTGTTCAGCTGTTTTTCTCGCCTCTATTGCATCTTCGATATTGTCGTAATAGCCAAGATGATAATATTTTTTCTTGAAATATATTTGTGCGCGATACTTCCCGTTTTTTATCTGATATACCCCGCTGCATCCGGACTCGTTATTCGCATACTTCTTTCCGTCGAGTGCCCGCTGCAGGGCCTTCACGTTCGTACCGTCTACATCGCCCCGCATGATTTGAGCAATCTTTAAAATCGGTTTCGCTTTATCGGATTGATAGCAGCCGCAGGAAATCTTCCCGCCCTTTTCCAACAGCCAGCGGGATGAATAAGTGATCTTTCCGCAGTCACACTGGCATTTCCAGTAACCACTTTTGGTTCTTTTGAACCGTTTGTAAAATGGATTCCCCGAGGGGACTTCTTCCAGCACAACAAGTCGGCCAAATCTTTTCCCCGATAAATCTTCCCGTTTCTTTTCGCAGCCGCAGGATGTGGCCTGTCCTTTTAGAAGTCTTTGTGTTGTCGCATAAAACGTGTTTCCACATTCACAGCGGCACTTCCACATCCCGAGCCATCCGCCATAGGAATTTTTCCATCGTTGCTCAAGGGGAACTTCTTTTTCAATATCCTTTGGCGGGATGTATTTCAATATCGTTAATATGCCGAATTTCTTGCCTGTCAAATCTGCCTGCTTTGATTTGGAGATACAGCCGCAGGATTTGACGCCGGATTGAAGTGCGTGATAGCTTTTCACAACTTCATTCCCACAATCACAGCGGCAGAGGAAGTCGGATTTGCTTGCAGGTCCCGGCGTTAACTGCTCAAGTACAATCAGTTTTCCAAATTTCTTTCCGATCAAATCTAAAGGCTTCTGCATATTCATTACCTATGTCTTCCAGATAGTAATGATACCATAAACAAAAATTGCCTTACAGATAAGCCACAATTCATCTCACGTGCTTTAGCCGTGGGATGAATTGTGCATAACTCGAATGACACATCAAATAATAGTATTTTTGTTATACTATAAACATGTATAAAGATTATTGCCGAACTGCGACGACTGTATCGCTTATCAATTATCATTTTGTATT